>LNFE01000172.1 GCA_001464575.1 Acidobacteria bacterium Ga0077553 | reverse complement strand
TGATCGGATTTTTGAGTCGGATTCCACAGAAACTGGTCGATAAGCGCGTAGAGGGCATTGGGAAGGTCAGATTCCACAGTATCAGTACCATCGATTGCGCCGCGGTCAGCGAAGGTGACCGGCGAACTAAGGTCTACACCGGATAGGTCGGTCTCGGTGTTTCGTGGAAGCTGGTTAAGAAGGGATAGTATCGCCAAAGTGGAACCCAAAATCCAACGGACGCAGGCGGCGAAGTACCGTTCGCTGGGCACCAAGTTCTTCCTGTTTACCGCGGGGATGATGGCTTGGCTTGTCCTGGTGGTGGTGGCGTACGACCATATCAACGGGACGTTGAGTTTGGGGAAGAGTGCGATCCTTTTGGGCGTTGCGTTGGTGATTGCGACGTTGGTGGTGCAGGTCACCATGCGGCTGCTAGTGAAGCCGATTGAGACTCTGGAGAAGGGTTTGGTTGCCGTGGGGCAAGGCCAGTTGCGGCCCATTCGGTACCGGAAGTCGGGCGACGAGGTGGAGTTCCTGGCGCGCAGCTTCAACGACATGATCGCGATGTTGAGCAAGCAGCGATCGGAACTGGAGCAGCACCAGGAACTGCTGGAGCAGCGGATCCGGCAGCGGACGGAGGCGCTCGAAGAGGCGATGCAACACGCGTTGGCGGCGAGCCGCGCCAAGAGCGAGTTTCTGGCCAACATGTCGCACGAGCTGCGGACCCCGATGAATGGCTTTCTGGGCATGATCGAGCTGGTGCTCGATAGCCCGTTGACCGCCGAGCAGCGGGAGCAGTTGGAGACCGCGCAGCGAAGCGCGTTGTCGCTGCTGCAGCTGCTAAACGATATTCTCGATTTGTCGAAGATCGAGTCCGGGCGGATGGTGCTTGAACAGATCCCATTTAACCTGCGGCTGCTGGTGCGCGACTGCGTGAAAGCGCACGGCGCGAAGGCCGCGCAGAAGGGGGTTCGGCTGGTGATGGACATGCCGATCGATCTGCCGAGTCAGTTCGTCGGCGATCCGTTGCGCGTTCGGCAGATCTTGCACAATTTGTTGAGCAATGCCGTGAAGTTCACCAACGCCGGGCAGATTACCGTGGGTGTCAACGCGCACGCGCGGGAGCGAACCGGCCTCATTGACCTGGAACTTACGGTGGCGGACACGGGTATGGGGATCCCGGAAGAAAAGCTCCCGCTGATTTTTGAAAAATTCACGCAAGCCGACGGCAGTATCACTCGGCGTTTCGGCGGAACGGGCCTGGGGTTGGCGATCACGAAGAAGTTGGCCGAGATTCACGGCGGTGGCGTCTCGGTCTCGAGCCGGGTTGGCGTAGGAAGCCAATTTCAGGTGACCCTGAAGCTGCAAGCGGCCGAGAAGCCCTCTGCGGCGGAGAGCCAAGCTCCCGCCGGAGTAGCCGTTGAGCGGACTGGACGGATTCTGGTGGTGGAAGACAATCTGGTGAACCAGAAGGTGCTGCAGGGGCTGCTGAAGAAGCGGGGCTACGTTTGCGGTATCGCCAACGACGGGGCGCAGGCGCTGCAGGTTCTGGCGGGAGGGACCTTCGACCTCGTCCTGATGGACGTGCAGATGCCGGTGATGGATGGCCTCGAAACGACCCGGCAGATCCGGCAAAGTGAGCTCTGGCGGCAATTGCCGGTGGTTGCGATGACGGCGCACGCCATGAGCGGCGACCGGGAACGGTGCCTGGCGGCCGGCATGGACGCGTATCTCACCAAGCCGATTAACTCGCGGGAGTTGTTCCAGACGCTCGACAGCTATCTGGTCCCTGTCAACGGAGAGACGAAGGCGCCGAGACCCGGACCGGATGAGGCGCCGTTGCTCGATCCCCGGTTTACGTCGAGCTTCCTGCCTGACGGCTCAAACATCGTCGACAACATGGTGCGCCTGTTCCTGCAACTCGCGCCGGAGCGGCTGGAGAGGATGCAGCAGGCAGTAAAGGGCAACGAGATCGCAGTGATTGCCACCGAGGCCCGGCAGGTGCAGTCGGCGGCGAAATCGATTGCGGCGAGCCTCGTGGCGGACCGGGCACGCCGGCTGGAGGACGCGGCGACGGCGCGGGATCAACTCGCCATCCGGCACTCTCTCCTGCTGCTCGAAAGCGAGATCGCCCGGCTCAGCCGGCACAATGAGCAGGCGCTAGCTCGGACAGCGCAGTAACTCGTTCCCAGAGAGCGTCCACATCGGACTGTGTCGTGGCCAGGTTACCGATGGCGACGCGAAGGGTGAACTCGCCCCGCAGGATGGTTTGGGAGATAAAGAAGTCACCGCTGCGATTGATTTCGGCGGCGATCCACCGATTCTCAGCCGCGGTGGTCTTTTTGCGGAAGCAGACCGTCGAGAACGGAGCCGGGGCCGCGAGTTCAAATCGGGGATCGGATTCCACGTAGCGGCGGAGGCTTTGGGCGAGTTCGATCTGCCGCCGCAGCTCTTCGATCAAGCCCTGGCGGCCGAAATAGCGAAGCACAAACCAAAGCTTCAGACCGCGGAACCGGCGGCCGAGGGGGATGCCATAGTCCATCAGGCTCACCGCACGCGGGTCGGCGCTCGTGCGGAGATACTCCGGGGTGACGGAGAAGGCGCGGCGGAGGATTTCGGGGAAGCGGGTGTAAAAGGCGCTGCAATCAACCGGCACGAAAAGCCACTTGTGCGGGTTGACGACGTAGGAGTGCGCCCGTTCGGCGCCTTGAATCAGGGCCTGGAACTCCGGCAGCAGCAGCGCGGCGCCGGCGTAGGCGGCATCGATATGGACCCAGACGTTGTGCGGTTCGGCGATCGCCACGATCTCGGCGATCGGGTCAACACTGGTGGTGGAGGTGCTGCCGAGGGTCGAGACTACGGCACAGGGGGTGTACCCGGCGGCAAGGTCGTCATCGATGGCTTGGCGAAGCAGGGCGGGCTGCAGGCGGAACTCGGCGTCCGAAGGAATCTTGACGAGATTATCGAGGCCGATGCCGACGGCGATCGCCGCCTTATCCACGCTGGAGTGCGCCTGATCGGAGCAGTACACGCGCAGGCGTTTGGTGAGCCCAAGGCGGCGCGAATCCGGGTCGGCCATCTCGCGGGCTGCGGCTAGCGCATGGAGCGTGCTGATGGAGGCTGTATCAAAGATCTGGCCAAAGTAATCATCCGGCAGCCCGGACCATTGGCGCAGCCAGGCGAGCGCGACTTGTTCGAGCTCCGAGACGGCCGGCGTGGCGACCCAGTTGAGGCCGTTTGAATTCAACGCCGCGGCCAGCATTTCGGCCAGCACGCCCGGCACCGAACCCGTGGAGGAGAAGTAATTGAAGAAGCGGGGATGATTCCAGTGCCCCACCGCGGGCAGGATTTGGGTCTCGAAATCGGCGAGCAACTGAGCGAGGGGCTCGCCGACTTCGGGGCCGTGGGCGGGCAGACGGTCGATCAGGTCGCCCGGATTCATCCGGGGGGTGACCGGATAGCGGCGGGAGTTGGCTAGGTAATCGGCGATCCATTCGATCGCTTCGCGGGCTACCGGGCGGAAGGATTCGACGTCGTGCATACGCTACTAGATCAGTTTCAGGTCCTGCCGCATCGCCTCGAGCCAGCCAGGAAACCAGGCGCGGAACAGTTCACGATGACGCAGGAGATCCGGCCCGAGGCGGGTGGGGGCCAAAGCCGAGGGGAAGCCGCGCAGGGCGAGCGCTTCCTGGACGCCCAGCGGGGTGGGCAAGGGATCGATCTTTTCGATGAACTCGACCAGCCGCTGGGCCAGGCGGGCTTGCGCGTCGGCGTTGCCGATCGTCACGGCGCGGTCGAGTCCGGCGATCAGGTCGGGTACCGCGCACGCGCAGCCGGAGATGACCCCGTCACAAAGGTGGCGCCGGGCGGCGAGGATGGAATCGTTGCCGATGAGCAGGGTGAAGCGCTGGCGCTCGCGCTGGGCGGCGAGGGCGGCAAACATGTCGAGGTTGCCGCTCGAATCCTTAATCCCGCCGAAGCGGCCAGTGGCGAGGATCTCGCAGGCCGTGGCGGGTTCGAGACCGTTTGTGAAGAAGGGAAGATTGTAGAGGAAGGTGGGCGGAAGGTCGGCGGCGGAGTCAGCGAAGCGGAAGTAAAACTCCCGCAGTTCCTGCTGTTTGTAGCGGAAGAAGTGCGGGGGCATCAGCAGCAGCCCCGCGGCGCCATTGGCTGCGGCATCGCGCGCGAGCGTCAGGGCGCCTTCGAGCGTCGAGTGGGAGACGTTGACCAGCAGCGGAACCCGGCTGCGCCGGATGGCCATATGGGCAAAGCGCATCCGTTCTTCCACATCAAAGTGAATAAACTCGCCGGTGGCGCCAAGCAACGCAATCCCTGTGACGCCGTGGCTAACCAGGAAATCGATGATATCGAGGGCTGGCCCAATGTCGATGGTATGGCCGGATGGCCGGCGGACGGTTACGAGAGCGGCAAGAGGGCCTTGAATGTGGGTCATGATCTAAAGGACTGGTCCTTCATTTTAACCCTGGACCCGCGGGCAAAGTTTACTAAAATTGCAGTCTACGAACTCTGCGGTTGGCGCGTCTGTGTGCATGATGTTGACTTCTTTCAAACTGAGTTGGCTTGCCCTCGCCCTAGCTTTGCCGGCGGCCGCGGAATACTTCCCGCTGGCCGTCGGCAACCAATGGATCTATCGCGCCGAAGGAGCGTTAAGTAACGAGACCGTGGTGGCGGAGATCCGCGGGACCGAGCAGGTCGGCGGACAAGAGTACTTCGTTTATCGAGGGATCGACGCGCAGACCGTTCGGTTGCGAATCAACGAGCAAGGGCGTCTGGTGCTCCTGCGGACGGATGGGGCCGAAGGCTTGTGGGCTGATTTTACGGCCGATCGCTACGATACGACCTTTGAACACTGCACCGGCACTGCAACGGTGGAAGCGCGAGACACGATGGTCGACCTGGGGAAACGGAAATTTTCGGATGGCCTGACCATCCGCTATGCGCCGGCCACCTGCGCCGACGCTGGAATCACCCGCGAGGTCTTCGTACCCGGGGTAGGACTGGCGGAACGAGAGGTGACGACCTTCGGCGGGCCACGCGTCTACCGCTTGACCTACGCGCGGGTGGCAGGTTTGGCAGTGTTCGGTGGACCGGATCACTCCTTCCGGCTGAGTTTGGACCGCGTGTCCTACGAGCGGGAGTTTGCGTTCAACGCGCGGATGACGCTCGAAAACTCGACTGGCCAGCCCTTGAAACTGCAGTTCAGCAGCGGGCAAAGCTTTGACTTGCATTTGACGGACGCCCAGGGCAACCGGGTTTACACTTGGTCGGCGACGCGGCTTTTCCTGGCGGCAATGCGGGAAGAGACGGTGGACGGCGAGAAGAACTGGACGGCGACCGACCGGCTTCGACTCGAACCGGGTCAATACACGATGGAAGCAGTCCTGACAACGGTGGGCGGCAAGTCCTATTCGGCAACCGTTCCGTTGACGGTGACCCCCTGAGTTGGTAACATCAAAAGGGAAAGTTCTGTAAGGATTGGTATTTCTGTAAATGGCAAATCATGTTTCGGCTCTGAAGCGGGTCCGCGTTACCGAAAAGCGCACCGAGATCAACCGGATGCGCAAGTCCCGCCTCCGCACCGCGATCAAGCGCGTGCGTAAGCTGATCGCTAGCAAGGACGCCAATGGCGCCGTCGCGGTTCTCCCGTCGGTCTTCTCCATCGTTGACCGCTCCGCCAAGTGGGGCATCATCAAGAAGAACACCGCTGCCCGCTACAAGTCCCGCGTTTCGGCTCACGTCAAAAAGCTCGCGGCGTAGGTCGCCCTTCGGCCTGCTAAAAATTTAGCTTTACTTGTTTGCATGCCTGTGCTAAAAAATTAGCACAGGCATGTCGCATTCTCACCCCTCCTTAAGTCGCCGCGAACGTCAGATTCTGGACGTTCTCTATCGCCTGGGGCAGGCCACCGCCCAACAGGTCCTCGCTGCTTTGCCGGATTCGCCGAGCTATTCGGCGGTTCGTACCCATCTCCGGATTTTGGAGGAGAAGGGGCACATCCGGCATTCCGAGGACGGGCCGCGGTATCTGTTCCATCCCGCTGTCGAACCGGAAACGGCGCGACGCTCCGCGCTGACGCACCTGCTCAATACGTTCTTCGATGGATCGCCCGCCCGGGCGGCCGCTGCGTTGCTTGACGACGGTGCGGCTAAGCTATCCACCGAAGAACTCGACCGTCTCCAAGCCCTGATCAACAAAGCCCGCCAGGAAGGACCCACCCAATGAAACTTCTTTACCTCTCCGCACTGTTGGCGACGGCGCCTTTGGCCGTGGCCGCTCTGCTCCACTTTGCTACCCGAACGGCCGCGGTGCGGCACGTGATCTGGACGGTCGCCTTGGCGGCTACATTGATCCTGCCGGTTTGGCTGCGTTGGCGGCCGCAAGCCGTGCCATCAGTCGCGGTTCTCCCCACTGGTGTTGTCACCGCTCCGGGGACGACGATCACGGTCCGCCCCGAGGCGCCGCTAGACTGGATGCCCGTTGCCTATGGACTGGGAGTCTCGTTGGTGCTGCTGCGCCAGGGACTGAGTCTGCTGACTTTGCGGCGGCTGCGGAAGGCCGGCCAGGAAGTAGCGCCCGGCGTGTTTGCCAGCGCCGAGATTGCGATTCCGCTGACGTACGGACTGGGGAGACCCATGATTCTGGTGCCAGAGGGGCCGGTGAGCGAGAGGGTGCTGGCGCACGAGCGATGCCATGTGGAGCGAGGGGATTTGTGGGCGAGCGCCGTGGGGACTGTCGCGACCGCTGTCTATTGGTTCCATCCGCTGGTGTGGTGGGCGGCCGCGCAACAGCGGCAAGAAGCGGAGTTCGCCGTCGACGATGCCATGGTGCTCGCCGGAGACGCTCCGTCGTACGCACAGGACTTGTTGGCCGTGGCGCGGGCTTCATCCGTTTCCTATAGTGCGGCCCTTGGTGCGGGGAGTGATCTCGAACCGCGGGTCCGGGCGATTCTCGATCCCAAGCGGGATCGCCGGCCGGCCGGCCGAAGGGTGTGGTTGTCGATCGCGCTGCTGTTCGCGGCTCCGCTATTGTTGTTGGCCCAAGCGCCAACGCTGAGCGGCACGGTGTTCAATGCGGCCTACGCCGAGATCAAGTTGCTGCAGGGGACCGAAGAGCGGGCGCGGACCAGCGCCGGCGGCGACGGCGAATACTCCTTCCGCGGGTTGGCCGCCGGGGAGTACAGCATGGTGGTGAACGGCCGCAGGATGTTCGACATCACCCTGAGCGATTCGCCCCAGACGCTTGACGTGCACTATCGCGAAGAGCCCACGGGCCCCGGCATCAAAGTCGGGGGCAACGTAATGAGCTCGAAGCTGCTGAAGAAGGTGGCGCCCGTCTACCCCGCGTCGATGAAGACCCAGCGCATTCAGGGTCCGGTGCAGTTGCAGGTGGAAATCGATAAGACCGGCAACGTGAACTTGGCCGAGGTGCTCGCCTCGCCCCACCCGGACCTCACCGAATCAGCGCTGACGGCGGTGCGGCAGTGGGTGTACCAACCGACGTTGCTGAACGGTAATCCGGTCGCGGTGCGCACGGCCGTTCGGGTGAACTACACCCTTATGCCGTAAGCGCCAGGATCAACTGTTCCATGATGATCCGGTCATCCGGGCGGATATCGCGCAGGCCGCGGTCCGCCCGGAACAGCCCCTGAACGGCCGTCCGCATTTGGGGCAGCGTGAAAGCCTGGGCGGTCTGCGCCACCTGTTCGGCGCGGGCCTTCCACATGGGTACGCCCTGGCGGGAAAAGTATTGCTGAATCTGTGCTGCCCCGGCGAGGCGCGCCTCCTTCGCCGTGATGGCCATGCGGAACTGACCGGCGAGAAAGCTGAGCGCGAGCGGAAGATACTCGCCTTCGCGAACGAGCGTATCGAGCACTTCGAGAGCGGCCCGGCGATCCCGGCGGCCCATGGCGGCGACGAGCGCAAAGATGGTGGATTCCCTCGCGTCCGGCACCATCTTCTGGATCTGCTCCACACTGATGGGGCCGCCCTCCCCGGTGAGCAGGCCGAGCTTCTCCATCTCGATGGCAATGCGCGTTGAGTTGTTGCCGGTAGCTTCGACGAGCAGCTCCATGGCGTCCGCGGTGAGGCGGAGGCCCGCGTCCCGGGCAAGGAGTTGGGCCAGGGCGCGAGCTTCGAGCGGGCTCGGGTGAGGGAACTCCACCTGACCGCCCAGACAGCCATAGAACTTTTGCACCCGTTCGATTTTGGCCTTGTCGTCGCCATCGAACTCGAAGCGGCTGCACTGCAGGATGACGATCACGCCGGGAGGCGGATTCTTCAAATAACGGGCGACGGGGTCGGCGCCGCCCTCGGTATCCTTTCCGCGGGGCAGGGCGACTTCGGCCGAGGTGATCCAGACGACCCGCTTCGTGGCGAACAGGGAGTACGAGCAGGCGTCATCCATGGCATCGGCGAGCGAGGTCTCGTCGAGGTCGAGCCGGGTGAGGCCCTGTTCCCGCTCTTCGCCCTCGGCCAGCCAATACTCAATCAGCGCGCGCCGGCACTTGTCCCGCCGGTAGGCGTCGGGGCCGATGAACAGGTAGGCGGGCAGCAGGCGGCCGAGCTTGATCTGCGTTAGGAACTGATCCGGGGTCAACGCCATTTAGAACCCCGACAGCACGGCACTGACCACGGAGCGGGCCACGTCGCGGCTCAACCGTTCGAGCGCCGTTTCGGACTCCTCGAAGTATTGAGCCTGGTCGATGGAGATTTCATAGCGCTCGCGGACCTCCATGTTGGGCCGGGTAAAGAGCAGCTTGCCAGAGGCGCGATCCGTGAGGTTCACCTGCAGCATGACGGAGATCTGCACGCCGGCGGCACGGCCGGTGACCTGGTCGACGACCGTGGGGAAGGCCGTATAGTTCAACACGGAGCCGCTAAGGGTGGCATCGGCTTCGTTGGGATCGGCGACGATCTGGTAGCGGGTGCGGGTCAGAAACTCGCGGCTGATCGCGCTGCCCAGGCGATCGGAGATCTTGTAGCGGGTGGTGAGATTGCCGAAGGTGGGAATCGCGATGGTCTTGACAGTCTTGGGTAGCAGGTCGGCTTTGCCGCCGACGTGGTAGCCGCAGCCAGCCAGGCCCAGAGTGCTGAGCAGGGCGCGGCGTTTCATAGCAGCTCCCGGACGACGTCCATGGCGAGCTCGGCGGAGAGTTGATGGTTATCGGCGGCAAGCCAGAACCAACAGGCGCGGCTGTCGTTGTGGTCCACTTCCACGGCGCCAACGGCGTAGCCGGACTGGCCGGCCATGTTCACATTGTTGGGCGGGTCGAGGTCTTCCGTGCGGAGGTCAGCACCCTCTTCTTTCAAGTGGTCGAGTAACGCGCTGATCTTGACGCTGGTGGCGAATTCGACCCAGAGGGAAATGGCGTAACCATGGAAGACCGGCGCCTGAACCAAGCGGAGCGACGGCATGGGCACGGCGCCATCGATGGCGAGCAGGGAGGCGAGGTCGCGTTCAATTCGCTTTTCGCGGCCGGCCCAGCCGATGGTGGACTCTTCGCCGGGCCGGGCGATGAGATTGAAGGCCACCTGTTCGCCAAAGACTTCCTTCGGCAAGGGCTTGAAAGTGAACAGGCCGATTGCTTGCCGCTGCAGCTCGTTGATGGCCCGGAGTCCGCTCATGCTGGCGGGTTCAAAAATCGTGGCGACAGCGCGGCGAACCGGCTGGCTCTGATGGAGCTGCGTCAGGAAATGGGCCAGGAGGTAAGCAGCCGGGTTAGGGATGGAGTGGACGACTCCGCCTTCCGGTGGCTTCGTTTCGAAATATGGTGCACGCACCCGCGATTCGGGAACGGTGGCCAGTTCGCCGGTGAGGTCGACGACAGCAGCGCGGCCCTGATGCTTCTGCACCAGCGAGAAGGCGGCGCGGGCCTCTTCCGCCCCGCCGCTCAGCACGATGACTTTTGCGGAAGCGATCTGGTCGCCATCGAGCGCCTGGATCACTTCGGGTTCATCGTCGTCATCGCTGGTAGGCGCGGCGATCACAGCGCTGACCCCCTCCCCGGCAGCGGTCAAGGTCAGGTGGGCCTTCAGCTTCGAGTCCTCGAAGCGAGCCTGAAAGTCTTTGCCGACCAGCGATTCGCCGCCGAGCAGAAGAACGATGGGGTTAACCAATTTGATGCTCCGGGGTGGGGCTGGCCCCTTGGGGCTTGCGTTGCAGCAGCCCGCCGATACGAACGACGATGCCGCTGCCGGTGTAGGCGATACCCATGGCGAGCAACACCTGCTGCGAGAAGTTGAAGATCAGGAAGATCATCGCGCCGAGCGTGATAACGCTGCGAAACGAGCGAGGGCTGAGCAGGTTGAAATCCTTAAAGCTCCGGTAACGCCAGGTGCTGACCATCAGGAAGGAGAGAAGACCGATGAGCGCCATCCAGGCCACGGCGGCCATCCAATGGCGGAGCGGATAGGAGTTGGCGGCATAGACGACGGCGGCCAACATGCCGGCGGCGGCAGGAATGGGCAGGCCGACGAAATACTTCCGGTCCGGGCGGCCCGGATTCTTCGGAACCGGGTTCACTTGCACGTTGAAACGGGCGAGGCGAGAGGCCCCGCAAAGCAGGAAAACAAACGTGAAAAAGTACCCCGCGCGTTCGAGGGGCACGCGCATATCCACATCCGGCAGCAGCGACCAATCGATAAACAGGATGCCCCAGGTGAAGGCCAGAACCCCGGGAGCAAGCCCAAAAGAGATAACGTCGGCGAGTGAGTCCATCTCGCGGCCGAAATCGCTGACGGTGTTGGTCATGCGGGCGATGCGCCCGTCGAGCCCGTCCACAAACACGGAGATGCCGATCATGATCGCGGCGAGTTCAAAGTGGTCGCGGGCCAACTCGCTCGCGCCCATGGCAGTATCGATGGCGCCACGGAACGACTCCATAATGGCGAGGAAGCCGAGGAGCAGATTGCCCGCGGTGAACATGGTCGGGAGCGCATAGGCCGCCCGGCGCGGACGGCGGTCCGGCGAATTCGGATCAATCAAGCGCTCAGATAGATTCAGCCGGGGCATTATTTCCTTTTCGCGATGATCGAGGACGCGGCAGACACGCGGTCCCCCACCTTAACTGTAAGCTCCCACTCGGGACCAAACCAGACGTCCACGCGGGAGCCAAACTTGATGTAGCCCATGCGCTCACCCGCAACGAGCACGTCGCCAGGTTTTTTGTAGCAGATGATGCGGCGGGCAATGAGTCCGGCGATCTGGCTAAAGGCGACGCGGACCCCATCGGGCGCCTCGACCACCATCGTGTTCATCTCGTTGTCGGTGGACGCTTCGTCCTTGCTGGCAACGAGGAACTTGCCGGTTTGATACTTCACGTCGACCACCTTGCCGGCGATCGGGGTGCGGTTCACGTGCACGTCAAACACGTTTAAAAAGATGCTGAGCCGGGTTTTGCCGTCCACCTGCTTGATGAGCGTCACTTTCCCGTCGGCGGGGGAGACGGCGACAGGGCCCGCAGGCACCGCCCGTTCCGGATCGCGGAAGAACCACAAGCAGAACATCGCCAGAATGACGAAGGGAATCGCCATCCAGGGCCGGGTGAGGTAGCCAGCCAACGCTCCGCCGGCGAGCAGCCCGAGCGCATAGTAAATGCCATCAATGACCATAGTGTCTAATCTGCTATTTTCGCAGATAACGCCATGCGTCTTTATCTCTCTCTTTTTCTCGCCCTATCGCTGCACGCCCAAGCGCCGCTGAAATCGTTAAACCCCAAGGTGGAGAAGATCGTATCGGCGATTTCGACCGAAAGGATTGCGGCGACCTTGCAGCGCCTGGAGGCCTTTGGCACGCGGAACATCTTTTCTTCGCAAGAGCACCCGACGCGCGGAGTAGGGGCGGCATACCGGTGGATTGCCGAGGAGATGAAGAGCTATAGCCCGCGGCTGCAGGTGTCGCTCGACGAGCACGAGCTGAAAAAAGCGGCCCGGGTGTTTCGCGATGTGAAGATCGTGAATGTGGTCGCCGTGCTCCCCGGCACGACGCAGAAGGATCGGCATGTCATCATCAGCGGGCACTACGATTCGCTGCACATCGTGCGGAAGAAGGTCGGCGAACTCGAGCAAATGGATCAGGAAGCCACGGTAGCGGCCGACGCGCCAGGCGTTTCGGATGATGGGTCCGGAACGGCGGCAGTGATGGAGTTGGCGCGGGTGATGAGCCAGTTCGAGTTTGAAAAGACCATTGTCTTCATCGCGTTTGCCGGCGAGGAGTACGGCTTGCTTGGGGCCAACCAATACGCCAAGCGAGCCAAGGAACAGAAGATGGTGATTGACGCTGTGCTGAACAACGACATCATCGGCAACGATATGGCGGGCAACGGGCGGTCGGCGAATTCGTCAGTGCGGCTGTTTTCGGAGGATCCGATCGATTCTCCGTCGCGGACCTTGGCGCGGTATGTGAAAGAAGTGGGCGAACGGTATGTGCCGTCAATGTCGGTGAGCACGGTGTTTCGCGCGGACCGGTTTGGCCGGGGTGGCGACCATACGCCGTTTGACCGGGTGGGCTATCCGGCGGTGCGGTTCACGACGCCAAGCGAGTTTTACGCCAATCAGCACACGGGGTCGGACACGTTCGCGAATGCGTCACCAGCCTATGCGGCGCGCGTGACGCAGGTGAACGGCGCCGTGGCGGCTACCTTGGCGTGGGCGCCGCCGGCGCCGGATGTGATGACGAAGACGCGCTCCGTCACGAGCGGCGAAGAGATCGAAGGGCCTAACCTGAGCCGGGGTAAGAGCGGCTACGACGCCTTTCTAAAGTGGAAAGAGGTGGGCGACGTGACGGACTTGGCGGGCTTCTCCATTGTCCGGCGCGACTCGACGGCGCCCTATTGGGAGAAGGAGCAGTTCATCGGAATCGGGAAAGAGTTCCGGCTAGTGGATGTGTCGGTGGACGATATTGTGCTGGGAGTCAAAGCGGTGGACCGGGAAGGGAACGAAAGCCCTGTCTCGGTTTACCGGATTGTGCCGCGCAAGCTACCCTAGGCGTATCATGCTTTCTCGCCGGGATTTTGCGACAGTAGCGGCGGCGCTGTGGGCAGAGGCGTTGGCCTCCGCCGAACAGCATCACCATGAGTTAGCCCCGCAGGTGGCGGCGGCTACGCCGATGTTTTTTACGGTCAAAGAGCGGGCGGCTCTCCAGCAGCTCACCGAACTGATCCTACCCGCCGACGAGCGCAGCGGCGGGGCGGCGGCGGCCAATGTGGCGCAGTACATCGAGACCGTGGTGTTCCATGCCCAGAAGCCCCTGCAGACGGCTTGGCGGAACGGGTTGCGGCCCTACGTTGGCGCCGCGGACCCGCTGGCGCTATTGACGGCGGCATCGAAGAATGAGTTCCGGCCGCGGACTCCGGCGGAACGGTTCTTCGTTCTGTTGAAGGACGCGTGTGTCGACGGGTTTTATACCTCGAGGGAGGGCATTTTGAAAGAGCTCGGCTACAAGGGATACACGTTCCTGCGAGAGTTTCCCGGAGCCGAGCCTGCGGACCTAAAGGCGCCGGCCGGCTACCAGCCGCTGCTGCGGCAGAGGAGCTAGGGCCATGGCGAAGACTTACGACGTTTGCATTATCGGCTCCGGTGCGGCCGGCGGCATGACCGCCCACGTGCTGACGCAGGCCGGCCTGGATGTCGCGATGCTGGAGGCCGGTCCACGGCGCGATCCGGCGGAGTTGCCGGTTCATCGGATTCGCCGTTGGAACCTGCCGAAGCGGGGCATTCGGGGCGACTACTTTCAGGAGTATCTCGAAGAGACGAAGTTCCTGATTGATGACAAGAAGGAACCCTACGGCTGGGCGGGCGATGATTATTTCCAGTTCGTGCGGGTGCGCGCCGTCGGCGGCAAGAGCCTGTTTTGGGCCGGGGTGACGCCGCGGTTGGGCGTCGAAGAGTTTCAACCCCTGGATGACCACGACACCCGTTGGCCGATTACCTATGAGGAAGTGGCGCCGTGGTACGACAAGGTGGAGGCGCTGATTGGCGTCTCGTCGTCGGGCAAGCCGCTGGGGGCGTTTCCGCTGAATAACGGTCTGCCGTCTCTGAAGCCGAAGGCGGCGGAGCTGGAGTTTGCCAAAGTGGCCGGTAAGCTGGGCAAGGGCTTGGAAATGATCCCGATCCCGAAGGCGATCCTGACGAAGGATCACAACGGCCGGCCGGCTTGCCACTACTGCGGGCCGTGCTGGGTGGGTTGTGACAGCGGGTCGAAGTTTGATTCCTTGCGGGTGTTCGTGAACGCGGCGGAGAAGACGGGTAAGTTGACGCTGCTGCCGGGTTCGCGGGTGCGTTCGATTGAGCTCGACAAAGAGGGGCGGGCGAGCAAAGCGCACTACTACGACGTGGCGAACAAGGCGTGGAAGGAGTTGCAGGCCAAGCAGTTCGTGATGGCGGCCGGGTGCGTCGAGTCGGCGCATATCTTATTGAACTCGAAGATTGCGAATTCCTCGGGGCTGGTGGGACGGTATTTGTCCGAGCACATGTACGCTTCGATTAGCGGCCATCTGCCGCAGTTGATTGGGCGTCCGGTGACGAACGAGGATGGCAACGGGGCGCATAGCTTTATTCCGGATCTGACGAAGAACTGGCGCGGGAAGAAGTTCATTCGCGGGTATCAGATCTTCCCTGGCGGGGGCACCGGCGAGACGACGTTTGTAGGGAAGTCGTTGCCAGGCTTTGGGCAGCAGTGGAAGAAGAGCATCCGGGACTACTACACGGCGGGCGCTTCGGTACTGTTTCAGGGTGAAGTTTTGCCCTACAAGGACAACCGGATTGAGGTGGACGAGAAGTTGCGGGACGATGCGGGGATTCCCGGCGTCCGTTTCCATTTCAGCTACCGGGAGAACGAGAAGGCGATGTTTGCCGACATGATGGAGACGGGCGAGGAGTTGATGAAGGCGGCTGGGGCGGAATATTTTCCGCCGAAGGACCCCAAGTGGATGCCGTATGGGCATTCGATTCACTACGTGGGGACGGCGCGAATGGGGAAGGACCCGAAGACGTCGGTGACGGATCCGTTTGGGCAGTCGCATGATGTGCCGAATTTGTTTGTGCATGACGCGGGGATCTTTGTGACGGCGGGGAATCAGAATCCGACGTTGACGATTCTGGCGTTGGCCATGCGGGGGAGCGAGCGGATCGTGGAGCGGTGGAAGCGGCGGGAGGTTTAGTGCGGAAGCTCTTCCCGACCATCAAGTACCTGCTGGAAGTGGAAGTCCACGTCTACGCCTTTTCGATCGCGGCCAACGTGCTTCTTTCGTTGTTTCCCTTTCTGCTGGTCTTGATCTGGTGTACCCGATTGGTCGGCTGGGTCGCGGCGGAGGAGTCTGTATTCGTCGCCATGAGCGACCTGTTTGGCCCAGAGGTGGAAAAGCAACTGCGCGTCGGCATCGGCTGGATTCCGAACCGGTTTGCCAGCTTCAGCTACACCTCCATTCTCCTGTTGCTGTTCACGGCGAACGGCATCTTCGAGCCGCTGGAGGTGGCGCTGAACCGCGCCTGGGGCATCACCGAAAATCGCAGCTATTTCAAAAATCAACTGATCTCGATGGGCCTCATTTTCGCCTGCGGCTCCCTGGCGATCCTCTCCATCGCGCTTTCGGCGCTCAACCGCGAGTACTACGCCACGGCCGGGGCCTTCGCGGGGTTCCTCGCGCCGATCTACGGCAAACTCGCCGCGGTGCCGGTGACGATGGCGAGTCTGTTCCTCGTCTATTGGGTGCTGCCGAATCGGAAGATCCCAGCGTCGCGGGTGGTGCCGACGGCGATCACGATTGGTCTCGTGCTCGAGGTCTTGAAGTACACGCTGAAGTATATTTGGCCCTGGTTTTTGCGGAAACTGCAAATTGAATACGGTCCCTTCTATTGGGCCGTCATCATAGTACTAGTGAGTTTTCTGGCGAGCATGATTGTGTTGGCGGGTGCGGAGTGGTCCGCCCGTTCGCGGGAAGAGCTTAGTTGAATATAATGGTGAGTTCGTAGAGAGGTGATTCCATGGCTGATGGCAACGAACAGAAGAACGAGATTTCGCGTCGCGACGCGGTGAAGACGGCGGCGGCAGGGGCTGCCGTGGCGGCCGGCATGATCACCGGCGCTCCGTGGATTCAGAAAGTGAAGGCGGCGAACGACCAGATTCAACTCGGCATTATCGGTACCGGCGGTCGCGGCTACTACCACGTCACCCATCTCAATAAACTCGACGGCGCAAAGCTGGTCGCGGCATGTGACATCTACCAGCCGAACCTGGACAAGGCGGTCAACGGATCGAAGGACAAGCCCAAGGGTTATAAGGACTATCGCGAAGTCCTCTCCAACAAGGATGTCGACGCGGTTATTGTGGCGACGCCACTCTACATGCACTTCCCGGTGACGCGTGACGCGCTGCTGGCCGGCAAGCATGTCTTCTGCGAGAAGTCGCTGGTGCACACGCCCGAAGAGGTTCACGCCCTGCGCAAGATGGTGGCCGAGCGGCCCAAGCAAGTGCTGCAGGTCGGTTTGCAGCGCCGGTACAGCCGCTTTTATCAGACGGCGAAGCAGATGGTGGAGAAGGGTCTCATCGGCGACGTGACCAATGTCTACGCGCAATGGCACCGGAATCTGATCAACGTACCGAGCGCGACCTGGACGATGAAGAAGAACGACCCGCGCGGCGAGGACGCCAACTGGCGGCTGCTGCGGAAGTACTCGGGCGGCCTTGTTGCCGAGTTGGGTTCGCACCAGATGGACATCGCTGACTGGATGTTCGGTTCGCACTTTGAGTTCGTCAGCGGCGTGGGCGGTATCGACTATTTCAAGGACGGCCGCGACGTGTTCGACTCCGTCCAACTAATCTTCCGGTATCCGAAGGGCCAGCGGTTGATGGCGAGCTACATCTCCACGAACCAGCATTGTGCGCTGTTCGGCGGCCAACGGGCTCAGTTCGGCGAGTGCATCATGGGTACGCAGGGGACGATCCACATCACGGTGGGCACTGACGATGAGCCTGCGTTGGGTATGTGGTACCGTGAACCGGCGAAGAAGGTTCCGGATCCGGGAACGGCAAAGGCGGCCGTGGCTAGCGCTTCGCTGGCTTCGACCGGCAAGGGCTCGCGTCCGCTGCCGATTCTGCTCAGCAAGGATGAGATCACGGAGCAGGATAGCTTCATGACGCGGGAATTGAAGTTCGCCAAGCGGTGGCTGTATGCCAAGGGCGTCATGGTTCCGGAAGAAGACCGGAATCCGGTTGACCAACAGTTCATCGAGTTCTTCGAATGTTGCCGTACCCTCGCCAAGCCGAAGGCCGACTTGGAGATTGGGTTGAACGACTCGTCCGCCGTGATCCTCTCGAATCTAGCCATGGATGAGAATCGGCGGGTGTATGCTGCGGAGCTTGAAAAGATGGGAACGGGCGAGGCAGCGAAGAAGAAGGCTTAACGACGCAGGGCTGTGGGCGGCGCCGTCCGTCGAGTTACAATAAGGACGGTGCCCCCAGAAGAAGACTCCATCGGCGTCGAGGCAGGAACAGCGCCTCATGCTCCCACTTGGCAACGCGTGCAGTTGGCGCGCCACCCGAAGCGTCCCCATACGCTCGACTACATCGAGCGGTTAATGACGGGCTTCCAGGAGATCCACGGCGATCGCTCGTTTGGCGACGATGCGGCGATCGTTTGCGGGTATGGCCTCTTTGAGGGCTCGCCGATCATGGTGATTGGCCACCAGAAGGGCCGGGACACCAAGCAGAAGTTGAAGCGCAATTTCGCCATGCCGAAACCGGAAGGTTATCGGAAGGCCCTGCGCTGCATGGAGTTGGCGGCTAAGTTCAATCGGCCGATCCTGTGCCTGCTCGATACCCCAGGCGCGTATCCGGGGATCGACGCCGAGGAGCGAGGGCAGGCCGAAGCAATTGCGGTGAATCTGCGAGAGATGACCCGGCTGGGCGTCCCGGTGATTTCGATCGTCATTGGAGAAGGCGGCTCTGGTGGAGCCTTGGCGCTGGGCGTTGCGAATCGGGTGTATATGTTGGAGAACTCGATCTACAGCGTGATCAGCCCGGAATCTTGCGCGGCCATTATCTGGCGCGATGCCGGCAAAGCGGAGTTGGCGGCGGCGGCGCTGCGGCTGACCTCGCGCGACTTATTGGATTTGAAGTTGATTGATGGGGTGATTCCCGAGCCTCCCGGCGGGGCGCAGGAAGATTGGGACTTGTCCGCGGAGTTCCTGGCCACTACGTTGCGGTCAGCCCTGGCGGAATTGCAAAAATTGAGTTCCACCGAGTTGATGGACCATCGTTATGAGAAGTTCCGCCAGATGGCGAACTTCTTCGAGGAATAGTGAAGAGCCGTACCGGGTTGATTATTGCTGGCGTGGCGATTGCCGTAATCGGTCTTATGATTTATTCATCAATGGACCTAGCCGGTTATCGCGTGGAAGTTTGCAAAGAGTTCCAGGGGCGGAGCGCTTGTCGCACTGCGTCTGGGGCGAATCGTGAGGCGGCATTGCGCACGGCTTCCGACAACGCTTGCGCTTTAATCAGTTCCGGGATGACGGATTCTATTGCTTGCCAGGGTACTACCCCTGTTTCTGTTAAGTGGCTGAAAGGCAACTAACAAACCGAGTTACCTTGGAGCCTGCCGGAACGTCTCCCCAAGTGAAAAACTTGAACTTTTTGGCTTGCTCCTCCGTCTGTTTTTCTCAGGAGCCTTTTACACGTGAAAAAATGGAAGATAGCTGTCGGAATCGGGCTGCTGCTAGCCATCTCCGGTGGCGTCTACGCGAGTTTGCAGTGGAGCAAGAAGGGGATCGTTACCGTTCAGACCGGGCGGGTTGTACGCCAGGACTTGACGTCGTTGGTAACCGCCTCCGGTGAGGTGAAGCCGCGGAACTACATCAATATCGGCAGTAACGCGCAAGGTCCAGCTCGCATCACCGACATTTTGGTGAAGGAAGGCGACCGGGTTCGCCGCGGGCAGGCACTGGCGAAACTGGAGAGCGTGCAGCCGGAAGCCGACGTTGCGGCGCAGCGCGCGACCGTAACCTCTACGCAAGCGGAGTCGGCGGCAGCGGAAGCGAGCCTGAAGGCGCAGGACAGCAATCTGCGGACACTTGAAGCATCGATCGAGCGGTCCCGAGCGGACTTGACCCGCGCGAAACTCGATTTCGACCGGTCCGAGCGGCTTTTGAAAGAGGGACTGGTGTCCCGACAGGATTTTGATACGCGCCGGGCGGCCGTGCAGTCTGGTGAGGCCACGCTGCGGGAGTCTGAGGCGCGATTGGCACAGGCGAAGGCCCAGATCGAGCAGTTCCGGGCGAGCCTTTCGGCCGCACAACGCCGGATTACGGTGAGCGAAGCGAACTTGCGCCGGGCCACCGACGTGCTGAATCGGACGCAGTCGACGTCCCCGATTGATGGCGTGGTGACGAATCTGCCGGTGCGGGTTGGCGAGACCGTGGTTCCGGGCATCCAGAACTCATCGGCTTCGTTGATCATGACGATCGCGGATATGTCGATCATTACGGCCGAAGTAAAGGTGGACGAGACCGACATCGTGAACGTGAAACTGGACCAGTTGGCGGACGTGACGGTGGATGCGATGCCGGGCCGGTCTTTTAAGGGCCACGTGATCGAAATTGGCAATACGGCAATTCTGCGTTCCACTGGTTTGGCCGCTTCGCAGTCTGCGATTTCGAGTCAGGAAGCAAAAGATTTTAAAGTGGTGATTGCGCTCGACAATCCTCCCGACGAGATGCGTCCGGGGTTGAGCTGCACGGCGAAGATCATTACCGCAACCCGCCAAAAGTCGGTGACGATTCCGATTCAGGCGTTGACGGTTCGCCAGAAGGGTGACCTCGAAGCGAGAAAAGAAGGCGAGAAGGAGCCCGAACTCCCGACGGATCCGGCGGCTTTCAAGGCGAAAAGGCTGTTTTCAAGAAAGTCGAGACCGGGATTACCGGCATCACCGATATTGAAGTCCTTAGCGGGTTGAACGAGGGCGAAGAGATTATCACAGGCAGCTACAAGGTGATCCGGACGCTGCGAAACGAAGCCAAGATCAAGGTGGACAACAAGTCCCCCGTCAAGGCAGAATCATAAGGAAGTTTCATTTATACCCATGGCACAAGCAGCGGAAGCATCGGCTCAGGCGCGCGGCGAACAATTGCGGCGCGACGGCGTGATCATTCGGACCTACGGACTCTGGAAAACCTACCAGATGGGCGACCAGACGATCAACGCTGTTTCTGGCGTTGATATGGAGATCCGGAAGGGCGAGTACGTCGCCATCATGGGACCTTCTGGTTCGGGGAAGTCGACGCTGATGAATTTGATCGGGTGTTTGGATACTCCGAGCACCGGCGACTACTTCATCAACGGATCGCTGGTGAGCTCAATGAACGACGACCAGTTGGCCCACATCCGGAACAAGGAAGTGGGCTTCGTTTTCCAGACATTCAACCTACTTTCCCGGGCTACCGCGCTGCACAACGTCGAATTGCCGCTGATCTATGCTGGGGTGCCTGCGGATCAACGGATTGAACGGGCGAAACTGGCGCTGCGACAGGTGGACCTCGAAAAGCGCATGTTTCACAAGCCGAATGAACTGTCCGGTGGTCAACGGCAGCGCGTGGCAATTGCCCGCGCGCTCGTGACGAATCCTTCGATCCTGCTGGCGGACGAACCGACCGGCGCGTTGGACTCGGCGACTGGTGTTGAAATCATGGCTCTGTTTGAGCGCCTTTATCAGCAGGGCAACACTATTGTGCTGGTTACGCATGAACACGATATTGCGATGCATGCGCATCGGATTATCTTCCTGCGTGACGGTAAGATCGAACGGGACGAACCCGTAAAGCACTAAGACGGGATGGACTTACAGCAACTTCGGTACTTCCTTGCGGTGGCCCGAACAGGCAGTTTTGTCCGTGCCGCCGAGGAAGAGAATGTCGCGCAGCCGTCCCTTTCGCAGCAGATCAAACGTTTAGAGTCGAACCTGAAGGTGCCGGTTTTTGATCGCCTTGGGCGGGGCGTCAAACTGACGCGGTTTGGGGAGGCGTTATTGCCTCGTGCCGAAGAGATTCTGCGGCAGGTGAGGGAGTCGGAGAAGCTGCTGGGTAGTATGCAGGAGGCTGACAGTGGGCGCCTGACCGTCGGTGCCATTCCCACTGTGTTGCCTTATTCGATGGCGCACCCAATGGCGGAGTTTCGCCGCCAGTACCCGCGGGTTGAGTTGGAGGTTCGCGAGGCGACGACGGAGAAGTTGATTGAGGGGTTGCGCGGGGGGCAAGTGGATGTGGCGCTTGTTGCGCTGCCAATTAAGCAGCCTGAGATCGTATGCAGCGAGTTGTTTCGGGAGCCGCTGCTGGTTGCGATTCCTCGGGATCATCCGTTGGGTGGGGGGAAGGCGTTGGCTTTGCCGCAATTACTGGGTGAGAAGATGTTGTTACTGCGGGAGGGGCACTGCCTGCGGGACGATGTGCTGACGGTGTGCAGTAGAGCAAAGGTGCAATTTCGGCAGATTTTTGAGAGCGATCATCTGGCGAGTATATTCGCGTTGGTGGCGAACGGATTTGGGGTGAGTATTGTGCCGGGGATGGCGGCGTCGGAAGCTCCGGTGAGACGGATCGGGTATGCTCAGGCACGGGGGCACCATGTGCTTCCGATTCAGAAGCGCTTTATTGAGTTCCTGCGGAGATGGCAGTGGTAAGGTATTATGGAAGGGATCAATGTGCGGGAGTAATTCAGTGGTAGAATGCCAGCTTCCCAAGCTGGACGTCGTGGGTTCGAATCCCATCTCCCGCTCCATCTTTTCAACAACTTGCAGGCCACCGAGTTTCACGTTGTACTCCGATTACTCCGTTAGTGTTCTAACGGCTCCCCAAGAGATCACAGGATCACCTCGGATTCTAGTCTCTTTACTGCTTCGATCTTCTGCTGAAGATCGCTGACCGAGTAGACTTCCAGACTGACTCCAAGGCCATGCCCGCGCTGATCCGCGGCCACCTTGTCATCGATCTTTGCCTTTCGCGGCAGACTGGCATTCGT
>LNFE01000171.1 GCA_001464575.1 Acidobacteria bacterium Ga0077553 | reverse complement strand
CGATGAAGGCGTCGGTCAGCGCATTATTCGGCGGCAGAACGGTGACATAACGGGCCGGAAGGCCAAAGCCGGAAACAGCGACGGCCACGTTGGCCTCCCCGCCACCAAAGGTGGCGAGAAACTGCGGCGACTGGAGAAACCGTTCAAAGTTCGGGGGGGCGAGGCGGAGCATGATCTCGCCAAAAGAGATGATGAGTTTCGACATGAGAGACGCGCCTATTGTATCTAAGTGATCTCGACTCGATCCATGGCCAGGAACTCTTTGATGTGCGGGTGGTCACATTGATCGAGGTCCTTCACGGGGCCGAAATAGATGATCCGGCTGTCGTGGAGGAAGATCACTGAGTCGGCCACTTTGCGCATCAGGTCGAGGTCGTGCGTGACGACGGCCGAGGTGAGCTTCAGCTGGGACTTCAGGCGGAGCATGAGGTTGCCGAGATGGTCTGACATGATGGGGTCGACCATGGTCGTCGGCTCGTCGTAGAGGATGCATTCCGGCTGCGCGGCGAGCGCCCGGGCGATGGCGACGGCGCGGCGGTGGCCCGTCGAAAGATCGGAAGGGAACGAGTCCCGGTAGTCGCAGAGGTCGACGAGATCGAGCAGGCCCATGACGACGTCCTCTTTGTTCTGGGCGTCGTAGTCCTCGCGCAGTTCCAGCGAAAACTCGATGTTTTCAGCCACCGTCAGGGAGTCGAAGAGAGCTCCGGACTGGAACACCATGGTCACCTTCTTGCGAATGCGGCGCAGGTCGGCCTCGCCGAAGTTGGTGGTGTCTTCGTGGGCCACGATCACTTGGCCCGCGTCGGGTTTGAGGAACCCCATGATGTGGCCGAGGCTAACGCTTTTGCCGACGCCGGAGCGGCCGACGATGGCAACCGTCTGCCCGGAATCAATATGAAAGTTGAAGTCGACTAAAACGGGTCGGTCGAACGTCTTATAGACGTGACGAAATTCGATGTAGTGGGGGAACTCGCCGCGCGGCATTTAGCTTTCGAGCGCCTCCGCGTATTCGGCTGGCGTATTCATGGAACGAAACTCGTCCGGTCCGGTTTCCCACCAAGCGATGTCCAGGTGGCCGAGCGCATCGACGACGCGGCGGGTGCCTTCGCCGAACGCAGCGGCGAGTTTGGGTTGGGCGGAGGCGCGGTAGAGTGCGGCCAAGGGCTGAATCCGGCCGTCGGGATGGCGGGGTACGACGGCGTCGCCACCGGGTCGGCGCAGGAGTTCGGCCAGGGTTCCGTCGGTGACCAGCGGCATATCCACCGCCAGGATCAGCGCCGCCTCGCTGTGGGCGAGTGCGGTAAGAATGCCTCCCAGCGGACCCTGTTCCGGATGGGCGTCGGGCAGGGAAGGAAGGCCGAGATCTTCATAGCGGCCGCCCACGATGGCGGCCGGCGGAGCCATCCGCTCGAGGCGTTGCCATTGATGGACAACGAGGGGTTGCCCGCCCCAGTTGAGCCTGCCCTTATCCTCGCCCATGCGGCGGCTGCGGCCTCCGGCAAGGACGAATCCACGGCAGGTTTCCATGAGAGAATCATAGCATCGGGCTTATCCTCGATTGCACTTCCAATTGGAGTGTACGATCATTGCGTACAAGATTTGTTTTGAACACGATTCTTCAGTTTTGTTTCCTCTTGACCGGCGTCACCGTTTTGGCCGCCGCGGACGGCGAGTCGCTGCGTTATGAGGTGAAGGCGGACCGCCGGACCGGGCAATTGATCCGGAGGGCGGTGGTCGTCACGCCCCGGGTGATTGCGCCGGTGGTGGTCTCCCCTGGCGCGGCGGTTCCTTCCGAACGCTCGGCGGAGAAGAAGATCGATCAAATGGTGCGCGAGGCGGCGACCCAGTATAAAGTGGACCCGCTGCTGGTGCACGCCGTCATCTCGGTTGAGTCAAACTACAATCCGCACGCCGTTTCGCCGGTTGGCGCGCAGGGCTTGATGCAGTTGATGCCGGGAACGGCCCGGCAGTTGGGCGTTCGCAACGCCTTCGACGCCGAAGAAAATATTCGCGCGGGCGTGAAACATTTGCGCGATCTGCAGGACCAGTATAAGGACGATCGCTTGGCTTTGGCGGCTTATAACGCCGGCGCCGGGGCGGTAAAGAAGTACGGCTGGATTCCGCCCTACCGGGAGACCCAGGATTATGTGTATAAAGTAGGGAAAAAGTACGGCGACGCTCGCAAAGCGTTGGCCGCCAACATCAACCAGACCGCCGCTGCCTCCCCCCAGCCGGAAGTCGTTCAGCCGCCGGCACATGCGAACCAAGTGAACTGCTCCCTTGCCAAATCGGTGCTGGCCGTCGCCTTTCTAGGTGCTTCCTGCTCTGCGCAAACCGTGCTGAGCGACGTCCGCTTCTGGTCGCAAGGGGATGTGACGCGGGTGGCCGTCGAGTTGTCGGCGATGCCGGAGTTCCGCGAGAACCGGCTCAACAATCCAGACCGCGTCTTCTTTGATTTTTTGGATACCAGGGCTCGCGTCAACGGGAGGCTGGCCGCGACGATTGCTGTCAACGACCGGCAACTGCGGCAGATTCGGATCGGCGAAGCCAAGCCCGGGGTCGCCCGCATGGTGCTTGACCTCGCGGCTAACGTGGTGGTGACCCGGGAGACGCTTTCAAATCCGACCCGGCTGATTTTCGAACTCCGCCAGCCGGGGGCCGCGGCGAAGCCGGTCGAGCCCGTTTCCTCTTTGCGCCCCTCGATAGCTGAGCCAGTTGTCGTCTCGCGTACTTCGGTCAAGATCTGGCGTCCGGTGGCCGCAAAGGCTGCCGAGCCGATTGTGGTTCCGTCCCCCCCGGAATTGGCCAGCCCGTTGCCGCCAAGTGTGGTCGCGCTTGCGGCTCCCCAATACCCGGTATTTCGTACCGCCAGCCGGCCGGCGCCGGTGTCTTTGGCACGTACCCCAGTCGCGCGTACCCCGGTGGCTGAGGTCCCGCGGCCTGCGCCGCCAGAGCGCCAAGCCAAACCGGCTAGTGAGGCGGCGGCCTCTCTGACGCGCGCGTTGGGGCTGAAGATTCGGCGTATCGTGCTCGACCCCGGCCACGGTGGCCATGATCAAGGGACGGCCGGGCCGACTGGCCTGACGGAGAAGGAAGTCGTACTCGATATCGCCCTGCGTTTGGGTCAGTTGTTGACGGACGAACTCGGTACCGAAGTCATTTATACACGACGGGACGATCGTTTTATCGCCCTCGAAGAGCGGACGAAGATTGCCAACGATAGCCGCGCGGATTTGTTTCTCTCCATCCACGCGAACAGTTCGCCGATTAAGTCGGTCTCTGGCGTCGAGACCTTTTTCCTGAGCTTTACCACGGCCAAGGATGCCTTAGAGACGGCGGCTCGGGAGAATGCCTCATCGGATCTGGGTGTCTTTGAACTGCGGGATCTGTTGCAGAAGATCGCGTTGAAAGAGAAAATCAACGAGTCGCGGGAATTCGCAACGCGGATCAATACGGCGCTCTACCGCGGCTGGTACAACCAAGCGGCCAACGTCCGGAATCGGGGGGTGAAGCGCGCCCCGTTTGTCGTCTTGATCGGGGCGAATATGCCTAGTGTATTGGCTGAGATTGGCTTCTTGAGTAACTCCCGGGACGAAAAGGAATTGAAGAAGCCCGAGGTGCGGCAGAAGGTCGCCGAAGCGTTGTGCAAGGGCATCACGCAGTATGCCGATTCGCTGAGCCACTTCCAGGTGGCGCGCGGCGGGGGCGAGGAATGAGCTTTCTCGACAATCTGGAAAACAATCTGAAGGCGTTGGAAAACCGGGAGGAGAAGGACCCGGAGAAGTTGAAGCGGGAGCAGGAACAACGCGAGGCGGACCGGTCGGCCGCGTTATTGCGCGCGCCCCACGCCGAAGCGCTGAAGAAATCGGCATTTACTTCGGATCTGTTGACGCAGTGCCGGGTGATCGGCCATGGCATGCGGGTGCTGGTGCAGTTTACCTGGATCGGAGAGACGTTGCGTCTGGACGCTAAGGCGAAGCGGCTGGAATTAGTGCCGACCGCGGATGGCATTGAGGCGCAATACTCCGTGGACGGGGTGCGGACGGGTAGTGAGCGAATCGAGTTGACTGGTGTGGCGGAGGACTTAGCCCGGCGATGGTTGACCCAGGATTGACGTTAGTGGCGCGTGATGTCGGCAACGTAGTTCGGGCTGCGCATTTCGCGGCGATTAAGCATGCGGCGCAACGGCGTAAGGGCGAGGCGGCCGAACCCTATGTGAATCACGTGCTGGAGGTGGCTCACCTCGTCGCCGAGGCGGGCCTCGATACGGCAACGGTGACCGCAGCGTTGTTGCACGACACGGTGGAAGATACGGCGACTACGCGCGAGGAGCTGGTGGTCGAGTTTGGCGAAACGGTTGCCGCGTTGGTGATGGAGCTGACGGACGACAAATCGCTGCCGAAGGCGGAGCGGAAGCGGCTGCAAGTGGAGCGGGCGCCGCATAAGTCGGCCGCGGCGCAGGCAATCAAAGCAGCGGATAAGATTTCGAACCTGCGATCGATTCTCAACAGCCCGCCGGCGGATTGGAGCGAAGAGCGGAGGCGGGAGTACTTCGCGTTTGCCAAAGCGGTGGTTGACGGCTTAGATCGGGCGCCGGCGCAGTTACTCGCCGAGTTTACAGCGACCTTTCAGCGGCTCTAAGAGCAGGTTGCTAGAATAGCGGGGAGTGAAACCGGAGAATGTGCTTCCATGCTCGGCGTATGCTCTCGACGAGTCCGGCATATGGGGACGGATGCCTTGGGTTACTGGGCCCTTATTTGGCCTGTTCATTCTTCTATCCGAGCTCTACTTTAGACGGCAGGGCGTTGAAGGCGATGTGATCCGGTATGCCGTCACTTCCTTCAGTTTTGTTTTCCGCATGGGCGTATTTGGCTTCATATTCCCGCTCGCCATGAGAGATTACATGAGAAGGGTCTACGAAGGCCTCTACAACGGGGAGGACTGGATCTTCGAGCGGCCGGAAGGCGAAGAGCATTTCCGGTACCGAATGCCCGCAGCGCGCATCATTGGTTCCAATCGTGCGGTCAGCGGCGTGCTGCACCTCGGCCCGCCCGGCCTCTTATTCGTTCCTAACCGGAAGTCCAGCGCGAAACATAAACCCGTCGAGCTGGCTCCCATAGGCGGGATCGCCCTCCGCATCGTCGATCCACCACCGCAGACCCTCCGGCAGAAGATCTTCATCCCCAATCCCCAAAGACTGCTCGAGTTCAGCGCCGGTAGCCAGACCGTCTGTTTTCAAGTCCCGCTCGTCGATGACACGGCGGAACGCCTCAGCGGCTTCCTCCGCATCCTGCAGGCGGATGAAGCCGAATCGTGATCACAAGTTGGTGGAGGCGGCGGGAGTCGAACCCGCGTCCGAGAACGCCCAAAGTAAAGAGCCTACGTGTGTATCTGATTCGTGTGTCTCAGAAAGGAGCAGTTAAACCAGCAAGACGCCCCAATCCCAGTCCGATTGATCTCAACCCTGGGCTCCGAACAGAAGCTTGCGGTCCAGTCCACCGAGTGACGCTTGCTTCAGCCGTGGCAGACACCAACTGAAGAGCGACGCTGTTAATTAAGCAGCGTAAGCAAACTGCTGATTGGCAGTTATGGTTTTCCGATCGTTTTACGGGAGCTCGGAACCCGACACGCCTCTCTACGATGATTCGATCCCGTCGAAGCCGTTTCGCCCCCAACGTGTCGATCCAATTTCAGTGTACCATCGCTCATGACCGTCTCTCGCCGCCTCTTCGTATCTTCTTCGCTCGCCGCCGCCTATTCGCTTCGCGCCGCCCCCACCAATCTCACCCAACTCTCGCTCCTCGGCGCCGCTGAGGCCCTCCGCTCGAAACAAGCCTCGTCAGTCGAACTGACCAAGGCATGCCTCGAACGCATCGCCAAGTACGACCACGGGCTCAATAGCTTCATCACCGTCACCCCGGAAGCGGCCCTTGAAGCCGCTAAGCGCGCCGACGCCGAACGCGCCGCCGGCAAAGCCCGCGGGACCCTTCACGGCATCCCCATCGCCCTCAAGGACAACATCGATACCAAGGGCATCCGCACCACCGCCGCCAGCGCCCTCTTCGCCGACCGCGTGCCCACCGAAGACGCCGAGGTCTGGCGGCGCCTCCAAGCCTCCGGCGCCATCCTGCTTGGCAAGCTGAACCTGCACGAGTTCGCCGCCGGCGGCACCACAGCCGTCTCCTTCTTCGGACCCGTGCGCAATCCGTACGCGCCAGACCGCAACTGCGGCGGCTCCTCCGGCGGGTCGGCCGTCGCCACCGCGGCGGATTTCGCCTACGGCACGCTCGGCACCGATACAGGCGGTTCCATCCGGACGCCTGCTTCCTTCTGCGGCGTCGTGGGATTCAAGCCGACCCACGGCCGCGCGTCGATCCGTGGCATTATCCCGCTGGTCTGGTCGCTCGATCATGTCGGCCCGCTGACCAAGACCGTCGCCGATGCGGCCGCCGTGCTTCAGGCGATCGCCGGCTACGACGAACTCGACGTCGACTCGGTCGACCGCGCCGTGCCCGATTTCACTAGGGCGATCGGAGCGCCCGTGAAGAGTTTCCGCCTTGGGGTGCCGCGAGCCAGTTTCTTCGATAAGCTCGAGCCCGAAGTGGCCGCCGCAGTGGAGACCGCGCTGGGCGTCTTGACCAAGCTGACGTCCGGGGCGCAAAGTGCCATCCTGCCCGCTGTCGCCTACGGCCCCAGCGCGGGCGGCGCGGAGACGGCGGCTTACCATCTGCCCTACTACCCCAAGTCGCAGGCATCGTATATGCCTTCCACCCGCAAAGGGCTCAGCCGGTCAGCGGCCATGCCGGCGACCACCTACGTCGAGTCCATGCGCGCCGTGCGGCTGCTGCGCCGGCAGGTGGTAAAAGTGTTTGAAACGTGCGACCTGCTCATTACTCCGACCACCAAGCTGAAGCCGTACCCGATCCAGGAAGCAATTCAGCGCGTCGAGACGGACAAGCCGCTGCCGCCTACGCTCGCCAACACCTCGCAGTTCAATATCTTCGGTCTGCCGACCATTTCGATCCCGTGCGGCCGCTTTGCCGACGGCATTCCGATTGGTCTGCAGATTACCGGAGCACCGTGGGCCGAAGAAAAGGTGCTGGCGCTGGCGCACGCCTATGAGCAGGCGACCGAGTGGCATAAGGGGCGCCCCACTCTGGACGCCACCTTGAAGCCTTTCGAGGTAAAAACGGTATTGTAGAGCCATGGACGAACTGGCTAAATTTCTGCGTGCGGCCAAGCAGGCAGGGGCGTCTGATGCCTTTCTCGTGGAACTGCTGAAGCAGCAGGGCTGGCCCGCGCGGACCGTCTATCAAGAGTTAGGCGCCTGGTACGCCGAAGCGACTGGGGTCCCCATGCCCTCCTCGCGCAGTACCCTGGAGGCAGCGCGCGAAGCCTTCTACCATCTCCTGGCCTTCGGTACACTCGGCGGATGGATCTGCGCGATCGGGTCCATCTGGTTCACAATGATCGATTACTGGGTGCCGGACGCGATCGACCGGACCTATAAGTCCTGGGCGCTTCGGCAAGTAAGCTGGCAGATTGCGGCGATCTTAGTGGCTTTCCCTGTTTTCGTCCTGGCCACCCGAAGCATCCTGGGCGATCTGGCCGCCAACCCGGATAAGACGACATCGCCCGTGCGGCGCTGGCTGACGAACATTGCGTTGCTCATTACAGCGCTGATCTTCATCGGGGACTTGGTGTCCGTGCTCGCCGTCTTCCTGCAAGGCGAACTCACTCAGCGATTCCTGGCCAAATCGATGGTGGTGCTCGGTTTGGCGGGCGCTGTGTTTGCTTATTACACGCGCGGGATGGGCAAGGAGGGATTTCCGGCAAGAACTTGGCACACGCGCTTTGCCGCTTACGCCGCGGGGCTGATCCTCGCCACATTGGTGGCCGGCTTCTCCTACACGGGTTCTCCCGAAAGGCAGCGGCTTTTGGCCGAAGATCGTCGCCGCGCGCAGGACCTGCAGTCGCTGGCGCGCAAGATCTACGAGGACTACACCGCGTGGCCGCTCGTCCAAAACCGGAAGTTACCCGCCACGCTGAGCGCACTCGAGGAAAATTCTCCGGGCCAAACCATTCGCACCAAAGATCCAATTACTGAGGAGCCGTATGGATATCAACCGGAAGCAACGGGTAGCCGCTATAAGCTGTGCGCGACGTTTGGGGCGCCAAGTCCCAGCGGCAAACGCCCCGCGGGATGGCACTGCGTCTCCTTCGATGCGGCGAAGACACCGAATTATGATCCGCTGGATTAGCCGCGCCGCGGCCTTCGTTTGCGGGACCATTCTGCTCGAGGCGCACGCGCCCATCCTGCCACCGATCGTGGGACCGTTGACGGTGGACGCCGGCCGCTTGCTCGACCGAGGGGCTCCGGTGCTGCTCCGGGGCATGAACGTTACCGTCGACGGGTTGCGCCAGCCACGGGAGACCTTCGGCATCCTGCGCGTACGCTGGAATCTGAATGCCGTCCGGTTGCCCGCTGCCGCGGGCGCTGCCGCCGTGCAAGCGGCACTCGATAGCCAGTTGGCGGTGGTTCTGGCCGGGAGCCGGGAAGCGGAATGGCGGCAATGGGGCGGGCATCCGCGGGTGCTCCTGGAGATTGCAGACAATATTGACATTGCCGCGGTGCGGGCCTCGGGGGCGCGCCATCCCGTGATCCGCGTGGGGCCCGGAGTGAATGATTCGCAGGTGATCTATGGCGCGCGGCTTACGGTCGGCGAAAGCCTCCTGGAGCCGCTGCGGCCGCAGTTGGGCCGAGTGCCGGTGCTGGCCGTCGAATGGGGGGCGAGCACCGGATGCGTGAACGAGTCCACCTTTCTGGCGTTGCTCGAGTTTGAGAATCAAGGCGTTTCCTGGATCGCCGCGGCGGTGCCCGACTACGAGCCGCCGGGGGAGGAGCTCGCCTGCGCCGATCTGAGACAGACTGTGATCCAATGGACGACCGGAGACCCTTCAGGCTTCGGGTTCCTGCGCGCCGACGCGATCGCCAATGCGGCCGGCGGGCCCGCCGCGCCGTTGGTGCCCGGCGCGCTCATGTCGGTGTTCGTCGAGCAACTCGGCCCGGAAAGACCGGCGGTGGCGCGATTGGGATCGAACGGCCAACTGCCGCGCGAATTAGAGGGCACGCGGGTGCTGTTCGACGGGGTGCCCGCACCGCTACTGTACGTTGACGCCTACCAGATCAACTTACAGACTCCTTACGAGCTCCGCCCCGGGGAAATGGTCACCGTGCAAGTGTTTGGTTTGGCGGTGCCATCGAATCGGATTCGCGTTCCGGTTGCCGAGGCGAGCCCCGAGCTGTTTCAGGACTTTGCCACGCGGCACGTGGTCGCGGTGAATCAGGATGGTAGCCGGAATTCAAACGGCTCGCCTGCCGCGCCCGGCAGCGTCGTGCTGCTGTTCGGCACCGGAGCCGGCGACGTGGCTGGACCGCGGCAAAGCGGTTTGCCCGCCGGGCCGGTGCATCCCGTCGCTCTACTACCTTCCCGCGTGGAGGTTGGCGGGGAGCCGGCAGAAGTGCTCTTTGCCGGAGAGGTGCCCGGCTTTATTGGTTTGACCCAGCTCAATGTCCGCCTGCCGGAACGAACCCCGCGGCCGCCGCGCGCCGAGCCAGTGGTGTGGACGGTAGGTACGCGAAGCAGCCGCAGCCCGGTAACGCTCTGGGTCCGCTAAGCGGCCTTTTGAAACGGCTTCCAGGCCGGATCGAGAGACCACCACAGCAGCGCCGCCGCTTGGGTCTCCTTGGCTTTCTCAATGCAGCAATCCACCCATTCCGCCAGCCCTTGGCCGGCGTAGGGGAGCGCCAACTCCATCATCGAGACGTAGCGCTTTTGCGCGATGGCGCCGAGTTCGTCGGCTAGCCGGTTGGCTTCCTTCGGCTGGCCCGACAAGGCATGGGTATAGCTGATGGCGGCCAGCAGACGCGCATCTTCTGGCGCCATCAATTGGCCACGGCCCAGTGCGATCAGCGCCTCCCGATGTTGACTCTGCGCGGCATAGGTCCGTCCGAGCAACAGGTAGATGTCCGAGGAGTTGGCGTCAATCTTGAAGGCTCGCCGGCACTGGTTGACGGCCTCGTCGTAACGGCCTTGCCAGAAGTACACCCAGCCCAGAGCCAAGGCGAGTTCGAGCGAAGGGTTGGGGTCGCCCTCTAGTAGGGCTTCGGCGCTCGAGAGCTCACCGCGCGGTGCCAGAACGTACAGCGCGAGGCCGGAGCGGGCGTCGGTCCGTTCGGGGTTGAATTTGAGCGCCTTCAATAAAGACTGCTCGGCGGCGGCGGAATTGCCAAGGACGGCGTGCGCGTAGCCAATTGCCACCAGCGCATCCAGGGAGTCCGGCTTGACATCGAGGATTCGCTGGCCAGCCTTTAAAGCTTCCTCCATAATCTCGCCGGGGTTCCGCAAGCCCTTGGCGGCCATCAGCACGTCGCCCAGATTCAAGTCCGGCACGGCGAAGGCGGTGGCGAATTGACCGGTCAGGCCGGTCGGAGCGGGCGACGGAGTGCTCACCAGCGGCTCGCCCAACACCTTGGCCTGCAGGATGCGGGTCACGGAGGCCGCGATGTCATCCTGCGCCTCCAACATCTTGGTCAGGTCGCGATCGTATCGCTCTGACCAGAGCTGATAGCCGGTCTCGGCGTCGGTGAGCTTGACGATTAAGCGCACGTTCGAGCCGGCAGCCCGCGCAGTGCCTTCGAGCAAAAGGTTCACGCCGAGATGCGCGCCGACTTTGCGTAAATCCTCCGTTTTGCCCCGGAAACGGGCCGCGGACGTCGATGCCGCGACACGTAGGCCCTCTACCTGCTGCAGTTGGTAGGAAAGCTCTTCGGTGAGGCCTTCGCAGAACTCGTTGAGGGCGGGGTCGGTTGCCAGTGTCGAAAACGGCAACACGGCGACGGCGGGTTCATCCGGCAACGGCTCGGCCTGCTGCATCCCTTCGCGGGCTTCGGCGCGGAGGTCTTCGATGAAAGCTTCCATCGTTGGATGACGGTCTTCCGGCTTTTTAGCCATCCCGCGCTCGACCAGGCGTTGGAGTCCGTTCGAGATGCCGGGCCGCAGTTCGAGCATGTTGGGCACGGGATTGTAGAGAATCTCGTGCAAACGCGCGGCGGCGTTCCGCGATTTAAAGGCGGACTCGCCCGTCAGCAGTTCGAAGAGCAGCGACGACAGGGCATAGATATCACAGCGATGGTCCACCCCGGCGCCTTGCAATTGCTCGGGCACAAAAGCGCCGAAGGAGTTTGTTAGCGCGCGGCCGCCCGCGGCAAACGTGGGCACATCGCCCATCCTGGCTTTGCCGAAGTTTGTGATTTTCACGGCGTGGGTCGGGGTGACGATGACGTTTTCCGCGCACACGTCCCGATGCACGATGCCGTGCCGATGGGCCTCCGCCAGGCCCTGCGCCACGGCCAGAATGTAGTCGATGGAACGATCAATCGGCAGCAGTTCTCCGGACTCGACGGCCCGTTCGATTCTCTCGCGGAGCGAACTGCCCGCGAGATACTCGTAGATAAGATAGCGGCCCTCTTTCTGATCGATTACGTCAAAAATGGAGGAGATATTGGGATGGTTGAGCGAAACGCCAGCCTTGGCTTCCTTCTGAAAAGAGGCCAGGGCGTCCGCATCGTTGGCGGGCACGTCGATCGCCTTCAGCATCACCAGGCGGTCGAGTTTTAGGTCCCTCGCTTTGTAGACGACGCTCAGGTCGGTCGTGCTGATCTGCTCCAGAACGTAGTAATGTTCAATCGTTTTGCCGATCATGCGATAGTTCCTTCTAGTCTACGGCGAATGGGACGGGTGACGGGTGGGTCAGCGGGCGCGCCGCGGCGAGTTTGGCCGCGGCCAAAGGGGACCGGACGCGGCCCGCGGCGCAAGTGTAGTCGCCGGTAAACGACCACCCGACGGTAAGCAGGGCGAAGCGGGCCTCCGGATTCAGCGCAGAGAAAATTACCAACACCGACTGGCAATCGAGATAGCTCCAAAGCTGCTCGATCGGCTTGTCGCCAGAGGCCGGAGGGAACGAAATTTCCGGCGTCACCGTGGCCTGCACAGGAAGCAAACAGCGCTCGCTGGTGACGCTCGGTGATATCGGTTCGACGGCAGGCGTCTCTCTTCCGGCCGTGTGTCCGCCCTTGTATCGCGCGCCGGTATTGTCAGAGATCACTCTGTGTGCCCACGCTGCCGCAAATCCTGCGACGCCGCGTTCCCCATCCGGTCCACCACCGAGCAGGCGAATCGTGGCGTTGAATTGTACGGGCGGTTCCTGATTCTGGTCGCGCACGCTGGTCAGCAGGAACCGTTTTGTTAGCGGATCCACGGCGCAGCGGCAGAAGCGGCCGTTCACCGCGCTTTCATTGCTCTCGACGGTCGGCCTCACCATCACAATCTCGCAGGCGCCCGCGGGTCCACCCCACGCCCCATCGGAACCAACCATCGCGGACACCAGGAACGACCCCACCGCATCCGCCGACACGACCGCGCGGCCGTCTTCTACCGAGAGGGTTGGTAACGGCTTCGGCGAAGCGCTGATGACAATGTCCCCGTCGTCGGCTTTTCGCGCAATCGACCAACGCACCGGCATCCCGGCGGGCTGCGTGACCGCCGAAACTGGCAGCGGAGCCGAGGCCCCGGCCAGGAGCGAAACTTGGTCGCCGACACCAGCTTGCACCTCGACGGCCACCGCGGTCAACAAACACCAGTCGCCAATTCCGTCCACGCCCTCGACGCCGAGCTGTAGCATCGCATCGCCGGCCTTGGCGCTGGGTGATTCGGCTTGCACCCACAGAGAAAGCGGCTCATTCGGGGCAGGCAGCGTGACGGCTTCAGACAAGGACTCGCCTTCACCGCCCTCGGCATCCCGGAATAGAAGGAGCTTCGGCCCGCCCACCGCCCGTAGGGTAAGGTTTCCCTCAAAGTGGGCAGGCGCGGGCGGATGCACGACAATCCGGATCCGTTCGTGGAGTCCGATCGCGATTCCCTCTCCATACTGTGCCGCGCCGGCGCCGGTTTCGAGTGTTACCGCGACGACGGTCAAGGCGGCGCTGGCCGAACCGTTCTTGCCGAGTTCCAGGGTGAGCGTTTCTGTGCCCGGAGCGGTGGCTTCGGCGTAGATGGTCAGGTCCGGATGGAGGTTGGCGACCGGCAGATCAATCCGGTTGTCATGGAAGGCGATGGGCTCGCCGAGGCTCGAGGTGCGGAACAGGCGCAGTAAGCCCGTCGAGCGGAGCAGTTGCCCACCCAAGCCGGCCGACTGCAGAACCACCGGTAGGCGCTGCGGATTGGGCCGTCCCTTTTGTACGAGGACCACCGGTGCGGCCGGCAAAACGGCAGCCGGTAGATCCTCCTCCTCGGAGGTGAATGCCGCCCGCGCGCCGACAATTTTCAGATTGGAGACTTCGAGGCCAAGGCGTCCCCGGCGAAACTCGATGACCTGATCCGGTTCCGGCGACTCGGTCCAATAGGCCTTGATGGGGCCGTACATCTGGTCTAATTCCGAAGCGTCGCAGGTGGGCAAAAAGACGCGCAGGACGCGGGGATCGTAGTAGCGAAACAGGAGTTTGCGGCCACGCGGATCTCGAACCGTCAGCAGCTTCCGCAGATGATGGCGCACGGTCTTCATGGCGCCATCGCACTGGAAGAAGACACCTAGGCAATTGCCCATCTGCGCGGCCAGATAGTCCGTGAACTCGTCTTCGGGATCGAGCTGGACGAGATGCGGGGCGACCTGTTCGAGGGCGTCGGGTAACCGGCCGGCGAACAGGCAGCTGTAGTTCAGGTGCGAGTTCACCAAGGCCCAATACGACTTGGGGTCGCGGGCGGGATCGAGAATGGCCCACACATCGGCGCGGGGCCCTTTCGGCCAAAGGACGCTGCGGAGGTCGGTAGCCATAGGGATCAGGCTGCTTCCGCTTGGGCGCGGGCGCATTCTTCACAGAACGGCACGCCGGAGCGTGCGGCGGCGACCAGGGTCGCAGCCTGCGCCTCGCCGTCGTGTTGCGCGGCAAACGTGGCTTCCTCTTCCTCTTCGGTCGGTTCGGCGAGCCGCTGCGGCGGGGTGGCCGGCGCCTCCTCCTGCTTAATTTTCAAAGAGAGGTGGTTGTGGTCAACGATGCCGCGCTGCTCGACAACCAGCAACTGCCCGGCGACCATCATGCGGGCGATGGCTAAGAGAACATCCTTTTCTCCCCGAGCTTGGGGAACCATCTTCCGGAAACCAGACATGGCGGCTGGATCGTTCTTAAACCGCCCCAGGAAGCGCAGCGCGGTCTCCTGCGTCCACCGGGAACGGACCTCTTCCCGTCGAAGAATCTGATACTCGTGTGTGGCGCCGAATCGAATCGCACTCATAACATTCGCCTACCGCTGAGCCTCCATGATAGTACAGCCTCGACACCCCTTTCGAGCGGCCGGTATAGTGGACCGATGGCCCTTTCCCGGCGCGCATTTCTCGGCAGTATCCCGGCAGCCGCCCTATCGGCGCAGCCACCGCCCAAACGTCCAAATGTCGTTGTGATTCTGACTGACGATCAAGGTTGGGGCGACTTGAGTCTGCACGGCAACAGCAACCTGGCGACGCCGCAGATCGATTCGATTGGCCGCGCCGGAGTGCAGTTTGAACGGTTCTACGTCTGCGCTGTTTGTGCTCCCACGCGAGCCGAGTTCTTGACCGGGCGCTATCATCCCCGTGCTGGCGTTCGCGGGGTGAGTACGGGACAGGAGCGGCTAAACCTCGATGAACACACCATCGCCCAAACCTTTCGCGCGGCTGGCTACGCAACCGGAGCCTTTGGTAAGTGGCACAACGGTTCGCAGGCGCCCTATCACCCCAATTCCCGGGGATTTGAGGAGTATTACGGCTTCACCTCCGGGCATTGGGCTCACTACTTTGATACGGAAATGGACCATAACGGTCAGCTCGTCAAAGGAAGCGGTTACATCACCGACGATCTCACCAATCGGGCTCTCGCCTTCGTGAGTGAAAAACGAACCCGGCCATTTTTCTGCTATCTCCCGTTCAACACGCCGCACTCTCCGATGCAGGTACCGGATTCCTACTACTCGAAGTTCGCCCGCATGCAACCCGCGCTGAAAGCGACCGACCCGGCTCAGGAGGATCTCGCCATGACGCGCGCGGCGCTGGCAATGGTCGAGAACATCGATTGGAATGTCGGACGCATCTTAACCCGGCTGCGACAACTGCGCCTCGAACAGGACACCATCGTTCTGTTCTTCTGCGACAACGGACCGAACAGTTGGCGGTGGAATGGTGGCATGAAAGGGCGCAAGGGATCGGTGGACGAGGGAGGTGTCCGCTCGCCGCTACTGATCCGGTGGCCAGGCCGGATCGCCGCAGGGCGGACGATTCCCCAGATCGCCGGAGCCATCGATTTGCTGCCCACCTTGGCGGGGTTGGCCGGAATCCCCGTTGGCAACTCCAAACCTCTCGATGGCCGCAGCCTCGCGCCGTTGCTAATGGGAGCAACAGCGAACTGGCCGGACCGCATGGTCTTCTCGCACTGGAACAAGCGCATCAGCGTGCGGACGCAGCGCTATCGGCTGGATGCGGAGGGCCGTCTGTTCGATATGGTCAACGATCCCGGCCAAACCCGGGACATCGCTGCGGAAGAACCGGCCGAAGCGCAGCGGTTGCGCGCCGCCGCTGCAGCATGGGGCAGGGAAGTGTTGCCGCTCGGCCCGGATGATCGGCCCTATCCCGTCGGGCATTCCCGGATGACCTATTTGCCCGCCCGAGACGGCGTCGGCACCGGTGGGGTGCGGCGCAGCAACACCGCGCCAAATAGCTCGTACTTTACAAATTGGACACAGCTCGCGGATCGCATTTTCTGGGATGTCGAGGTGGCCAAGGCCGGTCCATACGATGCCGTCGTCCACTACACGGCGCCCGCCGCTGGATCGGTCGTCGAACTCAGTTGCGGTGCCGCCCGGCTGGAGTCCTCTGTTCCGGTAGCCCACGATCCGCCCGTCTTCGGAGCCAAGGAAGACCGGCACGACCGGGGTCCGGAGTCCTACGCGAAGGACTTCCAGCCATGGCGTTTGGGCACCATTCAGCTACCGGCCGGACGCAACCAACTCTCGCTGCGCGCCTTACGCATCGCGGGCGCCGCTGTGGCGGACGTGCGGTATCTGATTCTGACCCGGCGCGACGGATGAGCAAGGCTCTCAGTTGGCGTCCCGTGCAGGCGCTTTGCCTTACACAGATTCTCTCCTGGGGTTCGCTCTACTACGCGTTCGGCATTCTGCAACAGCCGATCGCCCGGGAGATGGGTTGGCATGCCGGTGCCCTCATGGGCGCGTTTTCACTAGGACTGTTGTTGACCGGCGTATCCACGTTCGGCGCCGGCTTGCTGCTGCGCCGATGGAGCGGCCGGAAGTTAATGACCTCCGGTTCGCTGCTGGCCGGGGTGTGCCTGGCGGCGCTTGGCTCCTGCCAGCAGCTCTGGCAGTTCTATGCGGTTTGGGCCGTGGCTGGAATTGCGATGGGCGCTGTTCTGTACGAAACCGCTTTCGCGGTCCTGGCCCGGATTTATGATGCCGACTACAAGAGGGCCGTCACGCTGGTCACCTTGGCTGGTGGTCTCGCCAGTACCGTCTTCTGGCCGTTGACCGAGGCGCTCGTCACCGCTGTTGGTTGGCGCGAATGCCTGGGCATTTACGCGCTTCTCCAGTGGACGGTTTGCGCGCCACTGCATCGGTTTGTTCTCCCGCCGGACCCAACACCTTCGCCGGGTAGCGCCGTCGCGAATTGGCGACAGGAGACGCGGGGGCTGGTCCGGCGGATCGAGTTTCGCTGGCTGGCAATTAGCTTTATGCTGCACGCTGTCGTCTTTTCCGCGCTGTCCGTGCACTTGGTCCCGCTGTTACAAGCACGCGGATTGTCCTTCCGGGAGGCAACGTGGATGGCCGCGCTCGCTGGGCCCGTGCAGGTGCTGGGCCGGGCTCTCGAGTTCCGGTTCGGGGAGCAGTGGCCCATCGCCCGCACCGGCAACGCGGCCCTTTGCCTGGTGGTCGGCGGCCTATTGCTCTTCTGGTGGCCCATGGCTCCTGCTTTGGCGCTGGGCCTGGCGGTGGGGCTTTACGGCGCTAGCAACGGGGTGATGACCATTGTGCGCGGCGTGAGTATCCGTGAGCGGTTCGGGGCCGAACAATATGCGGCAGCCAGCGGCGCTTTAATGGGCCCGGCCATTATCTGCCGGGCTGCCGGGCCCCTGTTGGCGTCGTTGTTGGCGTCTTACGGGGATGGCTATTTCGCGGTGGTCGCCGGGCTCACCGCCATTGCCGGAATCTCCTGGTTGACTTACCGGCGCGGAATGGACGCGGTCTAAGCGCGCATCATCATCTGGCGAAGGAACCGCGCGCCGCGGGGGATGGCGGCCAGTTCGTCCTCCGTGCCTTCATAGACCAAGCTGCAATGTCCGTTGTAGTGGACGCCGCGGAGGATGTCGAACACGCGCTGGTAGTCGATGAACTTCTCCCGGCCCTGCTCATCCACCTGATAGAGCTTCACCCGGACGAATGGCGCGATTGGCGCCACCTGTTCGAGGCTACGGTAATAGTGCTCATAGGTGTGCCCTTCTTGCTTCGGCCCCCGAGGCCCCTCGCGTCCCGTGAAATGACCTGTATCGAGCACCAGTGAGAAGTTGGGATGGTTCACCGCTTTGTGAAATCGCAGCATGTCATCGCCGGTGGATGTCAGCCCGCTATGGTTTTGGAGTGCGACGACCATGCCGATGTCCGCTCCAATCTCGGCGCAGCGACGCAGCGCGTCGACGCCCCGCTTGAAGGCCTCCTCGGCATTTCCGCCCGGCGGCGTGGAACCGACAAACACCCGCACCAGCGGGGCCCCTAGGAAGAGGCCGGTCTCCATCGCCACCCGGCACTTTTCGATCTCGGCGTTGATGCGCTCCGGGTAAATCCCGAACTCGGTCGAGACGGGGAAGCTCGGGACCGACATGCCGTTGTCGAGACACTGCCGGCGAAGCTGCTTCAAATAGATCCGGTCGAAGCTTTTCAGGTGCTGCATATGCAGGTCGACCCCATCGAGGTTTAACCCGCGCGCCGTCCGGATGAACCCGGGCAGATCCATCTTTCCCGTCTTGAACTGGTTCTGGTAGCTCAACGAGAGACAACTGAGTCGCATCATGAGGGTGGGTTCCTTTTAGGCAAATGGCCAGACTTGTTCGACGGTTTTGGACAGCATCCATTGCTTGTCCTCGTCATTGAGAAACTTCATGTCGTCGCGGACCACGGACAGCGTTTGGGCATAGGTGGCGTGCGGCAGCGATACCGGCCAGTCGGTGCCCCACATCAGCCGCTGCGGGCCGAAAGCTTGATGGAGCCTCTTCACATGCTCCTGGGCATCGAGCCAGGGGTAGCTCTGTCTGGACAACGACCACGAGTGCGAGATCTTCACAAATAGCTTGGGGTGCCGCTTCAAAGCGATGAGCTTTTCGAGCTCGGCCGGCTGGTCCACCGGGCAATCCGCCATGTGGTCGATGACGATGGTCAGGTCCGGGAATTGATCGATGAGCTGCCCGATGTCCGGCATGCGGCTGATCGGCGCGAGGATGTTCATTGGTACCCGAAGCTGCTCGCAGCGCTTCCAGAGCGGCTTCATCAACGGTCCTTTGATCCAGTCGCCAGCGGTATTTCCGGCCGGGCTTAATCGAACGCCACGGATGCCGGCCTGCGTCAGTTCCGACAGGTGTTCCGGTGCGTTGGGGTTCTCCGGGTCGACCCGGCAGACGCCCTGAAAGTACTGCGGATACTTCTTCAGGACGTGCAGCAGGTACGAGTTGTCGTACATATAGTGGCGAACCTGAATGATGACGGTCTTGGCCACGCCGTTGGCCTTCATCACGTCGATCAACATCTCCGGCGTTTTGTCGTCGGTGGGATGCGATGGATTGCCTTTCCAGTAGGGGAAGCGGGCATCCCGTGCATAGACATGCACGTGGGGGTCAAGAATCCGATAGGTGGGTGCGGCCATGGCGGCGGTAGCGGCTCCGGCGAAGAGGTCTCTTCGAGTCATGTGCGACCCGCATCATATACCGCGGCGCGTTCGAGCGAAACCGCGCTCTACCAGGTGTGTAAGGCGACGAACTGCGCTTTGCCCGGAGTATTGCCGACCACCGATACCCGGAGCAGGATTTGAACGTTTTTCTGGGGCCAGTTCTGCGGCGCCTGCGCCAGGGCCTTTTCAAGATCCGGCTTTGAGGCCACGAACTCGGCCGCCGCCTGGGTTCCGTATTGCGTCACCCCGGCCACCACCATCAACGGCTCGTCGGTGCCGGAATCGAACGTCCGCGCCACGATGGCGTAATCCTCCGGAGTCCGGCCATTCGGCTGGAGTTCATCGAGAAACCATTCGCGCCGCGACCCCACCGTCTCGCGAATCCCTCGCCGGGACTGCTCCTGGACGAAGCGAAATGGAAACCGCTCCTGTACATGGAGCGACCACGCGTTCGAGAAAGCGCCGACCAGGAGAACGGGATAGTGCTTCAGGTCAAAGGCCGAGAACTCATTCCCGATCCGGAGTTGGGTTCGTTTCGCATATCCAGCGAGCAGATTCCCCGCACGCATGGCCGCCGCCGCCGAACCGGCTCCCACATATTGATCGGGTACGGGCAGGATATCCGTTGCCGTGAAGTCCAACTCGGCCAAGGGAAGCACGTACGGTCCGCGGCGTGGGGGTTGTGGGGCACGGGCGGCATACTGTTCATGCACCCGCTTTGAAAAGCTGTAGACCACCGGCTGGCCCAGACAGACCACCACCGGGTGAGAACTGGCGACCATGGGACGCCAGAAGTCGTCGAACGGAGAGGGATCTGGCCGGAGTGCCCAAGCCGTGAGGGCAGCGACGACGGGTAACAACAGCAACGCCAAAAGCCACCGGCGGTTCGGGGAACTAGGGGCTGCGATTACTGCGGGAAGCGGGGCCGGCTCGATGCTCGTCCAATGAAACTCTGGAACATAGGAGCCGGCCGGAAGTTCAAGGCGAAGGGCCTCGGGCCGGCCAGCCTGATCGTAGTGTTGGGTTAGCCGCTTTCGAACCTCGGATGCTCGAACCCGGACAATCGCATCTGACGAAGGATCATAGTTGGGGCCGCGCGCGAACAGTTCCATGCCCACGGTTCGTTCCTTGAGCTTCTCCCCGCGTCCGGCGATGGTTTCTTCAATGACATAGCGAAGAAACTCCTGACAGCGCTTGCTCGTGCGAAACGACGGGCCAGCCAGGACGGTCGCCATCTCAGCCAGGATCGCTTGCTGTTGCGCATCGGACAGGGGCGGCGAGGCCATGGTGGTGATTCGATCCGGAATATTCACCTTCCTTGAAACGACAGTCTATCATATTGAGTCTCCATAAAATTTAACCGTTAAGAGGCCGTTACGAACGGGAAATCCGGTTGATTGTTACGATCCAGCTAGAAGGATCTGCCGCATACTGAGCCCAAGCTCATCCCCAAGGATGACCAAGTCTGTCTGGGAGGATTTCATGCTGCTCGTTAGAAGTCTCGCGCTCTCTGTGTGCGCCATTGCAATGCTCGCGAGTTTGGCCCTCGGCCAAATCCGGTCCGGCACCATACTCGGATCGGTGATCGACCCTTCGGGCGCCGCAATTGTGGATGCTGAGGTCGTAATTCGCGAAACCAATACAAACGCCGTGACGACGGTGCGCACGAATGCGGCGGGCGAATATACGGCGCCCTATCTTGGCTTTGGAAGCTATCAAGTTACCGTCCGCAAAACGGGATTCAAGGCATCGACGCGGAGCGACGTCACCTTAACAACAAATCAAACCTTACGTGTCGACCTGCGGCTGGAGGTGGGCTCGGTTGAGAACTCGGTGGTGGTTACGGGCACCGCCGTGGAGCTGCAAACGGATTCCAGCCGGGTGGTGAATACGGTCTCGGAGGAGGTCATCAAGGCGATTCCAAACATCAACAACAACCCGCTGAATTACGCCACCCTGACCCAAGGGGTGGTGGCGCGCCAATCGATGAACAGCACCCAGACGGCAAATTCCTTCGGCATCGGCACCGAAGGTCGCCGTGCGATGAGCAACTTCTCGGTTAACGGCGGGAACTCGTTCACCAACGACATCCAGTTGGACGGGGTCTCCATTCAGGCGTCGGCTTGGAACGAAGTCGCGATTATGCCCAACACCGAAGGCATTCAGGAAGTAAAGACCAACGTCAATAATATGAGCGCCGAGTACGGCCGCAGCCAAGGCACCGTCGTCTTCACAACCAAGTCCGGAACGAACGAGTACCATGGCTCGGGCCAGTTCCGGTTGCGAAACGAAGCGCTGAACGCTAATACCTTCAGCAATAACGCCCAAGGCATCAGCCGCGCCCCCTTCAAGGTGCAGAACTATTCGGCCACCTTCGGCGGTCCGATCATCATACCCAAGATCTACAACGGCAAGGACAAGACCTTCTTCTTTGTCTCCTACGAAGGGCTCCGGTTTAACAACGCGCTCGACTACCTGCGTACGGTTCCAACCGTGGCGGAGCGAAATGGAGACTTCTCCAACACCCGCGCTAACGTAGCGGGCCAGTTTCTCCCGGTTCAGGTGTTCGATCCGTTCAACGTGACCAGCGTCGGGGTCAATCAATGGCAACGCATGTCCTTTCCTAACGGGATCATCCCGGCGAGCCGGATCAACCCGTTCACCCGGCGCTTCATCAACGAATTCCCAGCGCCCAACCGGGCGCCGCAGGATCCGGTGCTGAACACGAACAACTACTTCAACCGGGCCGTGCGCAGCTTTGAACGCAACTCGACCAATGCACGCTTCGACCAGCGCTTCTCGAAACACAACTTCTACTTCACCGGCGGCGCCAACCTGGCCTCCATCGGTTCGCCCAACGGTTGGGGCGACGGCACCCGCGCCTACATTCAGCAGGGTGGCTTCATCGGCGCTGTGAACGGCGATCGCAACTACTACGCCTCGCTCGGTGACACCTGGGTGATTACCCCAACCCTGGTTGCTGATATCCGGGTGGGCGTCACCCGCGTGGCTGCCGACAATCGCGCGGCTACCTTCGCCGACATCGACTATGGCAGCTTCGGCATTCCCGGTGATTGGAGCTCCGCAATTGGCCTCGCCGGTGCGTACCCAGAAATCACCGGATTCGGCGGCGGCTGGAGCCAGATTTCGCCTCTGAACCAAACCGCCTATCTGGCCAAGATTGAGCGCCAGACGAACTGGAACTTGGTTTACTCGGTGACCAAGACCGCGGGCCGCTGGACGCACAAATGGGGCGGGGAATTCCGCAACTATTTATCGAACTACTCGGACGCGCGGGGCAGCTATGCGATCAATACCGGCGCCAATTTCACGTCCGGCAATATCCTGGGACCCACGGCGAACAACGTCAACAATGTCACGGCGCAGCTTTCGGGTTCCGGCTTGGCTAGCTACCTGCTTGGCGCCGGGGCGGTGGCGGCGGGCGAAAATGCCGTCCTCATGGCGCTTTCGGCCAAGTACCTCGCGTTCTATCAGCAGAGCGATTGGCGCGTGAACAAGCGGTTGACGATGAATCTGGGCCTGCGTTGGGACATCCAACCGTCACCATCGGAACGCTACAACCGGCTGAGCAGTTTCAGCTACCGGGGCCAGACGGCCGGCACCCCGGGCCAGCTCTATTTCCCTGGCGTATCCGGCGACCGGGGACTTTACGAGACGCAAATGCGCGACTTCGGCCCTCGCATCGGACTGGCTTACCGCCTAAACGATCAGATGGTGCTCCGCAGCGGATTCGGCTTGAACTTTTTGCCAACGAACACCGGTTACTACGGCGGTCCCTATTACTACGGGAACCAGAACTTCGCTCCCGTACTGAGCGCTCCCAATGCGCTGCAGTTCGGACCCACTCCGCAGGCGGCGCTCTTGCGGCCCTTCAACCAGGTCAACACGCTGATCCCGGTTATCGGCGCCGACCCCACCGCGCCCCAGTATTATGGGGCTGGCGGCAACGAACCCCGGTTTGACCGGAACGATTTCACGAACTCGCGGGTGTACCAATGGAACCTGTTCGTCGAGCGGAAGCTCGGCAACAACTACGTCCTCAGCGCCGGTTACGCCGGTTCCAAGGGCAGCCGCTTGCTGATGGCCCGCTTCAACATCAACAACGATCAGTTGCTGCCGCAGGGTCTGCTCGATTCCTGGCGTTCGGCCTACATCGCCAGTAACGGAAACAATCCGGCCACGCAGCTCGTGCCCAATCCGTTCAACCCGCAGGGAACGATTCTCTACAATGGAAATCTGCGGAATCCGAACATCCCTCTACGGGAAAGCTTGATTCCGTATCCATTGTTCACTGGCAATCTGGTGGGAACGTTCGTGGGCTTCTCCACTTACAACGCTTTGATGGTGAGCCTGAATCGGAGCTATGCGAGCGGCCTGCTCTTCAATGTCCACTACACTTGGTCGAAGGCCATCGATATGAGCGTGCCCGAATTGCAGAACAATAACTTCGGCGAAAATGGCGGCTTTACCAACGGCAACGTGGATCGGCGCAATTACAAAAATTCTTACAACCTCTCGACCAACGACATTCCTCACCGGCTGGTTGCCACGGTGGTTTACAACCTTCCGTTCGGCAAAGGCCGGAAGTTTGACCTAAGCAACCCGGTGCTGAACGCGATCGCCGGCGGCTGGAATTTCGGCAATGTCCTCTCATTGCAGAGCGGTCAACCGCAGTCCGGGTTTGGCGGCTGCAACTCGCTGAATGGTATTTGCGACCGCGTCGAAGGGGTCGACATCGAGGTGCCGGCTAACCTGCAACGATGGTATGACTCGCCGAATCCGGCCGACCGGACGGTGACGCTTCCGTCTGGCCGGCAGATCACTCCGGCGCGTTTCAGCTTTCTGAAGTACAACCCGGACGCGTTTCGCGG
>LNFE01000170.1 GCA_001464575.1 Acidobacteria bacterium Ga0077553 | reverse complement strand
CAGCAGTTTCACCCGCGGCGAAGCCTTTTCAAGGGCCCGGAAGTAGGCGAGCATCTGCCCGGACGTTGCGAGCTTCTTCGGCATCCCGACGTGATACCCCAGAATGTCCTTCGGCGAGGGCACCCCTTTGCCTGTGGGAAGATGATCAACAAGCGGACTGAGGAACTCCGGCTTGGTCGTCCATTCCTTCACCCGTTGAGCGAAATCAGCATCGAAGGCCGATTGACCATTCCCACTTCCAACCAGAAGCAACAATCCAAGCAGCAGGCGCATATGCGAAGTAGAGTAGCAGTGTTGACAGCAACGGCCCCTCATGAGAAACTGAGAATTGTTGCGCTGAGCGGGAGTAACTCAGCTGGTAGAGTGCAACCTTGCCAAGGTTGATGTCGCGAGTTCGAATCTCGTCTCCCGCTCCATTCTCTTCACGGCGGATGGCCATGAAGATCGCGCTAGGGCTGCTGTTAGCCTCCGTCGCCAATGCGCAATCCTGGGAAGTTTTGTTTGATGGTGTCTCCACCCAAGGTTGGCTGGAGGTCACTGGCGCCCCCTTCCCCGCGTCCTGGAAAATTCAGGACGGATGCCTGAAAACCGTCCCTAATCCGCAGAATATGCAGGACTTACGGACAATGGCTTCGTTTCGTACTTTCGAATTCCGCTTCGAGTGGAAGCTCGCCCCCGGCGGCAACTCCGGCGTCAAATACCGAATCGAAAAGACCGACCGCTGGCAGCGCCCTGGAGAGTCCGGCTACCAGGCTCGGGCTCGCGGGCCTGAGTATCAGCTGCTAGACGACCCCAAGGCCCCCGCCAACCAGCAGTCCGGCGCGCTCTACACCGTGCACGCTCCTGCCCTCAAAAAGCTCCCCGCCGCGGACATCTTCCACGAATCCCGCATTATCGTCCTCA
>LNFE01000169.1 GCA_001464575.1 Acidobacteria bacterium Ga0077553 | reverse complement strand
TCCGCAATCTCCGCATTCGCCGCCTCGACGCTGAAGCCAAGGCTATCGCTTACCTGCAGGTCGAAGTCCCTCGCTGGAGAAAAGAAAACGGCTGCTACTCCTGCCACAACGACGGCGACGGAGGCCGCGCCCTTGCTCTGGCCTCCCAACGCGGCTGGGCCGAAGCCCCGGGACCCGTGACCAACTGGGAAAACGACCGCGCCAACCCCGCCTTCAGCGATAAAAAGCTCGCGCGCATCCATTTTGCTACCGGAGCCGCCCTCGTCGCCGACCAACAACCGGACGGCTCCTGGAAGATCGACGGTGAAGAGGCGCTCGGCTCCCCCGTCACCTATGGCCGCGCCCTGGCGACCTACATGAGCCTGCAAAAAATTCGCGCCGGCGGCATCGCCGATGCCGCCGCGAAAGCGAACGCCTGGCTCCGTAACCTAAAGCCAATCAGCGTGGTGGACGCCGCCGCCAAATCGATGTTGACCGGTACTCCGGAGCCGATTCTCCTGGCGGCTCAAAACCCCGACGGCGGTTGGGGCCCCTATCCCGGCCGCCCCTCGGAAGCCTTCGACACCGCCGTCGCCCTCCTCGCGCTACACCGCCACCACCCCAGTGCCGTCGCCCGCGGACGAGCCTATCTCGCCAGAACGCAGCAGCCTGCCGGCGGCTGGCCGGAAACCACCCGCCCTCCCGGCTCCCTCAGCTACGCCCAGCACATCTCGACATCGGCCTGGGCGACCATCGCCCTGCTAACGACGCTCGACGATCCGGAACGGTAAAGCCACCGTCTCCCCGGTAATCTTCGTCGTCACCGGGTTAAACACGTCGACATCAAACGGCCGGCCTACGCGGTTCCCCGCCAAATCCTCGAGCGTCACGTCGATCGTCAACCGATGCTCTCCCGCCGTCCACGGCGCTGCCGGGACAAATTCCCACCGCGTCTCCCCGTCCTGCAACCGCGCCTGTCCGGCAACGTCGGCCGTAATCAACCGCAGCGCCAAGGCAACATCCAACGGCCGCCCAAACTCTACCGTCAACGGGTCCCGAGACCCGGCCACCGGCGTCACCACCCGCCAAGCCGAAGGCTCAATCGGCCTCCGTTCCGCCTCCGTCACCGTGAACGTCTTCCGGTATCCCGTCCGCAATGGCGCCCCGGCGGCGTCGCGCCAAGCCGCGTCCACCACCAACGTATACGTCTCGCCGACTACCAATGCCGGGCCCACTTCGTTCAACGGCAATACCCCGCGCTTAATCCGTCCCGGGTCGAACAAAATCGTAAACCGCAGGTTCCCCGGGTCCCAAAGCTCCTGGTCGATCTCCAGAAACGGCAACTCCACCGGCGTCCCATTCGCCTTCAGCAATTGGAGCCGTGTCCACCCCTCGCCCCGCTGCATTGGCCCCGAAAACACAACATAAAACTTCAGCAGATTCTCCGGCAACCGGTCCGCTGTGGGGTATACCGCCTCCACCACGGTGGACGAAACCGGCGCCGCACGCAGCGCGGGAAACCGCGTCACCACCCCGCGAAAAATCAAAACAAGCCGCCCGTTCTCAGCGCTAAAAGCGCCAAGAACGGGCGGTACGTCGCCTACGCCGACGTACACCTCAAACGTCTCCCCAGGTGCGGGGCTCTCCACCCAGAAGACCGTGCCATCCGCGCTGCGCAAAACCGCCTGTGCCTGCAGCACCGGCGTCAAAGCGAGCAACAGCAGCAGGGTCCGCATACTACGGCAGGCTGATGGTCCGGACGTTCAATGAGCCGCCTTCGTCGCTCAGCGTTACGCCATGCGTCGCGTCGTACTTGTCCAACTGCTGTACGCCCTTCAGGCTATCCACGGTCTCGTAGGGCACGCCCTGCTTCTCCGTCTGCGCGGTGATCGGGGCGTAACCATCTAACCCCTCACCGGTTAACTTCATCACGCCCCGGCTGCTGTTCGCCATCAGGATGTAGGCATGGCCGTCCTTCTCGTAGGCGATCATGTCGAGCGGCCGGTTCCGATTGCCTAGTTCGGCGATCGTCGTGCCCTTCACCTTCGCGCCCGGCTTCAGATCGCTCACCGGAATCCGCACCAGCGGCGTACAGGTATAAGCCGCCAGAATATAGGCCTTGTCTTTGATCGTGTAGGGAACAAACGTCCGCACCGGCGCGTTGGTCTCAAAGCGCCCATGCGCCCCATGGAAAATCTCAATCCCGGCGCCCTTGGTCGCTTCTTTGAACGGGTACGGGAAAGACCGCAGGCTCGAAGCGAAATCTTCGTTCGAAAGCCCAGCTACCACCACCTTCCCATCCACAAACCCCAAGTCGGTAATCGCTTCCATCCTCTGCCGCCCGCCTTCGGCAGGAACATCACTCAAGCTCACCGACGACTGTTTCGCCGTCGCCAGTCCGAACTCCGTGATGTTCCCCGCCGTATCCGCCCGCAGAATCATCGGTGTCGCCTCCGGCCCACGGCCGCGCGCCACCGAGAAGTAGATGTTCTTCGAAATCCGGTTCACCGCCATATCGGCAATGAGAATCTGATCCGCCGTCGTGCCGAGCAGTGCGGCGATCTTGGTGTTCACACCCTTGATCTCGACCGTTACGCCCTTGCTCGGTTTGGTGTCGTTCGTTTCGAAGGCGAAGATCCGGCCGCCGGCGGAGTCACCCGCAAACAGAGTTCCGTTGGGCCCAAACGTCAACGGGCCAGCCGATTTGAGTTCCACGGCGGGGGCAGCGAGGGCCAACGCAGCGGTGAAGAAGAGAGAAGTAAAAACTTTCACCATGCGGGGATGCTAGCACAGCTAGCCACAAAACAAATCCCCAACGGTCGTCGCCGCCGCGTCCACAATCGCCATATCACTCGACACCTTCATCCGCCGCAACTCGCCCGCAATCCGGTCCGACAGCGCAAACAGCGGCTGCGCGTTTCGCACATCCCAGGCAAACCGCAGCAGGTCCCTCGCATAGTTATCGGCCCGGAAGGTCGCCGCCGCGTACGCCAGCGCCCGCGCGCCCATCGCTTCCCGCTCCGCCGCCTCGGCCAACCTTGCGAAGGCCGCCCTTAGCCCCGCCGCCTCGTCTGCCGGATCCACCTTCACCACGCAATCTGAGGGCAATTCCCGGTAGAACCCGATGTCGGTCACCACCACGGGCTTGCCGTAGAGCATCTCCTCAATCACCGACGCCGACGCGCCTTCAATCGCCGGTTGCCGCAGATTCAGGCAGATATCCGCCGCCGCCAGGCAAGTATGCAACACCTCGTCCGATACCCGGCCGAGAAACTGCACCCGGCCGCCCAAACCGCGCTCGGCCACAATCCGGTCGAGCCGCTTCTGATAGGCCGGGTCCGCCGGCCCCGCCACCACGTAATGCATCGCCGGACCCATCGCTTCGAGCACGGCATGCACCCGCTTGTTCGGGTTCACGTGGCCAATCGTCACCAGCAGCAGGGCCTCCGACGGCACGTTCAAACTGGCGCGCCCTCCGGCGGTGGGGTTGGCCGGCAGCTCATAAGGCAGATTGATCTTTCGCACCGGACCGGCAAAGGCCCTCCGGACGGCGTCCAGCAGGTACTCGGAATGGGCTACGACCCCCAGCGCGCCTTCCGTACAGCGCTCGACCAGGGGAAAATTGACGACCTCGTCGCTCTCCCAAACCCGCTCCCCCTTCAGGCTGCGCTCCGCCGCCGCCCGGCCGCTCACCCCGTACCAGTGCTCCATTTCGGCCGTGTACGCCGCCGGGTCCTGCTGAACCTCCAGATAGAGGGCCGCGAAGAAGTGATGCATCACGTAGTCATGCAGGATGATCACCCCGGGATGCTGCCTGGAAACCTTGAAAATCTCCCCATGAAACGGCAAATGGTTGCCAAAGTTATAAACGATCAGGTCGAAGTCCGCCAGCCGTCCCAGGTCGGCACCCGGAGCGAACACTGTCTTCACGCTGACCGGATGCACGGGCCCTTTCTCAAAGTGCCAGAGCTCGACATCGGCCACCTTCGCCAGTTCCCGCACAATGTAGGTGCTCGCCCGCCCAATGGCGCTGCGCTCCGACAGCGGCGTAAACCAGGCGATCTTCATAAATTGCAGAGCCGCAGCAGATGCCCGGCGATGTAAGCCACGTCTTCTTCGGTCAGCCGGATATGCGTCGGCAGGCTCAGCCCCCGGGCGCTCAACCGCTCGGCCACCGGAAAGCTCGCACCCTCGGAAAAGAACGGCGGCATCACGTGCATCGGGTAAAACACGGGCCGCGTCTCAATTCCAGCCTCCGCCAACCCCGCCATAATCTCGTCCCGGCTCGTGGCAATCGCCGGTCCCAACACGACCGTGTACAACCAGTAAGCGTGCCGCGCCCATGGCTCCTCCACCGGCAAGGCCATCGCCTCGGCTAGCGGCGACAGATAATGCGCGTACCAACTCGCCACCATCCGGTGATGCGCCGTGTACCGGTCGATCTGCTCGAGCTGCGCCAACCCCAGCGCCGCCTGGATATTCGTCATCCGGTAGTTGTACCCAATCACGGGAAACCAGTAGCGCCGATCCGGCTGCATCCCCTGACCGCGGAAAATGCGGATCCGCTCCGCGCGCCCGTGGTCTCGCACCGTCACCATCCCGCCTTCGCCGGTCGTGATGATCTTGTTGCCGAAGAAGCTGAAGGTGCCCGCGTCGCCGAGTCCCCCCACCTTCCGCCCTCGGTAGAGCGCTCCGTGCGCCTCCGCCGCGTCCTCAATGACGAACAAATTGTGCCGGCGGGCGACGGCAAGAATCGCGTCCATATCGGCCGGATGCCCATACAGATGAACGACCAGGATCCCCCGCGTCTTCGGAGTAATGCAGGCCTCGAGCAAAGCCGGATCGAGATTCATCGTCCGCGGCTCGGAATCGATAAACACCGGTTTCGCGCCGCAATAGGTGACGGCGTTCGCCGTCGCGACAAACGTGAGCGTCGGGACAATCACTTCGTCGCCCGGCTGCAGATCCATGCCCAACAAAGCCAGATGCAGTGCACTCGTGCCGTTGTTGGCGGCAATCGCGTGCTCCACTTCGCAGTACTCCGCGAATCCCTGTTCGAACAGCGGGATAAACCGCCCGATCGAAGAGACCCACGTTGTGTCCAGGCACTCCTGCACATACTTGGCTTCGTTGCCTTGAAATTGCGGCGCCGAAACGGCGATCTTACGGGGGGCGGGGGCGGCAGCTGGCATCAATTCAAGCGCGGGTCAGAAGAAGATTCCAACTGATACAGTTGGCGGCAGCTTCCCGATCCAGCGGTAGCGGCTCTCCGGAGAGATCTTCCACCCGCTGAACCCGAAGGCCCAGGGTTCCAAGTTCCTCCAGCCATTGTAACGGCTCTATCCCCGCGCGCCGCAGATGCTCCGGCCCAAATTCAACGAAGATGCGGACCTCCGGGTTGGTCGCGAGGATCCGCGTCATGCCGCGCAGGATGAAGGGCTCGCCGCCTTCGGCATCGATCTTGATGACATCAACCCGCTGCTCGTGCGCCAGCGCCTCATCGAGCGAGACCGTCTCCACCGTCAGTGTCTCGCCAACCGTTTCGCTGGCAAACAGCGTGTTGTGCCCGGAGTTGTTGGCATAGGCGGTGAAAGTCGCTGCCCCGGCCCGGTCGGAAACCGCTCGCCGGTCGAACCGGACCATTCCCGATTCGAGAAAGCCGTTCACCTGTACATTGTCATGCAGCAACCCGAAAGTGCGCGGCGTGGGTTCGAAGCTGTAGACGCGGCCATGGCCGCTCAGTTGGCGCAGAGCGTACAGCGTGTAGATGCCGATATGCGCGCCAATATCGACGACCACCATACCCGGCTTCACCAAGCTCGTGAACAGCCGCATCATGCCCGGCTCGGGCAGTCCGCGCAAGCCGTAGTAGGCGGCCAATCGCCACTCCTGACTCGGCACGCCTAGCAGGAAGCCATCGACCTCCGTCACGATCACGTCGGGGCCAGCCTGGAAAACCGGGGGCCGCTGATGCGTACGCACCTCGGCCAGGGCCGCCTGTAGCTGAGCTAGCTCCGCGGCCGCCTCGTTGGCGGCTTGCCGGGTCGCCTGCCCAATCGCCTGCCGAGCCGACTCCAGCTCCGCTTGGAGTTTGGCCAGGTCCCTAGTCGCTTGCGCCCTTGCCTGTTCGCTCGCGACTTGGATCGTCTCCAGCAGCAACGCCTGCGCTCGCAGGTCCGCCGCCAAACTCTCTTGCGCGGTCCGGTTGTCGCGGGTGAGCGCGGCCAACTCCGTCTGCTTCACCACGAGATCCGCCACGTAACGATCCACTTTGTCCGAAATCGTGAACAGCGTGTGGTCCAGCTTGCCCATGCTGCGTTCGGCCTGCAGCGCATTTTCCTGCAGCACGTAGTCCAGCTTCAGCTCAATCGCCTCGACGCGCGAGACCCGCAGGAAATACTCAAACAACCGCCGGGCGCGATTCCAAAGCGCCACCTTGCCCGCGGCAATCCAGCGCGCACCGGGCAGCGCGGGCCCGTCTTGCCCCGCGGCCCACAAGCCCACATAGCGCCAACGCCGCGGATAGTGGTTCCGGAGCAACTCGCGGTAATGCACAAACCCGCCGACGTCGCACTCCCGGCCCAGCACGCGCAGATAGCTCTCCCGCACAAAGCTGGCGTCGTCCGCAATCGACAGCAATGGCGCCAAGTCGACCATAGTCACCGCCGCCGGGCCATTCGCTTTGGGTTCGGCAGGTCCGAGTTTCTCCACCAAGCGGCGCTTGATTAGGGCTGCGTTGAAATCCAATCGACTAGTCTAACGCGGCGCTTCCGCACTTTGTAACGAATGTTCGTACTCGCTGCAAACTGCATCCAACGGACCGTCACGCACCACCCGGCCCTGCTCCAGCCAGATCGCCCGGTCGCACAAACTCGCCACAATGCTGTGCACATGCGACGCGCAGAGAATCGTTTTGCCCTGTTGCCGGAACTCAGCCATGCGGTCAAAGCACTTCTTCTGAAACCGGTCGTCGCCCACGGCGAGAATCTCATCGATCAGCAAGATATCGGGATCCGAGTGCACTGCAATCGCGAACGCCAACCGCAGCCACATGCCGCTTGAATACGTCCGCAGCGGGTCACCGATGAACTCTTCGAGCTCCGAGAACTCGACGATGGAGGCATACCGTTCGGTCGTCTGCGCGCGAGACAGGCCAAACAGCGATGCGTTCAGCGTAACGTTCTCGCGGCCCGTCAGGTCGGGATGAAAGCCGGTGCCGAGTTCGAGCAGGGCGGTCAAATGTCCCTCGGTTCGCAACTTCCCGCTAGTGGGCGGTACCACACCCGAGATCAGGTTCAGCAAGGTACTCTTGCCCGCTCCGTTGCGGCCCAGAATCGCCACCGACTCGCCGTGCCCCACCGTGAAAGATACGTTCGCGAGCGCCGTAAACCGGTCCGGCCGCAGACGCCGCATTAGGCTGCTCGTCTGCAACGGGAACGACTTGGTGACGTCCTTGAGTTCGATGCTGTAGGGTGACGGCGTTCGCGCCATAGGTTCTGGATTATGCGGCGGTCAACGTTGAAACTACATGTTCCCACGTTAAGCCCATGTTTTGTATTAAATCGTACCCGGCGCGGCCCAGGTTTCGCGCCTTGGCCGGGTCGTCAAAAAGCCGGTCCATTGCGGCAGCCAGGGCGGCCGGTTTGGGCTCAGCCACGTATCCGGTCTCTCCGTCGCGCACTACCTGCAGGATGCCGCCGGAATCGGTGGTGGTGATCACCGGCTTGCCGCTGTAGAAAGCCTCCATCGTGACGTACCCGTACGAGTCCTCGTCAAACGGAATATAGGCGGCCCCCAAGGCATCGGCGAAATATGCCGCCTTCTCCTCCTCGGAAATGAACCGGTCGATCACCGTCACCCGGCCCGCCAGGTTATGCTGGGCGATCAGCTTGGCTATCTGCTGCGCGTCGGCCGTATCCTCTGACTTCCCAGCGATCACCAGACGAACGTTCGTCCGCGTATGCTGCATGGCCTCCACCAACAGATATTGCCGCTTCGACGAGGTGATCCGCCCGGCGCAGAAAATGTAGTTGCCTGTCTCGCCGAACCGGAAATGCTTGGTTTCGAGCAACGGCGGGTAGAGCACCTCCGAAGGAATCTGCCGGGCTTCGCGCAGATACGTATTGTCCGCCTCAATAATGCTCCGGCGCACGGCCAGATTCTCCGGCGTCTCCACCATCCCCTGATACGGCGTTCCCCACAAATCGTAAACCTGCCGGAACTGATGCACCAGCCAAAGAAACTTGTTGTCGTGGGGCAGGTAGTAAGCCGGAAACTTGAAGGCGATAATCCGGTCGACGTTAGGTGTCCGCATCAGGCGGCAAGCCAACATGCTCTCGAGAATCTTCGCCGGCGGCTCCCACCGGAACGGAATGCGGACCAGCATCGCCTGATGCCCGAACTCATTCAATTTTTCCGTTAACGCTTCGGCCAAATGCTCGGCGCCACCGCGCACAAACGGGACGCAGTTGTTCGCCACCAGAATCTTCATGACAACATCCGTTCGAGAACATGCGGCCAGGCGATGCCGAGATCGGCCATCCGCACTCGCCCCGCCTCGCCCATGGCCTGAGTCCGTTTGCGTTCGGTAAAGAGTTGATCCATCGCCGCCCCGATGGCAGCCGGCTCCGGCGTGGCGACCAAACCGTTCAGCCCATCCGTGATCAGTTCGAGCGTGCCGCCGGCATCGGACGTCGTCAGCACGGCCTTTCCCGACTGATGCGCCTCGAGACTGGGGTAGCCGTAGGAGTCCTCATCGACGGGAAAATACGCCGCGGCCAGACACTCGGAAAAGAACCTCACCTTGCGGGCCTCATCGATCCAATCATCGAAGATGGTTACCCGGTCTTTCAGCTTGTAGCGCTGCACGAGCTCATGCAGCTCATCGACGTACGCTCCGGCGTCCGGGTCGGCCTTGCCCGCGATGAGCAGCCGGACATCGGTCTTGACGTAGCGCATCGCTTCAATCGCCAGCCACTGCCGCTTATGGTGCACCAGCCGGTTGAGATAGAGAATCGTGTCGTTGTACCCGGCACAGTGGTACCGCTCCGCGTTCGGCAAAGGCGGATAGAGCACTTCGGCGTTGATCCCGTTGTAGTGCTGCAGCCGCTTGGCCACCACTTGGGAGTTGCTGAAGATCCGGTGGCATTCGCCCAGGCCCAGGCGGTCGGCGGCGATGATGGAGTCGCGGATCCGGGTGCCTTCGGGTGTTAAAGGAATGTCTTGATAGCGGGTTCCCCACAGGTCGTACGCGCCGCGATGGTGATGGATAAACCAGACGACTTTTTTGGGATGGCGCAGCAGATAGCTCGGGAAGCGGATGGTGATTAGCCGGTCGCCGTGCTCGGTCAGGTCGAGCAGGCGCAGCGCAGTCATCTGTTCGAGCAGCTCGTCATATTGGGAGGAGAAGGGAAACTTGAGGACCTCCACCTGATGCCCGGCCTTGGTCAGTTCGTCGGCGAGGGAGTCGACGATGACGGTGTAGCCGCCATAGAGAAACGGAACCACCGTGCTGGCGACGATAATCTTCATCGCAACAGCCGCGTGGCAGGCACGCCGACGACGGTAACGCCCGCAGTGATATCCCGGATGACGACTCCGCCCGCGCCGACGGTGGCCCAGGGCCCGATGGTGACCCCGGGGATGGCGGCCGAGCCGGCGGCGATGAAGGCGCCTTCCCCGACGGTTACGTTGCCGGCCAGATGGCAGCCGGGGGCGACATGGGCGCAGGCCCCGATGTGGTTATCGTGGTCGATGGAAGAGGCCGTGTTCAGGATGGCGCCGTCCTCGATGGTGGAGTCGACGTTGACGATCGCGCCGGGCATGATGGCGACGGCCGCGCCGAGTTGGGTGCGGGGCGAGAGGATGGCGTGACGGCTGATGGCGTTGGGGAGGGTGAAGCCGAGCGAGCGGAGGTGGGCGAGCATGCGGTGGCGGATGCGATTGCTGCCGATGGCGGGAAAGGCGTGGGTGATGCCCTTAGCGAGGAGACGGGGGAGTTCGTCGTCGTTGCCGAGGTGGGGGTAGGCGAAGAGGGATTCGGTAGGCGAGAGCGTGGTGAAGCCCGCGATTTCGAACGAGGAGGTCTCTTCGAAGATTTCCGCGATGACTTTCGCATGGCCGCCGGAACCGAGGATAACGAGGCGGGGCTTCTGCATGAGCCGTTTTTTACTCTAACATGCCGACCCGTGTATACTAGAGAACGAGCGCCTGGAGAGCCACCCTAGCTCAGTTGGTAGAGCGGCTGATTCGTAATCAGCAGGTCGCCAGTTCGATCCTGGCGGGTGGCTCCAGATTATCTAGACGCGATCTCATGTTGGCCCGCCCCTCTGGTGCGTCGTTGTTTTTCGGTCAGCCGGTAGCTTGGCGCTGGCAGTTTTGTAGCCTCCCATGCCTTGGCTCCGCAAAACACGTCCCACTGGTCCGGTGCCGTTCGGCTACAAGATGGCGTGGATTGCCGTGCGCTGCGATCGTCCTGCAGAAGTGGGCGAGTTTCTTCAACTGAACTCGGGCTGCGAGCTTTCCTGGACCGCAGGGATCGAGGCAGCCTACGGCTCTCAAGAGCAGGCTGTGTTTCTCTCGCCCGCCATCCGCGGCTGGACGTTCGTGGTCGGCTGGTCCGCCGCCGCCATCGCCGACCCGCAGCCCAACAAGTCGTTTCGGAACTCGTTGGATCGAATCAGCCAGAGATTCGGTGAAGCGCAAGGATTCGCTACGCACCGGGTTTCGGAATACCACCACTGGATGCTGGCGAAAGCGGGAGAGATCGTCAGAAGTTTCGAATACGCGGGTGATCAAGGCGAGTTCCTGGATGACTTTGGGCCGCTGACGGAAGTAGAACGCAGTATACCCTTCTTCCATCGGCCCAAAGACGAGTGGCGCCCCGATGAAGACGACGTCATGCGCGTCGCTGCCGGATGGAGCCTTGACCCTACGGCGCTCACGCCCGAGTCGGGCGCTGCCGAACCCGGCCTCTTCGGTGTAATCGGGCTCAGCGGCTTACACCTGTAAGCAACCATCGCAGACCGTCAAGCAAACGTAAGTCCCATTAATTCTTGCACATCGCCGGAAATTAACAGGCACCTACACGCTCTTGTCGCGCCTCACGGGCGCGGCCCCGGCCAATGCAGGTGGAATTGCGCCGAAAATGCCTTTATGCGGCACGGCGCTCATAACGATGATGCAGGCCGCCGACTTCCGGCAGCAATCAGCAACGAGCGTTTGTGCGTCGCGTCTGCTAACGCCGCCCGGCCTTCAATCGAACGCCGCCAATGTCTGCACCGGACCACGGTCGGCACCCGCAGAATCGGCCAGCGGCAGAAACATCAATGGGTCTCAGCCTCCGGACCGTCGCTTCTCTGGTCGCGCTGGCACATCTGCCGTCCCCGGCACCACGCGAGTCAAATCTTCAGACAGGATTGTCGGCGCCCACATAGTTTCGATGTGCTCTACAACCAGCTCAGTTCCGCGTGCGTGGCTAACGAACGGTCGCGTTCTTGGATCGTACATTGCGTCTGTGAGGTCTCGAGCCAGTACGACGTCGAAGCCAAGGCGCGTCATCTGTCTTGTGCCGAACCCGCGGTTCAGGATACAGATGTTCGTGTGGACCCCCATCAGCACGATCTTGTCTATACCCTCCTGCTTACAGAAGTTGTATACCTCCTGGCCGCTATCGCTCACTCCGTCGAAGCCCACAATGTCAATCGCCGGGTGTTCGCGGGTCCACGGGTAGGGCGGGCCGGTGAACTCTTTCAAAATCGGATCGTCGCATCCTCCAGCGGAATCGTCAATAGGGAAATCGCGCTCCTCGGCCGGAACCCGCGGGCAGCGATTGATAATCGGGAAAGGGGATGCGGCAACAGGTGCATTCCTCATCCGCTCGCGCCATGGGGTTCCGTCGTAGAACTTCATCGTGTCGCTCGGCGCATGGATGATCATAACGCCCAGACTTCGAGCGGCGCTGACGACTTGATTCATTCGGGGCGCCATCAAAGCGACACGCTGCGCTGACATTCCGCACGTGTGTGAATCCCACATGTCGCAGATAATGATCGCGGTGCGCGCAACCGGCCACTGCAATGTTTGCTCAGCGGGTCCGGTCTCTTTTGTTCGTCGGCGGGCACGAAGACTTAAGGTCCCTGGGACCTTGGGCCGATTGGGAAGCGCAGCTAGCTGAGGAGGGGACGCAGCTGCTGCCAGCATCATCGCTGAGGGAATAGATTGTAGAAAGTACCTTCGGTCGACGAGCCTCATTTCAAAAAAACCTCCGCTCCCGGGCGTATGCATCGGTAATTCAGTTCTTGCCAATGACTGCGAGTCTAACAGTACAGAGGGATTGCCGTCGGGTGATGGGGGCTCATGAGGCGGCGATGCAAATGGGTAGACCCATTACGGCTGACGCGATGGGACGACGATAGGGTCCCACAAATGAGCAGATAGAGCCCTCTCGAAAACGCATCGATTCGAACGCCAGCTTGTAGTTGAAGATGAGTTGCTGGCGGGATGTTGTCAGCTCACTTTTCGCCAGCCGCTTCAACGCCTCATCGCGGAATTCTGATGGCACACCGGCTGTCTCCAGGGCGGCCGCCGCTGAATAAACGAAGTCCCTCAAGGTGACAGATCCATTGAATGAACGCCTGGAAACCGTCCTCGTGGCCAACGATCCCCGGTAGCCTGGCTGGCCCTGCTTGGTTGGAGTAGTGGATTACCCGAGTGAATGGCCGGGGGAACCCGCTTCGCCGATGATGCTGCGAAACAACATTGCCGACCGCGACGATGCGAGCATCGGGCGTGACGCACAGATCAATCTCCTCACGTAGGAGCGCGTACCACCGGTCATATCGCTCAGTCCTGGCAACTCCCGCGCGGCAGACAAGCTTCCATGCAAATCAGAACGTCCTGGACAGGTGCGAGCGGCTTTGGGTTGGGCAGAAACACGTCGCCATCAGTTTCCGCTAGCGCCCTCATTCGCGCCTCAAGCGCCCGGTATGCAGAGTCGAACATTTGGTCAATCGGCATAGGCAGGGCGGGTACACCTGCAAGTTTGGTCTACTTCGTTTCGGCTAAGGCAAGTCATAGGCGGTGAGCTAATTGGATGGCCTAGGCGATGCAGTAGCCTCGCAAACGAGCAATACTTGGGAGACCGCGCCTGTTATCGCTTCGGTGCCAGCTAATCGCTCACGACGCTACGGTGCCTGAGCCATTATTGGGCTTTCGGCGACTAATCCGGTGCCATGAGGCCTCGGCCACGTAACTCCGCAACTTGGTCAATGCTGTTAGCCTAGTCCAGAGGTCGATATGCCACGATACTTCCTGCTCGCTCTTTGTGTGCTCTTCCCGACTGCGATGGTTGCGTGGGATCGTTTCGAGCCCTTCAGCTTCAACCCGCCCAAGGGATGGAAGGTCGAGCGTACGGACATGTTCGTCGCGGTCAAGCAGGACAACGGTGCCCAATATTGCAGTATCCACGTTTTCCGGCCGCGCCCTTCAAGCGGCCGCCACGACTCAGACTTTGCCGCCGACTGGAAGTCGCATGCCGCCAAGCATGGTGCTCCAACGCCAGAAAATGTGAAATCCTCCGTCCAAGACACATGGCAGGTGACTGCTGGTGCTGGTACGGCCGGTTCGCCCAACCAGAAGTTCATCATCCTCATCACAACCCGCAGCAGCAAATCCCAAACCTACGCCATCGTCAGCTACTTCAACGACATGCGATTTGCTGACGACATCGCCGCATTCACGAACTCGGTTGTTGTCGACGAGCCCGCCGCCCCGGTCGCCCCCCAGCCCGATCGCTCCAGCATGGTCATGTCCAAACCGCGCACTAACTTTGATGACGGATGGATTGCCCAGGTCCGTCCTGACTACGTCCAAGTCAACAAAGCGTCCACCGAGTTACGCCTTTACTACGTCAATTCCGCCCTCGAAAACAGCCGACCCAATACCGTCGATGTCCCGGAATACTTCTGGAGCCGATTGGTGGCGCCTTCCTTCCGCGCTTCCACGCCACGTAAATATTCCGGTGTCAGCTACCCGCCGGTGTACTTCATGGACGCCACCGCGACCGATCTTCAAACCGGCAAGCCATGCTTTATCGCGATGAAAGTCATCTTCTCGGGAGGCGCACGCGTCGTTCTCGTCGTCAGCCCCGATGAACGGACGTACAGCCAATTGTTCCGCCATCCAAACGAGCTTGATCGCACTCTCACCTACAACCGCTTTGGGCTTGCCGTCCAGGACCTTGCTGGCACATGGGTGCGCAACGCTGGGGGTGGGGTCGAATACTACAACGCCTACACTGGCAGCTATGCCGGCATGAGCGCGAATTCTACTTCGGACGAATTCGTGTTCAGCACTGACGGAACTTATCGCAGTACGCATCGGTACGCGAGCACTAGCGATTCGGGTGCCAAGTTCGCCGGTACGGACTACCAGGGCCGCTTTACGGTCTCCGATTGGGAGGTCACCGCGACCAACCGCGTTGGCGGCAAGTCTAAGAAGTTCTGGGCCCGCCTAGAAGCGATTCAAAACGGCTATTTGCTCATCCTCACCGATAGCGACTACGAGCCGCTACAGTACGTGTTGTTCCGAAAGCGGTAGCTGATCAACCCACGGAAGAATCCGCAAAGCAATCATTCTGGCGCCTGGCGTGCACGCTGCGGAGCCGTCACTGCCAGAGATGGTAGATTTGGGGTCAATTGCCAGCTTAGAATGCTCGACCTGAACATTCGGCACTTTCACGAGAACTTGGGAGAGAAACATGACATCCACCTCAGCTACACCTTCGTGCAGAAGGCGCTGCAAGGTGCGTGCCTAGTCGCGCGCGCATACTGGTTGCGAGTACCGAAGCACTACACTAGCTACCGAGACAAGACTACCCCTTGACACTCCCCCGCGGGCCATATAGTCTTGCCGCCGGACCCTCCCATAAATGTCTCTGACTCTTCGTCCCCTCTTGATCGGATTACTCTCCACCGTAGCTCTGCTAGCACAAGGTGAGCGCGCCACGATCACCGGCGCCGCCACCGACACCTCCGGGGCAAACATCGTGGGCGCTCAGGTGGCGCTCCGCAATACAACCACCAACATCATTCTGAAAACCGCCACCAATCAGGCCGGCCTCTTCTATCTCCCCGCGCTCTCCCCGGGACAGTATGAACTCCGCGTCGAACATGCCGGATTCCGCGCCGCCGTGGTCTCCAACATCGTACTCGGCGCCGGCACCACCGCCACTTACAACGTGCGCCTCGAAATCGGCGCCGTCTCGGAAACCGTCGAGGTCCGCGCCGAAGCCGCTCAACTCGAAGCGCAAACCACCGCCCTCGGCAAAGTCCTCCCCACGGAGACCATCAACACCCTACCCCTAATCGGCCGCAATCCCCTCCAACTCGTATCCCTCCTCCACGGCGTCACCCCCGTCGGCGGCGATACCAACGGCGACGCCACCAACGCCAAAATGTCTGGCGGCATGGCTCGCGACAACGCCGTCCTCACCGATGGCGGCGAAAGCCGCGCCACCGTCAACTCCAAAACCGCGTTCACCATCCCCATGGAATCAGTCGCCGAGTACCGCGTCGACACCGCCACTTACGGCGCTGAATTCGGCCGCGCCGCCGGTGGCGTCGTCAACCTCGTCACCAAATCTGGCAGCAATACCTTCCACGGATCCGGCTACGAGTACCTCCGCAACGACAGGCTGAACGCCAACTCCTGGACCAACAACCGCAACCGTGTCAACCGTGGCGTATTCCGCCGCAATGAATTCGGCGGCTCCCTCGGCGGTCCCATTATCCGCAATCGCACCTTCTTCTTTGGCAACCTTGAGCGCACCCTCCAGTCCGCTCCCATTCAGTCACTCAACACCGTCCCCACCGCCGCGCAACGTACCGGCGATTTCAATGGCACTCTCGACCCCTCCGGCCGCCAAATCACCGTCTTCGATCCCATCACCACGCGCACCAACGGCACCGCTCTTATCCGAGACCCCTTCCCCGGCAATCGAGTCCCCTCCCAGCGCATCAACGCCGTCTCCGCCAATGTCCTCAAGTACTGGCCATCTGCCAATCGCCCTGGCGAAGGGCCCGCCGAGTTCAACAACTTCTTCGTCGCCGGCGCACGTGCCCTCGAGCAGGACCTCTGGGTCAGCCGCGTCGACCACAACCTCAGCGATAAACACCGCCTCTTCGGCCGATACTACGGCCGCCGCCAACGCAACTTCTCGAAGGGTCTCGACGATTCGATGGTCGCCCTCGTACCCCAGACCATCCAGTCGAACCCCGGCCACTCCGCCATGATCTCCGCCACCTCGACCTTTACCTCGTCCTTCATCGGCGAACTCCGCCTCGGCTACACGCGCCTCGGCGCCCTCTCCGAGTTCGACGGCAAAGGCTTCGACGTCTCCACCCTCGGCCTGCCAGCGAGTGTCGTCGGCGCCATGGGCTACAGAACTTTTCCCAACATCTCCGTCGCCCAATACACCGTCGGCACCGGACTCTCCGTCTCAAGCGGATCCTCGGCCGAGGTCAGCGGCCTCAACGGCGCCAACCTCGTCCGAACTCCACAAGACACTTGGCAGCTCCAATACCAGATGACCTACCTCCGCAATCGCCACAAGGTGAAGTTCGGCGGCGAAACCCAACTCCTGCGACTCGCTTCCTTCGCCACCAACAGCCCCGCCGGAGCCTACTTCTTCGATCGCGTCTACACTCAGGGCCCAGACCCCCTGGTCCGCGCCACCACCTCCGGCTCTGGCTTCGCCAGCTTCCTGCTCGGCGTGCCCATCTCCAACCGCCAGTCCTTCGATCCCCACCTCACCCTCTATCGCCGCTTCTTCGGCGGCTACATCCAGGACGACGTCCAAGTCACGAAGAACCTCACCCTCAACCTCGGCCTGCGCTACGAATACACGCAGCCCTGGGCCGAAAAGTACGGCCGCATCGGGTCCTTCGACTTCAACGGCATTGAACCCGTCACCGGCATGAAAGGCACCTTTAAGTTCCTCAATCCCGGCGAATTCCAAACCGATCCCCAGCGCATGAACTTCGCCCCACGCCTGGGACTCGCCTATAAGCTCAACGAGAAGACCGTCATCCGGCTCAGCGCCGGTTACTTCTACGCCGCATCCAACACCATCAACGCCGGCACCTCCGACTGGGGCAATGGCCTCTTCACTCTCTACGAAGGCACCCTCGGCGCACCCAGCCCCTTCGCCAACACCCCGCCTCCCGGCGGCTCCTGGTTAAACCCATTCGCCGGTGGACTCCCTCAGCCCAATCGCAACTCCACCTTCGCCGGGGAAAACCTCCGCACGTTCAATCGCGATAGTCCCCTCCCCGAAGTCGGCAACTGGAGCTTCAACATCCAACGCCTCATCGGCAGCAACATCGTCATCTCCGCCGGCTACGTCGGCAACAAGATTACGCACATCGCGCAGAACCGGTTCAACAACCAGAACGATCCGGCCCTTCTATCGCTCGGCTCCTCCCTGCTCGACAACGTGCCGAACCCCTTCTTCGGAAAGATCCGCAGCGGCAATCTCAGCTTCGCCACGGTCCAACGCCGTCAGTTGCTCCGCCCCTACCCGCAATACCTCCAAGTCCTCTTCCCCCGCGAAGGCTACGGCCACGGCAACTATCACTCCCTGCAGCTCTCTCTAGAGAAGCGCTACTCGAACGGCCTCACCCTCTCGGCCTCCTTCACCGGCTCGAAGACCATCGCCAACGTCTTTGAATCCGATGCCTCGGAAGCATTCCCTCAGAACGCCCTTTACAACCCCCGATACAATCGCTCCATCGAGACCAACGACATTCCCCGCCGCCTCGTGATGAGCTACTTCTACGACTTGCCCTTCGGTAAGAAGAAGCGGTTTGTATCCGACGGCGTCCTCGCCGCCATCATTGGAAATTGGCAGGTTTCCGGCATCACCGTATTCCAGTCCGGCACCCCCATCCGTATCGCGGGCGCGGATAACACGTTCCTTTATGACTTTGCCCTCTCCGGTGGCCGCGGCAACCGTGTGGGCAATCCCGTCCTGCCTGACGGCGAAAGCTCCACCAACCGCTACTTCAATACCAGCGCCTTCACCCAGGCGCCCGCTTACACCATCCCGACCGACTCCTTGACCCAGCCACAGCTCCGGAACTACGGCCGCCGCAACTGGGACATGGGCTTCATCCGTAATCAACCCATCGGCGAACGCATCCTCGTCCAGCTCCGCGCCGACATCACCAACATCTTCAACACCCCGGCTCTCAGTCTTGGAACCGGATCCAGTGTTACGATCGGCGCGCCCCAGTTCGGCCAAGTACTGGCAGGCGGCGCCCCCCGCAACATCCAACTCGGTCTCAGGCTGCAGTTTTGATCACCAACACTGCCGTCAATGCCGAGGCCCTACGAAGCCCTGCAGATGGGGGCAACCGGAACGAGCCTGCCGTCTGACTAACTCAGCAAGCCGCTTAGCACCGGCTTGCCAAACACGACCCAACCCGATACCATCCCTTCGGAATTCCACATCCAACTTTAGAAACGGACTTTCCTCCATGAGCGACCAGAAAAACGATCCCAGCAGAAGGGACATTACAGGCATGGCTCTCGCCGGTGCCGCCGCATTAGCGGCAACCGCCCCCGCGGCCCATGCCAAGCCGATGATCCCGATCCCCCCGGGTCTAAAGATCGGCGTCTCCGCCAATCGACTCTCCCCGGAATATACGAACTACCTCAAGCAACTCGGCGTCCAGTGGCTCAGCCTCGCACCCATCCAGGCCGAGGCCACCGCCGAAGGCTTCATCAAACAAAAAGCCGCCTGGGAAGCCGAAGGCTTCCGGATCTACAACATCGGCAGCGGCGTCGGACCCTCCGGCAGCCTCCACAACATGTCCGAGGTCACCCTCAACCTCCCTGGCCGCGACCAGAAGATTGAGGAATATCTCAACTACATCCGGTACCTGGGCAAAGCCAAAGTGCCCTACTCCACCTACGCCCACATGGGGAACGGAATCTGGTCCAGTGGACGCGTCACCAGCGCCCGCGGCTACTCTGCGCGCGACGGCAATGCGAACAGTCCCGAGTGGAAAGGCGTCTGGGCCGGCAAGACCTTCACCGGTCCGCTCTCCCATGGACGGGTTTATACCGAACAGGAAATCTGGGACAACTACATCTACTTCATCAAGAAGGTAAAGCCCGTCGCCGAAGAGGCTGGCGTGCGAATCGGCATCCATCCCGACGATCCGCCCATGCGCATGCTCGCCGGCGTCCCGCGCTGCATCTTCTCGAACTTCGAAGGATATAAGAAGGCGATTGAGATCGCCGACAGCCCCAACATCGGGGTCTGCTTCTGCATCGGCTCCTGGCTTGAAGGTGGCGAGAAGAACACAGGCGCCGACCCAGTCGAGGTCATCAAGTATTTCGCGGCCAAGAAGAAGCTGTTCAAGGTGCACTTCCGCAACGTGACGGCGCCTCTGCCCCACTTTGTCGAAGCGCTCATCGACGATGGCTACTACGACATGTCCAAGGCCATGCAGGCGCTCGTCGACGTGAAGTTCGACGGCATCGTGATCCCCGATCACATCCCTGCCGTCGGCACCAATCCCAACCTGCCCGACACCAGCCGCGGCGCCGCCCAAGGCGAGTACCGGCCCCATCCGGGCCTGGCCTACCTGCTCGGCTCGATGAACGCGATGTACAAGTCCGCTCTGCGCACCGCACGCGCATAAGCCCAACCAGTAAGAGCTCCCATCCCCATCCGGTGGGAGCTCTTCCTTGCGTGGAAAATGTTGCCACGGTTCAGCAACCGCCCAACTCAAACTTGGCACCTCCCCCTTGCGATCGGGGGCCGCTCTTTCGACTGGTGGTACCAGGGCTCAGTCTTCTGCACCGAAAGAACTGCCCCGGCGCAAGGTCAACTAGCCGCGCGACAGTTTTAGAGTTTGGCTCCCCCAACACGGGTGCGAACCTAACCTGAGAACAGAGTTGGTGATTGATGACAAACCCATTTATACGAAATCGTAACAGGCATCTCCTCAGTTGTTATCTCCACGGACATCCGTGCACTTCAGCACAGCCCTTAACCCAAGTCCTAATCCAATTCGCTGAACGGAACCCGCGAAAGGTGTTCCTTGTCGCTTTGCCTCCCTTCGCCATGCCGAATGTGTCCAGCATTTGAGCAGCTGACTTGAACCGGATGACCTGGCTCTGTTGGCGCACCGCCAGAGTTGCCAGGAAGATCGGCACCAACCGATCCTGCCCATAGGGCAAACCAAACTGCGGGTGCCCGGTGATCTGCAAGGAGAACGATCCATTTCGCCGCTCATAGACGAGAGTCGAACTGGCTGGTCGGCGCACGGGCAGGCCACAAAGGACGAAAGGCCTGGCCGCGAATCCGAGCAACTGTTGCGCCTTGTCCCGCCGCTCGCGAACGAGTTCAATCGCCTCGACGTGGCGGACTTGGCGCTTCGACACGAGAAATTCGCCAAAAGCGCCTTCTATGATGGATCTGGCAGATTCAAGCTCATGGCTGTCCCGGTAGAACCCCCCGCCGATCGGGACGAGTCCGTCACCGCAAGCTCCGAGCTAACGAGGCACGGTAAGAACAGGCCTCCGGGAGGCATCTTGGACCATCGTCCTGTTCAACAACCTGTTCAACTACTGCCCAAACAGCATCGAATGGCCCTCCCGGTGGACGTGGAGTGTCCCTGTTTGCAGTGGTTTGTAAAGCAAAAGTTGTTTCGTAATCAGCAGGTCGCCAGTTCGATCCTGGCGGGTGGCTCCAGTTTTCCACTTGGCGACTCCACGCAAGCGGAGCCGGATGCAGGCGTCATGCGATTTCGTCGTGATGCTGCATTGCTCCTCGTCTTCATTTACGTTAATGCTTCGCCCTGCGTTGGCGCAGTCCTCAAAACGTGCGCTTAAGGAACCTGCACTTCGCCCCCGGTTACCCCACGTGTGCCCCCGTGGAGTCGACAACACTTCATATCCCAACCTGGGTGCGGAAGGGTAAATCTCCGCGCAAGCTCGGCGTGCGGGAGCTCTCCAGCGAATGGCCGACGCGCCATCGCCCCAAGTGAACAGTAGCGCCGATTCCGGGCCCTCGCAGGCGGGTTGCTATACTCGCAAGGGAATACCGCCGCATGATTTCTGTAAGTTCCGTTTCGATGCGCTACGGCGCAAAAGTTCTGTTCGAGGATGTCTCTGTCGCGTTCGTGGCGGGCCGCCGCTACGGCCTCACCGGCCCCAATGGCGCCGGAAAATCCACCCTGATGAAGATTTTTTCCGGGGAGATTGACGCCCAAAAAGGCACCGTCACCCGGCCCAAGCGCATGTCCGTCCTCAAGCAGGACCAGTTCGCCTTCGATGCCTATCGCGTCGTCGATACCGTCATCATGGGCAACCAACGCCTCTGGAGCGCCCTCGAAGAGCGCGAAGTCCTCTACAGCAAAGCCGACATGACCGACGAAGACGGCATCCGTCTCGGCGAGCTCGAAGGCATCGTCGGCGAAGAGGACGGCTACTCCGCCGATTCCGACGCCGCCATCCTCCTCGGCGGCCTCGGCATCCCCGAAGAGCTCCACGAACGGAAAATGAGCGAGCTCCAGGGCGGCCAGAAAGTCCGCGTGCTGCTCGCCCAGGCCCTCTTCGGCAACCCCGAAGCCCTCCTGCTGGACGAACCGACGAACCACTTGGACTTGGACTCCATCCACTGGCTCCAGGACTTCCTCAACAACTTCAAAGGCACCATGATCGTGATCTCCCACGATCGCCACTTCCTCAACTCCGTCTGCACCCACACCGCCGACATCGACTACCAGACGATCATCGTCTATACCGGCGGCTACGACGACATGGTGATGGCCAAGACCCAGGTCCGCGCCCGCGTCGAAGCCGACAACGCGCAACGCGAAAAGAAGATCGCGCAGTTGAACGAGTTCATCTCCCGCTTCAGTGCCGGCACCCGCGCGAGCCAGGTCCGCAGCCGCGCCAAGGAAGTCGAGCGCCTCGAAGTCTCTGACCTCAAGCGCTCCAACATCGCCCGCCCGTTCATCAAGTTTGTCTCGAAGCGCCCCTCCGGCAAGCATCCGCTCGAGGTGAAAAACCTCACCCGCTCCTACGGTGACCAACTCGTCTTCAAGCCCTTCTCCGCCCACGTCAGCCGCGGCGAACGCATCGCAACCTTCTCCGCGCCCTGCTCGACAACGGACCGGTCACCTCAGCCAAAGAGAAAGACACCTCCGTCGGCTCCGGCGAAGTCACGTGGGGCCACGAAACCAGCATCGGCTATTTCGCGCAGGACCATAAAGAATCAATCGAAAAAGGCACCACCGCCTTCGAATGGCTCCACACCTTCGACCCCCAGGCCAGCCGCGAAGAGATCCGCGGCACCCTTGGCCAGATGCTCTTCACCGGGGAAGAAGGCGCCAAGCCCACCCACGCGCTCAGCGGTGGCGAAGCCGCCCGGCTCATCTTCTGCCGTCTGATGCTCGAAAAGCCCAACGTGCTCGTCTTCGACGAACCCACCAACCACTTGGACCTCGAAGCAATCAACGCCCTGAATTTCGCCTTCCAGAAGTTCGACGGTACCGTCTTCATCGTCACGCACGACCACGACCTCATTGACGCCGTCGCCACCCGCATCTGGGCCGTCGACAACAATGAGATCGAAGACTTCAAGGGCCCGTACGAGGAGTATCAAGCCTCTAAGGGTGTCACTGCGGGTTCGGGCCGCCGGTAGTTCCATTGGCCGCTGCCGGCAGCGGCTCGCCCAGCAAAAAGACCACCGCATGTTGTGAGGCCCGTCTATACACGGGCTCCATCGCATCGAGCAGCGTCTTCTGGCCCTGCCAGAAAGGGAAGGGCCCTAACCGCCGCGGCAGCGCGGCGGAGATCGCCGGCGGCGCCACGTCGCCCATTGCGTCTTCGGGCATCCGCACCGCGCCTTTCCAGTAGATGTCGGGGTCCAGTTGCAGGGCCTGCTTCGGCTCCTCCACCGGCGCCAACTCTTCGTCGTCCCGCTGCGCTTCGGCGTCGAGCGCCTGCGGCAGGTTCTTCTCGATGATCGCGAGCAGCTTATCCCGCCGCATGCCACGCATGGTGAACAGCAGGAACGGGTCGCGATCGAACTCTTCGCCCAGCAGCAGATAAACCGCCGCCAGATGCTTGCACGGGTTCGCCGTATCCGGGCACGTGCAGCTCGTCACCAGGTCCTGTTCGTTCTTCGGATACAGCGACAGGCCCAGCTCTTCAAAAATCTCTTCGATGTCGCCCGGCATCTCGCCGGCCAGCAGCGTCGCCGAAAACACGGCCTGCTCGGCCAGCTTCGCGCCCACGCGGGTCCAGTCTTCTTCCGGAATTGTGTTGATGTTGATGTCGACGTCGTACGGCTTCGGCCGCGACCCACGCACCCGGGCATGCACGTGCCCTTCGTCAATCGTGATCGCCAGCACATGCCCGCTCTTGGCGTAGTCTCGGCCCCGGTTGAGCCGCGAGCCCATCTCGAAGCTTTCGAGCACCTCGATCCAGCGCCGCGCCCACCAGTTCTCACCAAAGCGCGAGCCTTTCGTCTGCGCGCGAATGCCGCCGCCGCCCGGCGCCCGGAAGCCCCCGGCCCGCCGCTGCGGCCCACGCCGCCGATTACGGTTGCCCCGCACATCGCGGTCGTTGCGCCTGCCGTTGCCGTTCTGCCGCCCGTGGCCGTTCCCGTTCCCGTTCCCCTCGCCGCTCCGCATTTGCTGCGGTGGAGGAGGCGGCGCCGCGGCTGTTGGGGGAGGCGCGCTGGCCGCTCCCACTCCCTCACCACCCGCCGGCGTACCCCGCCGCCGGTTGTTGAACTTCCGCCGGCCCCAGGATCCGCGATTCCCGCCTCCGCCGCCGTTCCCGTTCCCACTTCCGCCGCCTGGCCGTTTACTCATCCAGCGCCTCCGCACTCAACGCGAACACATTCTTCAGCTCTTCGTTCGAAAGCTCGGTAATCCAGCCCTCGCCCGTGCCAATCACTTCGTTGACGATGCTCTTCTTGCTTTCAATCATCTCGTCAATGCGTTCTTCGAGCGTCCCCACGCAAAGGAACTTGTGCACCTGTACATTGCGCAACTGCCCAATGCGGAACGCCCGGTCCGTGGCCTGATCTTCCACCGCCGGGTTCCACCAGCGATCGTAATGGAATACGTGGTTGGCACGCGTCAGGTTCAAACCCGTTCCACCAGCCTTCAACGATAGGATAAACACCCGCGGCCCGTTCGGCGACTTCTGGAACCGCTCCACCATCATCTCGCGCTGCCGCATCGGAGTGCCACCGTGCAGGTAGAGCACCTCGTCGCCGAAGCTGTCCTGCAGATGCTTCTGCAGAATGCCGCCCATCTCGGTGAACTGCGTGAACACCAGCGCGCGGTCGCCGCTTACCAGAACCTCTTCCACCATTTCGGTCAGACGCGTCAGCTTGCCCGAACGGTCCACCACCGGCGACCCATCGCCCAGGAAATGCGCCGGATGGTTGCACACCTGCTTCAATTTCGACAGCGTCGCCAGAATCGCGCCCCGCCGAGCCATGCCGTCGGCGAACTCGATCTTCGAGTGCGCATCCTTCAGCACCTGCTGATACATCTCTACCTGCTCGCGCGTCAGCGTGCAGTAGACCTTGTTCTCGAACTTCTCCGGCAGGTCCGCAATGATCTTCGTATCGGTCTTCAACCGGCGCAGCAGGAACGGAGAGGTTAGCCGCTTCAAATGGTTCGCCGCGTCGTTGTCGCGGTTGGTCTGAATCGGCAGGAAATAGTTCCGGCGGAACTGCTCCCTCGTCCCCAGGAAGCCGGGGTTCAGGAACTCCATCACGCTCCAGAGTTCGCCGACGTTGTTTTCGACTGGCGTACCCGTCAGCGCAATCCGGTAGTCGCTCACCAGCGCCCGCACGGACTTCGCCTGCCGAGTATCCGGGTTCTTAATGTTCTGCGCTTCGTCGAGGATCGCCCCGCTCCAGGTCACCTGCTTGAAGTACTCAAGATCGCGCTGCAGAATGCCATAGCTCGTAATCACGAGATGATACTTGTGCATCTGCCGCGTGAACTCGTCGCCCTTCAGCCGGTTCACCCCGTGATGAACGAGCACCTTCAACTGCGGCGTAAACCGCGCCGCTTCCTTCTGCCAGTTCCCGGCCACCGAAGTCGGGCAGATCAACAAGGTCGGCATCGTCGTGCCTTCTTCCTTGTCGAGCTGCAACAGCGCCAGCGTCTGAATTGTTTTGCCGAGACCCATGTCGTCGGCCAAACATGCGCCCAGGCCCCACTTGCGCAGGAACTTGAGCCAGGAGTAACCCCGAATCTGGTACGGCCGCAGCGTCCCCTTGAAGCCCTTCGGCGGCTTCAACTCTTCAAACACTTTCCGGCCTTCCAACTGGTCGAGCAGATCGCGCACCCAGCCCGTCGCCACGACGCCTTCAATTGGCAACTCGTGGTTCGAGTGGTAGTTGCCCAGCGACATCTGGATAATCTCGCGAACCGTCGCCGTGCCGCTCGCGTTGCGCCGCCAGAATTCGAGCGAATAGTCGATCTCGTCCGGCGTCACATGGGCCCACTGCCCATGCACCTTCACGAGCGGCGACCGCAGCCGCTGCAGTTCGAGCAACTCATCGCGCGTGGCCAATTCACCAGCCACGGCAATCCGCCAATCGAAGTTCAAAATCCAGTTCAGTGATAGCCCGCCCTTCGGCGGCTTCTCCGGGCTATCGACAATCGCCTTCACGCTCAGACGCGCCCGCGTACCGTCGCGGCTCCACCACTTCGGCAGCTCCACGGCGAACCCGCCCTGTTCGAGCGCCACGGCCTTCTGGTTCAGGAACTCATAAGCGCCATTGGTATCGACGTCGAACCCGGTGGGCACGCTCGCCCGCAGCGAGCTTTCAATGCGGGGCACAATGGAGGTCGCCTGCGTCAACGACGTCAGCAGGAACTCAAGCGTCGGCTGCCGCGTCACGCCCACCAGCCGCTCGCCCGTGCCGATCTGTTCCGCCCGCAGTACGTTGTCCGGGTTGTCCACGCTCTGCACCAAGTACCGTACGGTCCAAGCCGAACCCAGCTCCGAAGGCTCTTCCAACCGGAAGCAGAGCCGGAACGGCGCATCGGCCGTCAATGCTACAGGACGCCGCCACTGCCGCACCTGTTTCGAAATCCGTTCGAGGATGTCCGGATAGCCTTCGACGAGTCCATCCTCGGAAGCCAGCGCGTACAGCCAGCGTTCGTGTGGGCTTTTCCCTCGCGGCGGCTTTCCGCCGTTGTAGCTGCCCCGAATCAGATCGTCGAGCATCCAGGAGACAAAGGCGTCCAACACAATCCGGGCGGGCGTGGCCGGAGCGGCCTTATCTTCAAACGTGATCGCCCGCGCCGAAGCCGGCATCGCCGCGGCCAACGCCGCCAGCCGGTGCCCTTCGATACCCGGGTAAACCGGCGTCCAACTCGCGGCGAACTCCCCGTCCACCTCGTCCAAGTCCGGTAGAAACTGCTGCCGTGCCACCAACCCGCCTGCAAACCGCAGCGCCGAAACCCAGAATTGCACGTCCGGAGCCACCATCAACCCCGGCCGAATCAGCCGTTGGCCGAACGTCGCCGCCAGGAAATCGACGGTCTCTTTTGGCCCCAATTGCATGGAGGCAATAGAGAACGGCGAGAGCGTTAAGCTCTCATAAACGGGGTGCTCGGCGATCAACGCGCTCGATGCCACCGGCCCTTCGGGCGCGGCAGGCGCCCAGAGAACCACTCGTTGCATCTGGGCCTTTGCCAATTCCCCACAGTAGGGGAGGGAGGAAAGTATTTCGCGCAACAGTGCGGGCGGGGCTCCATAAGGATAATCCGGCGGTCCGCTTCGCTGCGGACGCCCCACGGTCGGGGCCGCCTTCGCCTGTTTATGATCTGCCGATGCCTCCAGCCATATCGAAAAGAAGCCGTCGTGTACGCCGGCGTGCAGGATAAGCATCGAGTAAGACTAAACAATCAATACCACATCGAGTGACCCTTCCGGGCGGACCCGTTTCGCGTATAGTGTCAGAAACTCAACATGCATACTCCCTCGCCGCAAGAGCAAATCTTCGACATGGGCTTCGGCCTCATGCGCGCCCGCCTTCTGCAGGTATTCGCCGAACTCCAGATCGCCGACTACCTCGCCGCGCAACAACCTGTTCCCCACGTCCACGCGCCGTCGCTCGACCGTTTCCTCCGCGCCTGCGCCACCATCGGCCTCGTCACCACGCAACCCGGCGGCAGCTTCCTCCTCACGCCCCTCGGCGAAACGCTCCGCACCGACGTCCCCGGCTCCCTCCGCGGCATGGTCACCTCCATCTTTGGCGGCGGCCATCTGAAAGCCTGGGCCAATCTCCGGGCCTCCATCGAACGCGGTGTCACCGCCTTTGACGACGCCCACGGCGAGGACGTTTGGGCCTACTTCACCAAAACCAACCCCGCCGAAGGCCAGGTCTTCAACCAAGCCATGAGCGATTTCAGCGGGGCCCTGATCCCGGCCATCCTAGCCAGCTACCAGTTCCCCGCGAGCGGTACCATCGTCGATGTGGCGGGAGGCAACGGAACGTTACTCTGTGCCGTACTCAATCAGCAACCCGGCCTCAGCGGCATCGTCACCGATCTGCCCTTCACCATCCCGGCCGCCGAAGCCTACCTCGCCGCGCAAGGCATGGCCGATCGCGCCATCGCAGTCGCTGCGGACTTCTTCGCCACCGTCCCCGCCGGCGCCAACACCTACATGATGAAGTTCATCCTGCACGATTGGAACGACCACGACGCCGGCCGCATCCTCGATACCATCCGCGCCGCCGCCCTGCCCGATAGTAAACTCATCATCCTGGAATCCGTCGTCCCCGATTCCGACGCCGACGCCGGCCCCGCCCGCATCATGGACGTCAATATGATGGTGATGACCGGCGGTAAAGAACGCACCGCCACCGAATGGCACACGCTCCTCAACGCCCACGGCTTCACCATCGACGAGATCGTCCCCACCCCATCTCCCATGTCCGTCATCGCAGCGAGGCTCAGCTAAGCCATGGTCAGTCCCGAACGCATCTTCCAAATGATGAGCGCCCACGTGGCCACCGAGGCGCTCCGCGGCGGCCTGGAGTTGGGCCTGTTCACGGCCATCGCCGAAGGCCACACTACGGCTCCTACTTTGGCGGCCCACATCGGCGCCAGCGAACGCGGCACCCGCATTCTCGCCGACTACCTCTGCGTTACCGGCCTGCTCACGAAGGCTGACGATGCCTACAGCCTCGCGCCCGACGCCGCTCTCTTCCTGGACGCCAACTCCCCGGCCTACATGGGCCTCGCCTCCAAGTTCCTCCATCATCCCGTCCTGATGCATGCCGCCAGCGACATCGCGCAAGTCGTTCGCACCGGTCGCAGCATCCTCGGCGGCGAGGGCACCATCGAAGACGAAAACCCCGTGTGGGAAGATTTCGCCCGCGGCATGGTCCCCATGATGACGCCCGCCGCGCAGTTCCTCGCCGAGCTAGCCGGACCCGGCCCGCTCCGCGTCCTCGATATCGCTGCTGGCCACGGCATCTTCGGCATCCACATTGCCTCAAAAAATCCGGAAGCGCACATCACGGCCCTCGACTGGCCCGCCGTTCTCAAAGTCGCCGCCGAAAACGCCGCACGCTTCGGCGTTGCCAACCGCTGGACGCCCCTACCCGGCAGCGCCCTCTCGGTCGATTATGGCTCCGGCTACGATCTGGTCCTGCTCACCAACTTCCTCCACCACTTCGACGAAGCCGGCTGCATCGACATCCTCCGCCGCGTCCACGCCTCCCTCAAGCCCGGTGGCCGGGCGATCACGCTGGAATTTGTCCCCAACCCAGACCGCGTCACCCCGCCCATCGCCGCGGCGTTCGCCATGACCATGCTCCTCAATACACCCTCCGGCGACGCCTACACCTTCTCCCAATTCGAAAGCATGTTTGCCGCCGCCGGCTTCGCCTCCACCGACCAAGTGCCCACCGGCCCCATGCCCGAGCAAGTATTGGTTAGCGTTCGGAGTTAAAAAGCAATAATATAGGGGCAGTGCTACGCCGCTGCCTCCTTCTCTGCGCCGCTTTGCCCCTGCTCCTGAGCCAGAAGAACCTCAGTGCGCCCGGCGAAGCCTACTTCACTGCAAAAGTGATGCCCGCCCTTGAAAAAGGCGGCTGTCAAAACTGCCATGGCTCGAACGGAGTCGCCGGCGGCACCCGCTTCCGTTTCCCCGACGAAGGCGCCAGCGCCGAAGAGCTCCAGCTCTTCGGGAAATCGCTCCACGTCCTGATCAATCGCGAAGACCTCTCGAAATCGCTGCTGCTCAACAAGCCCACCCGCCGCGTCGCCCATGCCGGCGGAGTGAAGATCACCCCCGGCTCCGCCGAAGAAGCCACGCTCCGCACCTGGATCGACTACCTCGCCAGCAACACGAAGCCGGACGATCGCTTCCTCCTCGGCCAGCGCAAGTTCGAAGCCCGCCCCGTCCTCCGGCGCTTGACCCACGCCCAGTACAACAACACGGTTCGCGACCTCCTCGGCGACGATAGCCGCGTCGCCGACCAGTTCCCCGCCGAAGACTTCGTCGGCGGCTATCGCAACCAATTTCAATCGCAGTCTATCTCACCGCTCCTAGCCGAAGCCTACGGTGCCGCCGCCGAAAAACTCGCCCGCTCCGCCTTCCGCGGCGGTGACACGCATGGCCTCATCCCCTGCAAGACGCAGGACGCCGCCTGCCGGCAAAAGTTCCTCCGCACCTTCGGCGCCAAGGCCTTCCGCCGCCCGCTACTCGAAGCGGAAGTGGCCCGCTACGATAAGCTCTTCGTTTCCGAGAAAAGCTTCCTCGCCGGCGCCCAGCTCACGCTCGAAGCCATGCTCCAGTCGCCGAACTTTCTCATGCGCACCGAAAACGGCGCCGAGCCCTCCTGGCGGCCCTATGAAACGGCCAGCCGCCTCTCCTACGCCCTGCTGAACTCCATGCCCGACGCCGAGCTCACCCGCGCCGCGGCCCAGGGCGAACTCAACACCCGCGAAGCCGTCGAGAAGCAGGCACGCCGCCTCCTCGCCGACCCCCGCGCCAAAGCCACCCTCGATGAGTTCGTCGCCGAATGGCTTCGTTTCGACCAGTTGCTCGACGCCGTCAAGGAACGCGCCCAGTTCCCCATGTACTCGGCCGAACTCACGGTTGCGATGACGGAAGAAACCCGCCGCATGGTCGCTGATCTTGTCTGGCGCGACCAGGACTTCATGCAGCTCTTCTCCGCCGAACACAGCTTCGTGAACACCGGCCTCGCCCAGCTTTATAAGGTCCCCGCGCCGAAGAGCGAATACGATCGCGTCCCGCTGCCGCCGGAGACCGGCCGCGCCGGAATCCTCGGCCAGGCCATGTTCCTGGCCGCCACCTCTAAGCCCGCCGATACCAGCGCCACCCAGCGCGGCCTCTTCGTCCGCGAACACTTCCTCTGTCAGGAAGTGCCCCAGCCGCCCCCCGGCGTCAATGCCAACCTGCCCAACCTCGACAAGGGCAAGCCCATGACTAACCGCGAACGGCTCGCCATGCATCTCAATAACGAGAGCTGTGCCAGTTGCCATACGCTCGTCGACCCCATCGGTCTCGCTTTTGAAAAGTACGACGCCATCGGCCAGTTCCGCGCCAAGCAGAAGCTCACCTTCCGCCCGGCTCGCAAAGAAGATGGTGATGTGGTCAACGTCGAACTCGATATCGACACCAACGGCTACGTGGCGGGCATCCCGAACTCCAGCTTCTCGACGCCGCGTGAGCTTGGTAAAATTCTCTCGGCTGCTCCGCAGTGCCAGGAGTGCGTGGCCAAGCAGCTCTTCCGTTACTATATGGGGCGTCACGAAAACGCCCGCGACGCCGTTGTCATCAATCGGGCCTTCGCCGATTTCCGCAGCTCCGGGTTCCACTTCCGGGAGTTGATGGTCAGCTTGTTGAAGTGGAGCGTTTTCCCCCCGGAGTCATAACTCGATGCCAGCCGTTCACACTAAAAACCTCTCGCTCTCGCGCCGTACCCTTCTGCGCAGCCTGTCCGGCGCATTCGTCGGCCTGCCGCCTCTCGCGGCGATGTTCAACGCGAACGGCACCGCCTACGCCGCTCCCGGCAAAGGCACGCCGCCCAACCGCTTCGTCGTCTGGTTCAACGGCAACGGCATCCCCGAAAAGTATTGGATCCCCACGGAAACCGGCGCCGATTACATGATGACGCCGTGTCTCGCGCCCCTTGCGCCCTTCCGCAACGACATCCACATCGTCACCGGTCTAGACAATCCGGCCGCCCGCCTGCCCGGCCCCGGTAACGATCACCACCGCTCCATGGCCTCGCTCATGACCGGCACGCAGTTCACCGGCCGCGGCGCCGGCGGCCCGTCGATTGACCAGGTCATCGCCGCCAAGGTTGGCTCCGATACCCGCTTCCGCTCGCTCCAAATCGGCGTCTCCCAGGAGTCCTTCGGCGAAAGCATCCAGCGCAACATGAGCTGGGCGGGCTACGATCGCGCCCTGCCCCCTGAAATGCTGCCGAACAAGCTCTTCGATCGTCTCTTCGGCGCCCGCGAACTCACCTGGATCAATCGCAAGAAGAGCGTTCTCGACACCGTGCAGGAAGACGCCGCCGGCCTCCGCAAGGCTCTCGGCAAGGAAGACGCGACCCGCGTCGACGAGCACCTCTCTTCCATCCGCGACGTCGAACGCGCCATCGCCAGCCTCCCGCCGAACTACCGTCGCGTCGACCCGCCCGAAGCCGAAGGCGACATGAAGGATTGGCCGCGCATCGCCAAGCTGCAAAGCGAACTTCTCGTCCACGCCTTCGCCAGCGGGCAGACGAAGGTCGCCTCCTACATGCTCACCAAGTGCCAGGGCCTCTCTCGCTTCCCCTGGCTCGGCCACACCAACGGCCGGCATCATGATTACTCGCACAACGTCGGCAAGTCGGCCTCGAACAACGGCCTTGAAGGCCTGCGCATCCAGCGCGACATCTGCCGCTGGCACGCCGAAGAGTTCGCGTGGCTGCTGGGCCGCCTGAAGTCCGTCAAAGAAGGCGACGCCACGCTGCTCGACCGCACCACGCTCCTCTACGTCCACGAGCACGCCGAAGCCAACGACCACAAGAACAACGGCCTCTCCGCCATCGTCGCCGGCCACGCCGGCGGCCTCCGCACCGGCCTCCACACCCGCACCACCGGCACCGTCGCTGATCTCTACATCGCCGCCGCCAACAAAGCCATGGGCGCCGGCATCGCCAAGTTCCCCAGCGGCTCCCGCGAACTCCCGGAGATCTTTGGATGAACCGGCGCCAGTTCCTCGCCGGCATGTCCGCGGCCGCGCTGGGAGCCCAGCCGAAACGCCCGAATATCCTCCTCATCCTGGCCGACGACCTCGGCTACGAATGCCTGAGCTGCTACGGCAGCCAAACCTACAAAACGCCAAACCTGGACCGCATGGCCAGCGAAGGCATGCTCTTCCGCTACGCCTTCGCCCAGCCGCTGTGTTCGCCCACGCGCATGCAGCTCATGACCGGCAAGTACAACTTCCGCAACTGGCAGGCGTTCGGCATCATGGACCCGAAGGAGCGCACCTTCGGCCACCTCTTCCAGGAAGGCGGCTATCGCACCGCCATCGCCGGAAAGTGGCAGTTCTGGAGCTACAACCCGCCCACCTTCGAGCCCGAATGGCGCGGCAAGGGCAAGCGCGTTGAAGACGCCGGCTTCGATGAACACTATGTCTGGCACGCCGGCCACACCGAAGAGAAAGGCTCCCGCTACGGCAATCCCACCATCTACACCGACGGCACCGTAGTCAAAAACATCGAAGGCAAGTACGGCGAAGATCTCTTCGCCGACTTCATTCTGAAGTTCGTCAAGAAGCCCGACCCCAAGCCCTGGTTTGTCTATTGGCCGCTCGCGCTGACCCACGATCCCTTCGTCCCCACCCCCGATAGCGCGGAGTTCGCCGGCCCCGACCGCCTGAAGGCCGACAAGCGATTCTTCAAGGACATGGTGGAGTACATGGACAAGCTCGTCGGCCGCGTCGTCGATCAGTTGCCGCCCGATACGCTCATTCTCTTCTTCAGCGACAACGGCACCCATCAAAGCATCACCAGCCAACTGAACGGAAAGCCCTACCAAGGCAACAACGGCTTCCCCACCGAAGCCGGTATTCGCGTGCCGATGATCGCCCGCTGGAAAGGGGTCACCCCGCCCGGCAAGGTCAACGAAGACCTCATCGACTCCTGCGACTTCCTCCCCACCATCTGCGCTGCCGCCAACGTCCCCACCAAGACGATGGGCAAGATGGATGGCGTCAGTTTCCTGCCGCAATTGCAAGGCAAAATCGGCGTCCCCCGCCCCTGGATCTACTCCTGGTACGACCCGCGGCCCGGCTGGGACAAAGAACGCTGGACCCGCACGCAGCGCTACGTCTTCGACAAGCAGTGGAAGCTCTACGACACCGGCAAGCTCTATAACTGGGCCCAGGATCCGAAAGAAACCAAGCCCGTGGAAAACGCTGCCGTGCGCGCCCGCCTCC
>LNFE01000168.1 GCA_001464575.1 Acidobacteria bacterium Ga0077553 | reverse complement strand
GACGATGCGAAGCCGCTCCCCCGCGAGATCGGCGTCGACAAAAACGTCGTCTGGAAAACGGCCATCCCGCGCGGCAAATCCTCCCCCATCGTCACCGCCAGCCGCATCTTCCTCACCGGCCACGAAAACGGCAAACTGCTCACCTTCGCCTTGGACCGCCGCACCGGCCAGCTCCTCTGGCGTCGCGAAGCCCCCGCCAATCAGGACGAAAAGCGACACACCCTCAATGACCCCGCCTCCCCCAGCCCTGTCTCTGACGGTTCCAACGTCTACGTCTTCTTCGCCGGCTACGGCCTGCTCTCCTACACGGCCGATGGCGAAGAACGCTGGCGCCACCCCCTCGGCCCCTTCACCAACTTCCACGGCATGGGCGCCTCCCCCGTGCTCGCCGATGGCAAGCTCCCTTCTCGCCGTTGACCAACGCACCGGCCGCACCGTCTGGAAGGTCGACCGGCCTGAAAACGTCCACAGCTTCTCCACGCCCCTCGCCCACGGCCGCGAGCTCATCGTGCCCGGCTCCTATCAACTCGATAGCTACGCCCTCGCCACCGGCAAGCCCCTCTGGAAGGTCCGTGGCCTCACCTACCAGGTGAAGTCCGTCCCCGTCGTCGACAATGGCGTCCTCTACTTCAACGGCTGGGCCCCCGGCGGCGAAGCCAGCGAGCGTCTCGAACTCCCCGCCTTCCCCGAAATGCGCCAACGCTTCGACACCAACAAGGACGGCAAGCTGTCGAAAGACGAGATCCCCAAGCCCTGGCTCCCGGGCAACTGGGACATGCAGGACCTCGACAAAGACGGCCTTCTCGACCAGCGCGACTGGCAGTACTATTCCATGCGTCGCACCTCCTCGAACGCCACCATGGCCATCCGTCTCGGCGGCTCCGGCGACATCACCGAAACCCACGTCCTCTGGCGCTACGACAAGTCGCTCCCCGACGTCCCCGCCGTACTCCTCTATCGCGGCGCGCTCTATCTCGTCCGCAACGGCGGCATCCTGCAAACGCTCGACCCCGCCACCGGCAAGGTGCAGAAGCAAGGCCGCCTGCCGGATGCCCTCGACGAATACTACGCCTCGCCCGTCGCCGGCGATGGCAAGGTCTATTGCATCAGCCGCAACGGCAACGTCACGGTCCTCGAAGCCGGCAGCCAATGGGGCGTTGCCGCCTCAAGCGACTTAGGCGAAGAGGTCTTCGCCACGCCCGCCATTGTCGATGGCCACTTGTGGGTGCGCACCGCCACCCAGCTCTACGATTTCGCAGCCCCGCGGCCCTAGCGCCGCACCATCTCAATCTGCCCGGATTCGATCCGCGCATTCGGCAGTGCCGCCCTTAGCTTCGCTACGCCCGCATCCGTTAGCAGCGTGTTCATCACGTTCAAGTGCTTCAGCTTCTGCAGGCCAAAAATCTTATCAATGCCCGCGTCGGTAATCTTCGCGTTCCGCAGGTTCAACACCTCCAGGTCCTTCATCGTCCCTAGCAGCTCCAGGCCCCGGTCCGTAATCGTCACCTGCCACAGGCCGGAGTCCGTCCGCTGCAAGCCGCCCAGGTCCAGCTCCCGGAGCGTGGGAATCAGCTTCAGCGGGCTCAGCCCCACGTCCGTCATCTTGTTCCCGCCGTAGGCTATATGCCGCAGCTTCGGCATCGAGGCGAAGTACTCGACCCCGTTATCCGTGAACAGCGCAAAGCCCACGTCAATCGAAGTCAACTCCGGATGCCCCGCCAGATGGCTCACGCCCGTATCCGTCACCTTCGTCCCACGCATGTTCAGCGTCTGCAGCTTCGGCCACAGCTTCATCACCGCGCACGCCCCGTCACCCACCAGTTCGGCGTAGTAGAGGTTCAACGACGTCACGTTCCGCAGCTTCTTCAAGTGGACGAAGCCAAGGTCCGTCACCCGCGTATGCGAAAGGTCCAGCGCCCGGAGCTCCGTGAACGTGCCCACGCGCTGCAGGTCCGAATCGTTCACCCACGTCCGGCTCAGGTCCAGCGTCACGATGCGCCCCTGCGCATCGGCCGTCGCCGTGCCGCCCACTTCCTTCACCCAATCCATCGGCCCCAACACGGCCAGCAAAACCATCATGGCGAACATTAGCTCTTCCTCCGGATGGGAATCGACGACTCTCGATCGAACAGAATCTGCAGCCCCGGCTTCGCAGCTTTCAGCTTGTTATAGGCCGGCTCCGTGATCAGCGTGTGATAAATCCCCAGGCTCTTCAGCTTCGGCATCTTCGCGAGCGTGTCCACGGCCGCGTCCGTCAGGTTCGCCGTATCGAGCAGCAGCTCTTCCAACTCCGGCAACCGCAGCGCCGCCAGCCCCGCGTCCGACAAGCCCGTGTAGTCCAGGTTCAGCCGCCGCAGCTTCGCAAACTGGTTCAAGTGCGGCACCGCCGCATCGTCCAGGCGCGACCGCACGGACTCGAATACCCGCAGATTCACCAGCGGCTTCAAGTCCGCCAAGCCCTTATTCGTATGGCGGCAGTAGCTCAGGTACAGCTCCTCCAGCGTCGTCATCTTGCCGATGTGCACCATCGCCTCATCGCCAATATCGTTCGACAGAATGTCCAGCTTCCGCAGCGGCAGCGCGCTCAGCGCTTGCAGCCCTTCCGCGGTAATGTCGGTGTAGGAAAGCCGCAGCCCCCGCAGCGTCGGCATCTTCGCCAGGGCCGCCGCGCTGCGATCGTCGAACGTCGTGTTCGAAATCTCCAACTCTTCAATAGGCAACGAAGCGGGCAACATGCCCTTGCTCAGCGTATGGTTCAGCGTCAGCCGCTGCAGCCTCGCCAAACCACCCAGATTGGCCAAGCCTGTATCGGACACCATCGTGTTCGCCAAGTCCAGATCTTCGAGCGTCTTCAGCTTCCCCACGTGCACCATGCCCGCATCGCCAATCTCCGTCGTATCCAGCCGCAGCTTCGTCAACGCCGTCAGCCCCGCCAGATACGCCAACTGTGCGTCCGATACCGGTGTCCGCGAAAGATCGACCGACCGGATCTTCCCGCCTTCGAGCGAACTCCGCCCCCCCAGCCTCTCAATCCATCCCGCGATCCCCGCGTCCGTCATCGCCGCCGGCTTCGCCGTCCGCAGCGCCGGGTCGGCCGCCTGCGGCGCCGCGTCTTGAAACTCCACGCGCACCCTCGGATTCGCCGCCACCAAGTCATCCACTCCGCCCCGCGTCACCCGCGTATACCGCAGGTCCAGCGAAGTCAGATTCTTCAACCCCCGCAGCTTGCCCAGCCCCGAGTTCGTAATCTGCGTCCGGTACAAATTCAGCTCGATCAACTCCTGCAGCGGCGTTAGCGCCTCAATGCCTGCGTCCGTCAACGACGAGCCCAGAATGTTGAGCCGCTTCAGCTTCGTCAAGCCCCGCAGGTAGCCAATGCCCCGATCCGTCAAACGCAGCCCGAACAAATCGAGCGTCTCCAAGTCCTTCAGCTCCGCCAAATGCCGCAGCCCCTCATCGGTAACGGAGGTGTCGCGCAAGCTTAAATACCGCAGCTTCTTCATCCCCGCCAGCTGTTTCATCCCCTCATCGTTCATCCGCGTATTATTCAGGTCCAGCCGTTCGAGATTCACGAACGTCTCAAGGCCCGCCCCGCGAATGTTGGCCATCGCCACCCGCATCTCCCGAATCTGCGTCAGGTTCGCAAACTCTTGCAGTCCTTTGTCCTGCACGTTGATGTGCTCAAGAAAATGCAGCGACAGCCCGAATTTCTCAAGCTTCGTCAACGTTTTCAACGCCGCCAATTCTTTGTTCGCATCCAGCGTGGAACCCGCTCCCGGATTGAAGATCGTGCCCGGCAGGATCAGCTCCCGCAGCTCCGTGCAGCCCGTCAGCAGCTTCAGGTCCTTGTGGTCGATGATCGTCCCCGCCAGGTCCACGCCCTGCAGTCGCAGCGCACCCGCCGGCAGTTTCGCCGCATCCACAATCCACGGCGACTCCGCCACCCGCACCCGGCCGCCAAACCGCAACGCCCACTCGGCCGTCGCGCGGTCATCCACCTGCGCGCTTAGCGCCCCGCAAGCCAACAAGAGAAAAGTTAAAATTCGCACAGCTTTGCCTGCACGTATTGTATTCTAATATTCGGCCCCTCCCCGGCATCCTCCCCGCAGTCGCATGACGCACCATCTGGTGGAGGGACCCATGAAAACCGAACTCGAACTGTTCTACGGGCTAGTGAAAGAGATACAAATCGCGATGATGACCACGCGGCAGCACGACGGCCATCTGCGCTCCCGGGCCATGGCCAATCAAAAGCACGCCGCCGGAGCCGACCTCTGGTTCGTCACCGCCGATGGCACCGCCAAGCTGCGCGACATCCAACACGATCCCCACGTGAATCTGGCCTACTGCAACCCCAGCACCATGGAATGGATCTCCGTCTCGGGGTTGGCCATCATTTCGCGCGACCGCCAGACGATCGGCGAACTCTGGGCCGCCGATTGGAAGATGTGGTTCCCCGACGAAGGCGACCCGCGCCACGGCACGCCCGATGATCCGCGCCTGGTCCTCATCGGCGTCCAGATCCACGCGGCCGAATTCCTCGACGTGACGAAATCTAAGCCAGCCGTAATCTATGAACTCGTCAAAGGTTGGCTAACCGGTGCCGAGCCAGAGCTCGGCGAAATGCACCATCTGAAAGAGCCCAAGCGTCATTCGTAGCGAAGCGCCGTCATCGGGTCGATCCGCGCGGCTTTGGCCGCCGGAATGTAGCCTGCCAGCAAAGCAACAATAGCCAACGCCGCCGTCGCCGCGCCGATCGTCAAAGGGTCCTGCGGCTCCACGCCATACAGTTGGCTCTGAATGTACTGCGACACGAACCACGCCAGCGGCAAGGCGATCACCAGCCCGACTCCAACCAGCGCGATCACCTCCCGCATCACCAGCCAAAGCACGTTGGCCGTCTCCGCTCCTAGCGCCATGCGGATGCCGATCTCCCGCGTCCGCCGCGCCACCGTGTACGCCATCACGCCGTATAAACCCAGCAGCGCCAATCCCGTCGCCAGCAACCCAAACAGAGTCGAAAGCAGCGCCACCAAACGCTCATTTGCCAACGACTGATCCAGTTGCTGCTCCAGCGTCCGCATGTCGTATAGCGGCAGCTTCGGGTCCAACTCCTGCACAATCGATCGTACCGTCCGGAACATCTGCTCCGGCGGCAAGCTCGTTCGCACATAGCCGGCCATATCGGAGGCCCAGCCCTCCTGGAAGTAACCCCGATAAACTATCCGCGGAGTCTCCTCGCGGAACCCCTCGTACTTCGTATCGGAAACCACCCCGATAATCTCAATCTCCGTCTTCGTCCCTGGATCCGCGCCCCACCCAATATGCCGCCCCACCGCATCGCCTTTGGGGAAGTACATCTTCGCCATCTTCTCGTTGATCAGTACCTTCTTGCCCGAAGTCTTCGAATCCCGTTCGTCAAAGTCCCGCCCGGCGAGCAGCTTGATCCCCATCGTCGCGAAGTATCCCGGCGACACAATGTTGATGTGCGGATTCATGTTCTCGCCCTGCTTGGCTTGGTGCCCCTCCACGGTCACCGACGAATCCCACTCCCAACCCCGCAGCACCGGCACCACCGCCAACGCCGCCGTCTCCACCCCCGGCGCCGCGCTCAGCCGCCGGTTCAGCTCCCGGAAGAACGCCTCCGCCTGTTCGTCCTTGTATCCGCTCAAGCCCGGATCCATCATGAACGTCACCAGGTTCGACACCGTAAAACCCGGGTTCAACGACTTCAAATTCTGCAGGCTCTTCAAGAACAATCCCGCCCCAATCAACAACAGCAGCGACAGCGAAACCTGCGTCACCACCAGCGCCTTCCGCAGCCACACCGAACTACTCGGCTTCAACGCCAACGTCGGCCGCGTCGCCTGCAAGGCCGGTACTAAACCAAACGCCACCCCGGCCAGCAAAGCCACCGCGAAGTTGAACGCCAGAATGCGCCAATCCGGATCGGCGCTCAAGTTGATCGTATCGCTCCCCTGCTGCGGCAGCATCGCCAGCAACCCCTTCACTCCCCAGCGCGCCAGAAACACGCTCACCACGGCCCCAGCCAGCGCCAGCACGCAACTCTCCACGAGCAGCAACCGCACAATGCGCCCCCGCGTCGCCCCGAGCGAAAGCCGAATCGCAATCTCCTTCTCCCGCGCACTAGCCCGCGCCAGCAACAGGTTCGCCAGGTTCGCGCAAGCGATCAGCAGCACCAGCCCCACAATCCCCATCAGCACCTGCAGCGGCCGCTCCATCTGCCGCCGCAGATTGCTCGCCCCCTGCGCCCCCGGCATCACGCGGATCGTCATCTGCAGGAATCGCTCCCGCGTATAGTTCGACGCCCGAGCGAACGCCTCCTGCGTCACCTCCATTCCGATTACCTGCCGGAACACGGTCTGCAAGTTCGCCGTCACCTGCTCCATCGTAACGCCCGGCTTCCGCCGGCCAAACACCTGCACCCAGCGCGACCGCCGATCCTCCAACTTGCCGAAACGCGGGTTCAGCTGCTCCCGCATCGCCATCGGATACCGTACCTTCGGAGCACTCCCCGGCGACAGACCCGCAAACCCCGCCGCGCTCACCCCGATGATCGTCATCGGGAAATTGTTCACGAGAATCTTCTGCCCCACAATCTGCGGGTTCCGTTGAAAGCGGCTCTGCCAGTAGTCATAGGCCAACACCGCCACCGGATGCCCGCCCGGCTTCTGGTCGTCCTCCGGCGTCAACACCCGGCCCACCGCCGCCCCGACCCCCAGCAGTTGAAAGTAGTTGCCGGAAACGATCTCGCCGAAAGTCCGCTCGGACTCGCTCCCGTAGCTCACAGTGATCGAATCCTCACGCCGCGCCAGCATCCCGGTCAACGTCTCGTTCTTGTCCCGCAGGTCCCGGTACATCGGGTAGGCCAGCATGTCCCGCCCCGAATTGTTGCCATAATGCGACCCGCTCGACGCGATCTGCACAATCTCTTCCGGATTCTGAATCGGCAGCATCCGCAGCAGCAACTGATCCAGCAGCGTGAAGATTGCCGTATTGGCGCCAATCCCCAACGCGAGCGAAAGAATCGCAATCGTCGTAAACAGCGGGCTGCGCCGCAGCGAACGGGCCGCGTACCGGAGGTCTTGCCAGAGAAATGCCATCGTCATCCTGTACGGACGACTACGGCTTTAGTTACCTGGGCGTTTGGACCAATTTCGAGACGTCGTAGCCCTTCTTCGCCGCCAACTCTGTCAACCGCTGCACCAGCTCGTCCGGCGGGTTCTGCTCCCGCGTCAGAATCCACAAATACTTCCGGCCCGGCTCACCCACCACCACCCACCGGTACTCCGGGTCCAGCTCCAACACCCAATAATCCCCATAAAACAGCCAGAAAAACGTCACCTTCAGCTTCGCCGTCGACCCGCCCACTTTCGCCGAACCCTTCGCCGTCGACGTCTTGCCGTTCGCCTCCCGGCACTCGTTCACCACCCGCACCTTCTCCGGCCCCTCCTGCGTATAGGTCGCCCGTACGTCGCCCACACACTTCTTCTGAAACCAGTTCGGCGTCCGCGCCGCTTCGTACCACGTGCCCGCATAGCGGGCCAGGTCCACGGAAGCCACCGTCGTCAGCGGCTCCGCCGCGGCTAAGAGAAACAACAAAGAAGCAAGCACACTCTAGCGATGCAGCAGCGCGCGAAGCTGTTGCGCTGTTTCCGCAAACGGCCGCGCCAACGCATAGGCCTGCGCCGCCCGGCCCATCTCCCGCAGCCGCGCCCGGTCCCGCGTCAACTCCTGCAACGCCGGCAGAAAGCTATCGGCGGAAGCCATCCGCCCGAACTCCGCCCGCATCAGGCTCCGCGCCCCCGCATGGTCCAGCGTCAACGCCGGCAGCCCCGCCGCAAACGCCTCCATCAGCGTCAACCCATACGACTCATGGCTCGACGGAAACACGTACAGGTCCGCCTCGGCAAACTGGTCCGCCTTCGCCTGTCCCGTCACGTGCCCGGGAAACTCCACCTCCACCTGCCGCAATCGCCCCGCCAACTCCTGCAGCTTGGCGAAGTACTCCCGCCCCTTCATAAACGCCGGCTGCCCGCACAGCCGCAGCCGCATCGAAGGCAACAGACCCTGCTGCTCCCAAGCGAGCAGCGCCTCCAGTAACAAGTGCTGATTCTTCTCCGGCGAAATCCGGCTCAGTGTCAACAGCGTCAACTTCTTCTCCGCTGGCGTCCGCATACTCGTGTGCGTTGCCGATGGAGTCCCCCACGGCAGCACCTCCACGCGAACCTCCCGCCCGTAGCACCGGTGGATCACCTCCCGCATCTCCGGCGACGGCACAATGCACGCCTCCGAATACCGCACGCAGTCCCGCTGCTTCTGAAACACGAGTTGCAATACGTCCGGGCACAGCCGCTCCCATCGCCGATGCCACCGCACCAGCGTCTCCGGCGCCACCCATCCGCGCCCGTAGATCGCCGCCACGTACGCCACCACGTCCACATGGAAGATCGTGAACACCCGATACCCCGCCGCCGCCAACCGCGCGAAGTCCGGCCCCTCAGAAATATCGTTCACCAGCACGACGCACTCCTTGGGTTCGTATCGTAAAACTGCCGCCGTCGATTCCGCCTCAAACTTCCGGCAAAACGCCGCGTACTCCATCTCCGAGTACGTCACCAACTGCCGGCCCGTCATCGCCTCCGGCACAATCGGCACCACGTCCGGCCACTCCGCCCGCAGCATTTCGAACACGGCCGCCCCGCCGCCCAACGGCACCCGCTCGGCGGCGAAGCCCCCATGCGCCGCCGTGTAGAGAATCTTCACCGGATGAACTGGTCGACGAAGTCAGCGCCCAAGCCAACTTCAATGTAGTGCTTCCGGCACATATCGATCTTGGTGAACACATCTTCAAAGCCGGTGTGGTTGCCATCCGCGTCCACGTAGTACATGCAGCCCGAGATGTTGAAGAACGTGATCATCTCGTCCGCCGATTCCACCGTCAGCGTATGCGTCTCGCCCGGCGGTTCAAACACATAGTCCCCGGCCCGCGCCACCCAGTCATGCTCCAGGTACCGCCAGCTCCCCTTGATCACGTACCCGTGCACCGGACCCGGATGCCGGTGCCGGCTCAACACGCCCGCCTTCCGCACCCGCAGCAGGTTGCACCAGCCGCCGTTCAACGTATTCAACATCAGCGGCCGAAACCAGACGTCTTTGGCTTGCGGCACCCAGACGCGTTCATCGTCCGGCACGGCCGTCGCCACAATTTCAGGGGGGGAAAGCGGATGAGTCGACATAGAGCTAAGCCGCCGAGTAGCCGCCATCAATCGGGATCACTGCGCCCGTCATGAAGCTCGCCGACTCGGAACATAAGAATAATACCAGCGGCGCCAACTCCTCCGGCTTGCCCCAACGCCCCATCGGCGTCCGGTTCAGCAACCCCGCCGCCCGCGCCGGATCGTCCTGCAGCGATTGCGTCAACGGCGTCGCAATCCACCCAGGCGCAATCGCGTTCACCCGGATGCCCTCCGCCGCCCACGCCACCGCCAGCGACTTCGTCAACTGCGCAATGGCCCCCTTGCTGGCCGCATACGCAGGCACCCGCGGCCCGCCGAAGAACGTCAGCATCGAAGCAATGTTCACAATCGACCCGCCCGCTGCCGCCAGCTTCGGCTTCGCCGCCACGCAGCAGCGCATCGCCCCGGTCAGGTTGATATCGAGCACCTGCTGAAACACCGGAATCTCAAACTCCGCATCCCGGCGGATCACCCCCGCCGCGTTCACGAGAAAGTCCACCCGGTCCAACCCCGCAAACAAGGTCTCCACGGCCGCGTCGTCCGTCACGTCGAAATCCGGCAGTCCCGCCGCCACGGCCTTCGCCCCGGCGTTCGCAAACGCCGCCACGATCGCCGCGCCAATCCCGCTCGTCCCGCCCGTCACCACCGCAGTTTTTCCGCTGAAATCAAACATGGAAACATCCATTATGGGGGAAGACACCAATGCAGACATCGGACTTAATTCAAGGCTTGCGCAAGAGCTACGAGACCGGAACCCTCGAAGAGGCCAATCTCCGGCCAGATCCCATCGATCTCTTCCGCGAATGGATGGACTCGGCCGTCGAAGCCAAGCTCGAAGAACCCAACGCCATGACGCTCTGCACCGCCTCGGCCGATGGCATGCCCGACGGCCGCATCGTCCTGCTCCGCTCGTTTGACGAACGCGGCTTCGTCTTCTTCACGAACTACGAAAGCCGCAAAGGCAACCACCTGCTCGCCAACCCCCGCGCCACGCTCGTATTCCTGTGGCATGCCCTCGAACGGCAGATCCGCATCCAGGGCGTCGTCGCCCGCGTCAGCGCCGCCGAAAGCGAAGCCTACTTCCGCACCCGCCCCCGCGGCCACCAACTCGCCGCCTGGACCTCGCCCCAAAGCCAGCCCCTCGCCCAGCGCGAAGAGCTCGACGTCCGCCTTGCTGAACTCGAAAGCCGCTTCCCCGCAGAAGTCCCGCTGCCCGATTTCTGGGGCGGCTACCGCCTCGTCCCCCAGCGCATGGAATTCTGGCAGGGCCGCAAGAATCGCCTGCACGACCGCTTCGCCTACACCGCCGAAGCAGGCGTTTGGGCCGTCACGCGCCTCGCGCCCTAGTTCGCCGGCAGCGTCGACAGAAACGCATCGGCCTCTTTCGTCGAAGCCTCAATATCCGCCACCAGCTTGGTCACCTCGGCGTCCATCTTGATCACGGTGGTCTTCAGCGACGCCACCGCCTCCGCGTTCAGGTTGTGCTTGATGAACAGCACCTGATCCTCAAACGCCTTTAAAACCGGCTTCGCCCGCCGCTCCACGTCCTTCATCTTCTTGATCAACGGCGTGTATCGCGCCCGCGTATCCCGCATCAGCACGCGGCTTTTCGCCTTCAAATCGCGATTCTCCATCGCGTTGATCTCCGTCTCCCACTCGGCGAACATGTCCCCGCTCACCTGCTCAATCGACGTGATCCGGTCGCTCACCTTCTTCGTCCGCTCCGCCGCCTCGTCGTACTCTTTCTTGAGCTTCTTGTAGATCTCTTCCGTCTTCCCACCCGTGAAGCCGGTCACCGCCTGAAAGGCTTCGAGCGTCGTCTTGTACTGCTCCTTGGCCTTCTCCTGATCCTCCCGCCCCTTCTTCACCCGATCGATCAGAATGTCACGCTTCTCGTTGCCCAGCTTCTCCTGCGCCTTGTAATAAAGGCTCTGGCAGCCGGAGAGAAGAAGGGCCGCCAGAATCAGCGGAAGCGTACGCATACCCCTCAGGATAGCGCCGCCAATAGCTGCCGGCGCGTTAACGGCTTCGTCAGGTACCCCGTAAACCCCGCCGCCAGCCCCCGCTCGACGTCGCCTTCCATCGCATACGCCGTAATCGCGTAGATCGGCGTCGCCGCCAAAGCCGCCTGGCCCCGCAGCGCCCGCAACGTCTCATAGCCATCCATCCCCGGCATTTGAATATCCAGCAGCATCAGCTCCGGCGGCCGCGCCGTCGCCATCTCGACGGCCGCCAACCCGTTGCCCGCCTCCTCCACTGTCCACCCCGCGTGCTCCAGAATCGTCCGCAGCAACTCCCGGTTGCTCGCGCTGTCATCCACCACCAACGCCCGCCGCATGCCGCCTACTCCCGCCCCGCCCACGGCAGCGTAAACACGAACCGGCTCCCCCCGCCCGGCGCCTCCTCCATCCAAATGCGGCCTCCCTGCCGCTCCACCAACCGCCGCGCTATCGCCAGCCCTAATCCCGTCCCCGTCGCACTCGGCCCCTGATAGAACGCTTCGAAGATCCGCTCCCGCAGCTCCACCGGCACCCCCACCCCGGTATCCACCACCGCGATCTCGCCACCGTCTCCACCAGCACCCGTCCGCCCGCCGGTGTAAACTTCACGGCGTTCGTCAGCAGGTTCAGCAACACCTGCTTCAAGCGCATCCGGTCCGCCTCCAGCTCCAGCTCCGGCTCAGCCCGGTTCTCGAGCGTCATCCCCTTCGCCTCCGCCTGCGGCCGCACCATCGCCAGCGCCTCTTCCACCGCATCCCGCACCCCCACCCGCTCCCAGTGCAGCTCCATCCGTCCGGCCTCAATCTTGCTCAAGTCCAGAATGTCGTTGATCAACGTCAGCAAGTGCTGCGAGTCCCGCTGAATATGCGCCGCAAAGCGCTTCTGCTTCTCGTTCAGCGGCCCTTCGAGCTCGTCGGTCAACAGCTCGCTGAAGCCGATGATCGTATGCAGCGGCGACCGCAACTCGTGGCTCATGCTCGCCAGAAAATCGCTCTTGGCCTGGCTCGCCTGCTCCGCCCGTTGCCGCGCCTCTTCCGTCGCCTCTTGATAGCGCCGTTGCGCGGCCACGTTCTGCGCTACCACCAGCCGCGCCGCCCGGCCATGATACGGCAAGTCGTGCGAACGGATCTCATAGTCCGCTTCCAACCGCCGCCGCCGCGCCGCCCCGCCCAAGGCAAGAGCCTCCTCCCGGCCCATCCCCAGTGCCCGCAGCGCCTCGCCGTTCCCGGCCAGCAACGCCCCGGTCTCGGCGTCCTCCACCCACGCCGCTACGGGGCTCTCTTCGAACAACAGCCGCGCCTGCGCCTCGCTTTCCCGCATCGCCGCCAACAGGTTCATCCGCTCGGAGACATCGCGCACCACGGCCGCCGTATGCATCGCCTCGCCCACGCGCAGCGGGCTCAGCACAATCTCCACGGGAAACTGCGTCCCGTCCTTCCGCATCGCCTGAAACGTTAGCCCCGATCCCATCGGCCGCGTGGCCGGTTTCGCCGCATACCTCTCCCGCCGATGCTCGTGCGTGCGCCGCGCCTCCTGGGGAACCAGCATCTCAATCGGCTGGCCCAGCAACTCCTGCCGCGGATACCCAAACATCCGCTCACAGCTCTCGTTCACCAGCACGATTCGCCCGCTCGCGTCCACCTCAATCACCGCGTCCGGCGCCGCCTCCAGCAGGGCGGCCTCTTTGCTCCCGATCTGAGGATTCGATGCGTTCGGCAACGGCGTTCACCTCGTACAATAACAGGGTGTCAGGGGTGCGGCCAATCTCAATTGCGATTATCGACGATCGTCCGTCGAGTGTGGAGCTCATGGAGTCGGCCCTGCAGCCACTCGACGTCCAAGCGCACTGCTTCACCGATCCCGAAGAAGGCCTCGAGTTCGTCTTCACCCACCACCCCCAAATCGTTCTCACCGACCTCGTCATGCCCGGCCTCACCGGCATGGAACTCCTTGAACGCATCGTCGAGTTCGATCCCACCATCGACGTCGTCCTCACCACCGCCTACTATTCCACCGAATCCGCCGTCGAAGCCATCCGCAAAGGCGCCGCCGACTATCTCGACAAGCCCTTCCCGCCCCACGTCCTCCGCGCCCGCCTTGAACCCCTCCTCGCTCGCCATCGCGCCCGCCTCAGCGCCCTCGATCTCGAAGGCTCCCTCGCCGACCAGGCCAGCTTCGCCGGCATGATCGGCAACAGCCCGCCTATGTGGCAGCTGTACTCGCAGATCCAGCGCATCGCCCCGCACTACCGTACTATCCTCATCACCGGCGCCACCGGCACCGGCAAAGAGCTCATCGCTAAGGCGCTCCATCAGCACGGCCCCGCCTCCGCCGGGCCCTTCGTGCCACTGAACTGCTCCGCCGTCGTCGAGCCCCTCTTTGAAAGCGAACTCTTCGGCCACGTCAAGGGCGCCTTCACCGGCGCTTTTCAAGACAAGGTCGGCCTGTTCGAACACGCTCACAACGGCACCCTGCTGCTCGATGAAATCGGCGACATGCCGCTATCGACGCAAGCCAAGCTCCTCCGCGCCCTCCAGGATCAGGAGATTCAACGCCTCGGCTCCCTGCAAACCCGCAAGGTCAACGTCCGCGTCATCGCCGCCACCCACCACGATCTCCGCTCCATGATCGCCGAAAAAACATTCCGCCAGGATCTGTTCTACCGGCTCTCTATGATCGAGCTGAAAGCCCCCAGCCTCATCGAACGCGACGCCGATCTCCAACTCCTCACCCGCCACTTCGTCGCCCACTTCGCCGCCCAGTTCAACAAGACCATCCACGGTCTCACCTATCGCGCCCAGCTTCTCCTGCGCCAGCACGACTGGCCCGGCAACGTC
>LNFE01000167.1 GCA_001464575.1 Acidobacteria bacterium Ga0077553 | reverse complement strand
TCTCAACCGCTTCAGGTCGCTTTCGCTCCCTGGTTGCCGATTGCTTCGCTCGTCGCGGCGCATTTCGTTACTGCAACTCTCCCAGAGTACCAGCTTGTTTTCGATTTGGCAAAACTTTTTTTCGACTGTTTCCATTTTATTTTCCGGCCTGTCCGGCCGCGGTATGACACCGTTTGACGCGGACGATGCTTCTGATATAGTCGGGCCGCGAGGAAACCCTGATCTACCATGCGAACCCCCTCATTTTTCCCACTGCTCGCTGCAGCCGCCGTATTGCTCAGCGCACTTCCCGCGTTTGGACAAGGAAACACTGGTTCGATTCTGGGCACCGTAACGGACCCATCATCGGCAGTTGTCCCCAACGCGAAGATCACCATTACCAACACCCGAACAGGCGTTACCGCAGAGGCCTCCTCTGACGGCAGCGGAAGCTACCTGTTTAATTTCCTGCAACCTGGCCAGTACCGGGTTGAGGCTGAAGTGAGCGGTTTTAAACGGTTTGTGCGCGACAACCTGTCGCTCGAAATGAACCGCCAACTGCGTATTGATATCGGGCTCCAGACCGGCCAGATCACCGAGTCGGTGAGCGTCACGTCGACAACACCGCTGCTGGAAACGGAAACCGGCTCGCTCTCGACGACACTCGAGAACCGGCAGGTTGTCAGTTTGCCCACAATTGGGCGGAATCCGCAGGATTTCCGCCTGCTCGTCCCCGGGGTGGCCTTGAACCGTGACGGCAATCCCGTTACGCAGGGCGGCCTTGTCCGGAAGGATCCCTACTACATCGACGGGGCCCACTCTTCGAACCACGTTTGGTCCGGTAACCCCGTCAATCCGAATCCGGACGTGATTGGTGAGTTCAAGGTTTTGACGAATTCATTTTCCGCCGAGTATGGACAGACTTCAGGCGCTGTGATGCAGTCAACGACCAAAAGCGGCACGAACGAGATCCACGGCTCGCTGTTCAACTTTCTGCAGAACGACAAGCTGAACGCGGGCAACTACTACACCCAGACCCGTCCGATCCTGCGCCGGAATCAATATGGCGGCACGATTGGCGGACCGGTGATTAAGAACAAGACCTTCTTTTTCTTCGACATTCAATACACCAAGCAGCGCGGCACGCTGGCGTTCACGAACTTGACTGTTCCGACGCAGGATTTCCGGAACGGGAACTTCTCCTCGTTGCCAAACATCATTTTCGACCCCGCCTCCAGCCGGACGGTGAATGGAGCCGTGGTGCGCGACCCCTTTGGCGGCAACACGATTCCGGCCAATCGCATCAGCAATGCGGCGAAGAATCTGCAGGCGCTGTACCCGTTACCACAGGTGAATACCGCTTTTGCAAATTTCACGTATTTCGGGTCGAACCAGGTGAACAACTACGAGTACGACATTAAGATCGACCACAATTTTTCGGACCGGGACAAATTTTTTGCCCGGTATTCCGGACGGCAATCGAACTCCGACCCGGCCAGCGCGTTTCCGAATCCGGACGCCGGAGGCCGCAACCCGGGCCAGTTGGGATTCGGCAGCACGCGAGCTCCGGGCCGGCAGGCCGTGGTGAACTATGTGCGCACGTTCACGTCCCGGTTAACGAACGACCTCCATTTGGGATGGTTCCAGGTGTATCCGAAACGTACGGTGGCCGGTTATGGCCGGGTTTCGACGAATTCGCTCGGGATTATGGGATTGCCGAACGGGGATGACAAACTCGGCACCCCGGACGTGCAGTTCACGAACTTCGCACCGTTAGGATCTTCCGGCGACACGATTTTGTTCGAGCTGCAGAACAGCAACTCAATGGTAAACGTCACCTCCTGGGTGAAGGCGAGTCACACCATCAAGTTTGGCGGTGAGATGCGGTTTGTCCGCACCGACAACTTCCAACCGAATCCAGGAACGACGCGCTGGCAGTTCCAGCCGCTGTTTACAAACCAACCCGGCATCTCAAACAGTGGGTTCGACTACGCCAGCTTTCTGCTCGGCTTGCCGCAGAACTTCCAGTACCGGATCTTCCCCGACTTTTTCAAGTCGCGGGCGCCGGTGTACGCCCTGTTTGTGCAGGACGATTGGCGGGTTAACCGGAAGTTGACCTTGAACCTGGGGCTCCGTTGGGACGCCCCGCTCTGGTACGCGGAGGCGCAGGACCGCTCCGGCGTATTTGACCTCGACCGAGGCGAATACCAGCAGTTTGGCCAGAACGGATTCCGCCGCACGCCCTGGAGAAACGACTACAACAACTTCAACCCCCGGCTGGGCTTTGCCTACAACCCCACGAGGGGGCTGATTATTCGCGGCGGCTACGGGATTTCCACGGTCGGCACAATGTCTTCCGGGGCGTTTGGCTTTCTGCTTTCCGACCCCATCTTCGCGGACGCCGATGTGGGCCGTTACGCAACCACGGACAACGTGAACTGGTTGACGACGCTCGACCGGATTCCGTATACGCAGGCCGACAAGACGGGCCGGAATGCGGCTTCCGTCTCGACGTTCCCGGAAGACAACCCGATGTCCTACATGCAGCAGTGGAACCTGAACGTGCAGAAGGAGATTGGCTCAATGCTGGTAGAGATCGGCTATTCCGGCAGCAAGGGCTCGCACTTGCACTACGGGGCTTACAACCGGAACGCGATTCCGGTGGATCTGGCGCCGGAGGCCCGCGGGCGGCGAATTGCACCATTCGTGCAGTTTCCCCGTTATCCGAACGGGGTGACGAGCAACTCGTGGATTGGTTCTTCCTCCTATCACTCTCTGCAGATCAAGACGGAGCGGCGGTTTGCCACCGGCTTGGGCTGGGTGGGGGCGTTTACGTTCTCGAAGCTCATCGATGTGGGCCAGGCGGGGTATCGGGATCCGTTGAACAACCGCGATCTGGACCGCGGCATTGGCCCGGACAGCACGCCGTACCGGTTCACGCTGGCGCCGATTTACGAGCTGCCGTTTGGGAGAGGCCGGAAGTGGCTGAACCAGAGCCGGGCGGTGGATCTGGCGTTGGGCGGATGGGAGGCGAGCGCCATTCTGACGGCGCAGGGCGGCTTCCCCTTGACGCCGGGCTATGCGATCGATAGTTGCGTTTGCGGGAACAACTTTAACACCGCGAACGTGCTGCGTAACCCGAACCTGCCCGACTCCGAGCGGACGGTGAACCGGTGGTTTGACACGTCGGCCTTCTCCGCGCCGGCGCAGTTTACGGTAGGCAACGCGGGCCGGGGAATGATTTGGGGCCCGGCGCTGCGGAGCATGGACCTGACGGTGAGCAAGTTCTTCAATGTGAACGAGCGGATCCGGGTGCAGTTCCGGGCCGAGGCTTATAACCTGACGAACTCGCCGTACTTTGCCAATCCGAACACGACGTTCGGGGCGGGAACCTTCGGCCGGGTAACGGCGGTAGGGAATTCGCCCCGGCTGATGCAGATGGCGATGAAGGTAGTGTTTTAGGCACTAACCGCCTATTTGGGGGCGCCGCGGTGGAAGAGCAACTTCTGCCGCGGCGCCTTTTCTTTTTCCTTCAGCTCGCGAACGGTGGCAAAGGCACGGGCGGCCTCGTCTCGGCGATTGAGTTTGTGGAGGGATTGAGCCAGATGGAGATGGGCTTGGACGAGATCGGGACGAAGCTGCGTGGCTTGCTTAAGAGCGGGAACCGCCTCTTCGGCGCGACCCTGCTTCAGAAGCCATTTTCCAAGCAGGGCGTGGGAGGCAGCGAAGCGAGGGTTCCGGCTGAGAGACTCGCGCAGGTCGGCATCGACCCCGGGAAGGTCCTGGGATTCTTTGGCGGCGGCAAGAAAGTACCACGGCCGGTGGTCGCGGGGGGCGGATTGGCGAAAGCGACCGGCGAGTTGGGCGAGTTCCGGAAAGCGTCCGCGCTGCAAGAGAATAGTGGCGAGCGCATCGAAGGCCAGCGGGTGAGGGAGGCATCCGGCGAGATCGGCTTCGGCCTCGGCCCAGCGCTGCAACTCCTGCAGCGCCAAGCCGCGGCCCAGCCGAATCATAAGAGAGGCAGGCAGGATCTGCCGGGCTTCCGAGAAGACCTCGAGCGCGGCTTCCGGCGTGTGGTGCGAGAGGAAGATGGTTCCCAATTGGACGTGGGCGGATTCCGCGCGGGGATCGAGGGCGAGGGCCCGCTCGGCGTGTTGGACGGCGGAGGCCGGGTCGCCGAGGCCGTCGAAGATCTTCGAGGCGAGCAGCTGCCAACGGAGAGTGCCGGACGGGAGTTCGGCCAACTGCTTATGCGCGTCCGCGTACCGGCCTTGGGCGACGAGTTGCTCGACGGCGGCCCAGTCGATGACGGCGAACAGCAGCACCAGGAACATCGGCTATATTCTAGTACGGCGATGCGGCGTGTTCTGCTGTTTACGATTTGCGCGGCGAGTGCGTGGGGCGCGCCGGGATACGTGGGCAGCGCCGCCTGCAAGAGCTGCCACGCCGAAATCGCGGAGCAGCAGGAGTCCTCCCACCACGCGGGAGCGCTGCGGCCGATGGCCGCCACGGACTGGCCGGAGCGCTTTGCCGCTGCGGACCTGCGGGAGCGCTCCGGAATTGCGTATCGCTACGCCCGGGTGCGCGAAGGGCTCCGGGTCACCATTGCGCAAGGCCCGCGCACGCTGGAGGCGCTGTTCGAATGGGCGTTCGGCAGCGGGGCACAGGCGATGACGCCCGTTGGCCGATACCAGGGCGAGTACTTTGAACACCGGATTTCGTACTACCGGGCGACCGATCATCCGGGACGGACGATCGGCCATGAGGGAGCGGCGGCGAAGGATCCGTTGGCGGCGCTGGGTGTGAAGCAGGACGCGGCGACGATTGGGCGGTGCTTTGGGTGCCATGCGACGAACGCACGGCCGGAGCAGGGGGCGATGGAGCCGGGCGTGCGGTGCGAACGGTGCCATGGCCCAGGACAGGAGCATGTGGCGCGGCCGGGGACGCACAACATCAGGCGCACGGCGGCAATGGAACTTTGTGCGGAGTGCCACCGGCAACAAGACAGCGCCGGGGCAACGCCGGAGCGGAGTGACCCGGCGTCGGTGCGGTTTCAGCCCATGGGCTTGCGGGTGAGCCGGTGCTTCACCCGCAGCGGGACGATGACCTGCGTCACCTGCCACGATCCGCACGAGAATGCGCGCCGGGACGCGGACCACTACCGGGCCGTTTGCCAGGGCTGCCACCGGACGGACCCTGCGGCGACGAGTTCCGCCTGCGGACGCAACCGGGGCGAAAATTGCCTGGGTTGTCATATGCGGGCGACCAACCCCCTGCCGAACCTGCGCTTCACCGACCACCGAATCCGGATCTACTAGAGCTGGGGGTTGGCTGCGTGGGATCGCTCAGGGTGGGTGATCGCACCCCGGTTTGGGGCCGGAAAAGGCCCGGTATGCGGTGGTATTCAACGTGCACTACGAATTGAGACGTTAGCGTTTCTTTTTTTGGCGGGGAGCGGCCAAGGGCGCGCACGGGTGCAACGGCTAACGGGCAGACACCCGTCCAGGTTTTCTATACAATCTGGATGGATTTGATTCCAAGGGGTAAGAGTTATGCATCTTGAGCAGCAGCAGCCGGAAGCAACCGGGGGGCTGATGGCTCCCGAATGGACTTTGGATTTCGCGGAGATTGGGATTGGCGACGTCGGCAAAGTGGGCGGAAAGAACGCTTCGCTGGGGCAGATGTTTAACAGTCTGCGCAGCGAGGGCGTCAGCGTGCTGGACGGTTTCGCCACGACGGCGGCGGCGTACCGCCTGCTGCTCGGTGAGTTTGGCCTCCGCGAACGGCTCGAAGGGGTGCTGGCCGGGTTGGACGTCGAAGATGTCGCCCAGCTCCGGCGCTGCGGCGAGGCGGCGCGGGACACCATTCTGTCGACGCCGCTGCCGGGCGAGATCCGCGCGGCGGTGACGCGGGCGTGGGAGCGGCTCTGCGAGCGGCTGGGACGGGAGCCGGAACTGGCCGTGCGATCGTCAGCAACCGCAGAAGACCTGCCGGATGCCTCCTTCGCCGGGCAGCAGGAGACCTTCCTGAATGTCCGTGGGCGCGAGGGGCTGCTGCAGGCCGTTCATGCCTGCTACGCGTCGCTATTCACGGACCGCGCCATCAGCTACCGGGCCAAGCGCGGCTACGACCATATGGCGGTGGCGCTGTCGGTCGGCGTACAGCCCATGGTGCGCAGTGATGTGGGCAGCGCGGGGGTGATTTTCACGCTGGATACCGAGTCCGGCTTCCGCGATGTGGTCTATGTGACGGGCTCATACGGTTTAGGCGAGTATGTGGTGCAGGGCGTGGTAACCCCGGATGAATGGGTGGTGTTTAAGCCTACCCTGGCCGAAGGAAAGCGGCCAATTGTAAGCCGGCAGAAGGGCAGTAAAGAAGTGAAGCTGGTCTATGCGGGCGGGGCACGGGCGACGCGGAGCGAAGCGACCGCGGAGGGGGATCGACGTCGATACTGCGTGACCGATGAAGACGTTCTCCAACTAGCGCGCTGGGGATGCGCCATTGAGGCGCACTATTCGAGCCTGTTGGGCCGTGCGCAGCCGATGGACATTGAATGGGCGAAAGACGGCATCACGGGCGAGTTATTCATTTTGCAGGCCCGGCCGGAGACGGTGCATTCCAGCAAGAGCCGGACGGCGACGCTGTCGATTTACCGGCTAACCGGCAAACCCGGCGAGGTTCTTGCCACCGGGCAGGCGGTGGGCGACCGGATTGGATCGGGGAAGGTGCGCGTGGTGCAGACGGCGGCCCAACTGGGCGCCGTGCGGCCGGGTGACGTGCTGGTAACGAAAATGACGGACCCCGATTGGGAACCCGTGATGAAGCGAATTGCCGCCATCGTCACCGACCAAGGCGGGCGGACCGCTCACGCCGCGATTGTTTCCCGGGAGCTGGGCCTGCCGTGTATCGTCGGCGCCGGGAATGCAAGCGCCGCTCTGCAGGATGGCCAGGACGTTACGGTGTGTTGCTCCGAGGGTTCCGAGGGGCATGTCTACGCGGGGCTGGTTCCGTTTGAAAAGAAGGAGGTCAGCGCCCAGGCGGCGGCGCCCACGCGGACACACGTGATGCTGAACGTGGCCGATCCGGCGCAGGCGTTTCGCTTGGCCGCCATCCCAAATGCCGGGGTCGGGCTGGCGCGGATCGAATTCGTTATTACGAATTCGATCGGGGTGCATCCGATGGCGCTGGTGCGATACCCCGCACTCGCGGACTCGACGGCGGTGGCAAAGATCGAAGCGTTGCTGGGCGGAGAGGACCCGCGGGAGTATTTCGTCAGCCGATTGAGCGAAGGGGTAGGCCGGATTGCGGCGGCGTTCTACCCGAAGCCGGTGATTGTCCGGACGAGCGACTTCAAAACGAACGAATACGCCCAATTGCTGGGCGGCAGCGAGTTTGAGCCCGCCGAAGAGAACCCGATGTTGGGTTTCCGCGGCGCCTCGCGTTACTATGATCCGCGCTACGCCGAAGGGTTCGCCCTGGAATGCAAAGCGCTGCAGCGGGTGCGGGATGCGATGGGGCTGACCAATGTAAAGGTGATGATCCCGTTCTGCCGCACCGTGCGCGAGGCCGAACAGGTGTTGCGGGTGATGGGGGAGAATGGCTTGCGGCAGGGCGAAAACGGACTGGAAGTCTATGCCATGTGCGAGATTCCGGCGAACGTTGTCCTGGCGGACGAATTCCTGCGGCTATTCGATGGCTACTCGATTGGCTCGAACGACCTGACCCAACTGGTATTGGGGATCGACCGGGATTCCGGAACCATCGCCCATCTGTTTGAGGAACGGAACGGCGCGGTGAAAGCGATGATCCGGCAGGCGGTGGAGGCGGCGCACCGGGCCGGCAAGCCGATTGGGATCTGCGGCCAGGCGCCGTCGGACTACCCGGACTTCGCGGCGTGGCTGGTCTCGATCGGAATCCATTCTATTTCGCTGAATCCGGATACAGCGATTCGGACCGCGGCCGTGATCGCCGACGCCGAGGCCCATCGGTGAGAGGCATGGCACGTGGCTCGCTTTGGCTAGGACTGTATGTCTGGTTGGTTGCGCTGCCGCTGCTGGTGGGAGCAATTTGGCCCGGGTCGATGGGCGGGCGAGCGTTCGAGACGCAGTTCGGGGTGGCGTGCGGTTTCGCGGGCCTCACCATTCTCATTCTGGAACTAGCCCTAATCTCGGAGATTCAGGCGGTTTCGAGCGTTTTCGGCCAGGACGCGCTGCTGCAGTTTCACAAACAGATGGGCATGGCGGGGACCATGCTCCTCGTTCTTCACGCGGTTCTTGTGATGCGGGGTTCGTACCCACTCGAGTGGCTGAATCCGTTTTCGGCGGACAGCCCGTGGGCGATGCGGTGGGGTGTGACGGCGATGGTGGCGATCGGGCTGCTGGTGGTGCTTTCCGTGGGGCGGCGCCGGCTTGGGTTGGCCTACGAATGGTGGCAGTTCACGCATGGGCTGATGGCGGATGTGGCGATCGCGGGAGGCTTGGCGCACATCGTTCTGTTCAGTGGGTTTTCGGCGGAGCGGCCGATGCTGGCGGTGTTGGTGGCCTATGGCTGCTGCGCCGCGGCGCTGCGGATCTGGTTCAAGCTCGTGCGGCCGTTCCGCCTGTGGGCGCAGCCGTGGGAGTTGGTGCGGAACGTGGCGGAGAACCGGGATACCCATACGCTGGTTTTGCGGCCGGTGGGCCACGCAGGTTTCCAGTTCGAGCCAGGACAGTTCGCTTGGCTGAACACGGGCAAGACGCCATTCCACTGGGACCGGCATCCGATTTCGATGTCCTCGGCCGCCAGCGACGAGCCGGGGCAGGACGTGGCATTCACGATTAAGGAGTTGGGTGACTGGTCCAGCCAAGTGGTTCCGAAGCTGGAACCGGGGTACCGGGTGTGGGTGGATGGACCCCACGGGGTGTTCACCTCCGACCGCGAGCAGGGGCCTGGGTACGTATTGATCGGCGGTGGCTCCGGGATCTGTCCCCTGGTTTCGATCTGCGCGACGATGGCCTTGCGGGGCGATGGCCGCCCGGTGCTGCTGTTCTATGGAGCCCGGGATCAGAGCCGGATGGCGTTGCGGGGGCCTTTGGAGGGGTTGGACGAAAAGATGAACTTGCGGGTGATTCCAGTATTGGAGCAGGCTCCAGCGGAGTGGTCCGGAGAGCGAGGCTATTTGACGGCGGATATCCTGCGGCGCTATCTACCCGCTCAGTACCGGCGCTTCCAGTATTTCGTTTGCGGGCCGGAGGCGATGATGGATGCCGTGGAGCCGCTGTTGGTCGAATTGGGGGTTCCCGTGGACCGGATACACACGGAACGGTTTGTGGTGGTGTAGCGATGAGGCGGCAGATTATCAACCGGACGGTTGGACTGATGAGTTGCACGATTCTGATTCTTTGCTTACTTTTCGCCCTGATCACACGAGGGGCATAGGAGGAACAATGCGGATTGCGAAATGGACGATGCTCGCCGGACTGATGGCGGCGACGGCCTGGGGCCAGACCGGAGCTTCGTTATATCGAACCAAGTGCGCCAATTGTCATGGCGCAAAGGGGGAGGGCCGAGCGGCGATCAAGGACAGCAGTTTGCTGACTGCGGAGGCTAAGCAGAGGACCGATGCGGAGATGACGGAAGCCATTGCCACTGGCGGCAAGAAGAAAAGTTCTGCGCACGCCTACGAGCGGAAAGGGGTCTCGGCGGAGCAGGTGAAGCTCCTGGTGCAGTACATCCGCGAGTTGCAGCGCTAGCGGTAAATCCGGGAGCGCAGCCGGAGGACGCCGAGCAAGCCAAAGACCGTAGCGCCGATGCCGAGGATCCGAATGGCCCAAGTCATGAAGTTGTTCCGGCTGCGGGCTTCGCGGTAGATCTCCGCCGGGGGATGGGTACCCGCGCGCGCCAGGAAATGGGCGCCGCCGCTGGGGGTTGGGAACGGGAACAGCGCGTTCTGCGTTTGGCGGGCAATCAGCGAGTAGGGGCCGGCCGATACCTCTTCAAAGCGAACCCGCAGAGTTCCGGGCGGCCAGACCGCCTTGGCGCTGGGCCGCAGCGGCGGGCGGCGCGCCGGTTCGGTGGCCAGGATGATCCACTGACCGTCCAGAATCCCCTCCGCGCCCGGAACGGCGGCGGCCAGAGTGGCGGCCATTTGCCGGTCAGGTTTGAGCGGCTGGGGCTTGTCGAGAACGGAGATTACATCCGGAGGAAGGGTGAAGCCGCCAAGGTGCAGACCTTCAGCGAGGAAGCTTTCACTCTTGAGAGGCATCGGGGCGTTTTGCTGTTCGGGGGGCGCGTCATCCGCGCGGGTGTCGATTTCTTCGCCGGACCAGAAAAGGTCGAACCCGTTGGCCGAGAATCCCGTGGGCGTGGTTCCGCCGCGGGTAGGCTGTTTGCGCCACTGCTGCATTTCGACGATCCGGCGAAGGATAAGATGGCGACCGGGCAGGAGAAAGCGCGGGTCGGTGGCGAAATGTTGGGCGGCGACTTCGCCGCTGACGTGAACAACGCGGCCCTCATGGGCGGGATCGGGCCGGGAGGGATCGACGGTGATGATCTGGGGCGGCTCGTTGTTCAAGTTGGCGGCGGCGAGAGCAGAACGGATCTCGTTCCAGACAAGAATGCCGCCACCGAACAGGAGTAGGCCGTAGCTGAGAATGGGGTGGCGCATTGCTGGTGTTCCGAGTTGATTAGGGGCCGGACGGGTTGTGCTAGGTTATGAAGCGCGATGCGGCAGGCCGTTCTTATATTGATACTCGGAGTTCCACTGTTTTTGGTGTCAGCGATGGCCCCGAGTTTCTTGCAGAGCGTGGAAGACGAGCGGGCCTGGCGCGGCCGCAGGGACGCCGTGGAGTATCTGGAGGCTTGGCCAGGCGGGTGGCGGCGTCCGGAGGCGATAGCCGAGGTGGAGGCGGAGCAGCGCAAGCATGGGTTCGTTTCGCAGTTGCGGGTGGCCAGCGGCCCGGCGCCAGTCCATTCGGCGGACTTCACCGCCGACGGCGCCGAGGCCGTCACCGCGGACGGGATTCAAGTGTCGCGGTGGTCGTTAGATACCGGCGCCTTACTGGCGCAGTATGGAGGAAGGAAGAGAAACCGGGCGGAGGAGCCAACCAAGTACGGATTCGGCTTTCTTTCAGCTGGACTGCTGGATGGGGGACGACGGATAGTGGCATTGACTAATGGGCCACACTCGTTGCAGACCTTTGGCGAGCCGGCCGCGCCGCCCCTGGTGCTGCCGGGCGACGGGTACGAGGGCTTGACCACGCAGGGATCGCTGGCGGCCTTGGTGCATTCGGTGCAGGACCGGGACGAGGCAGTGCTGGTGAATATGGCCGATCGGCGGACGACGGCGTTGCCGCACCCCGAGGTGACGATGGTGCGTTTCGCCCCGAACGGCGACCTGCTGACGGTGTCGCGCCGGGAGGGGCGCTGGTGGCGGAATGGGCGGCTAGAGCGGACTGCGCCCATGCCTGGGATGGCCGAACCGTTGGGTATCTCGGCAGATGCGCGATTGGTTCTGGTGCCGGATGGGCAAGCGGTGATCGCATGGAATATCGATCGAGGAAAGGAGGTGGGACGGGTTCGCGTGGCCGGTGAGCCTGTGAGCGCCTGTTCCTGCGGCGATTCGGTCTACGTCGGTGCTCAGACGGGAGAGGTGATGGCACAATCGGTGACGAGTGGGCAGGTGACCGCCACGTTTCGAGCGCATGTGACGGCGGTCAATCGGCTCTTCTGCGGCCCGGAGCACCTCATTTCGGCGGCGAACAATGGGGGCGATACGCGTCTTTGGCGAGTGAACAAGGCGGCGAGCGGCGCAGTTGCGACCACCCCGGCGGCGCGGGTACCCGGGTGGATGGTAGAGCAAGGGCTGCGCTTCCATTCGCCGGGCGTAGCGGAATTTGTCCGCGAGTACGAGGAGACCTTCCAGCTTGGAGGCCTCTTGGGTATCGGCGCCGTTGGCCTGTTGGCGTACTGGACCGCGCGCCGGAGGCCGAGCTCATAGCTGGTTGACGGAGTAACGAAGAACGCCACCCCGGCGCGAGGGGCCGGAACTGTTCGTAATCAGTGCGCCGTGGGTAACGCGGGCGAGCTGCATCCAGCGGCGGAGACGGGCCTCGACCACCGGGTGTGGCTCCGGCACAGCAACCACCGGCAGCGGCGGAGCCAAATCCGAGATCACCACTAAGGGCACTTCGAGGCCGTTCGAGTCGCGCCAATAGAAGAACTCCGGAGCCAGTCCGGCATGGCGGGCATTGCAATACAGCGCGCTGACCACCTGGCTCTCGAAGGATTCGCTCGCGAGGAAGTGGAGCTTGGGGGCGCGGACCAGGCGGCGGCCGAAGGCGAAGGGCGCGGGAGGAATCCGCAACGTTTGAAAGCAGGTTTCGAGCACCGCCAGCCAGCGAACGGCCGTGCGATGGGAGACGTCGCAGGCACGGGCGAGGGCCTGCTGATCGAGGATCTGGCCGGACCAGGCGGCGGCTACCTCCGCGAAGCGTTCGAAGCGGTCGCGGTCGCGGACTTGGACCAGATCGGGCAGGTCATGGTCGAGGTACGAGCGGACGGGAGGCCACGGGGGAAAGGCCGGGGCCGGGGCTGCCGGGGCGGGAACGAAGTGGCCGAGCATGGCGAGCGAGAGGGGGGTGCGGCGTTCGAGTTCCGCGCGGGTGGGGAGATAGAGTTCGAAGGTCGTGACGGGAAGGGTGAGACGGCGGGAGCTGGCCAGGACCAAGCGGCCAGCCGCGGACCCGGTGGCGAGGTGGCCGATGAGTTCGGGGGCACGGTGGAGGTCGTCGATGAAGGCGGGGCCCCGCAAACGGGCGAGAAAACTCGCTGGGTCCTGGCGGGCGCGGGCGCGGAACTCCGGGTCGTCGAGCGGAAGGTAGGTGTGGGCCGGAAACTCGCGGCGCAGCAGGGTGGTCTTGCCGGCCGAGCGCGGACCCTGCACCAGCACGGGCTCAGCCAACTGCGCCGCGCGATGGAGTGGGATGGCGAGCGCCCTTTGAAGCATGCAATGTCATTTTACGAAAATGAGACTACATTCCTCAAGACGATCTGCCCGCGATTCCCCGGCCGGATTCCTTGTCCGGCGCGTCGGCCGGACCCTACGCTGGAGAGGCACTATGAATCCCAAGATCGCCCCCGCAAAGGGCAAACTCGGCATCCTCACCCCCGGCATGGGTGCGGTCTCCACGACGTTTATGGCCGGCGTCGAAGCAGTGAAGAAGGACCTCGGCGCCCCAGTGGGCTCGCTCACGCAGCTGGGCACCATCCGTCTCGGGAAACGCACGGACAACCGTTCGCCCAAGATCAAGGACTTTGTTCCGCTTGCCGGTCTCAACCAGTTGGTCTTCGGCGGCTGGGACATCTTTGAAGACACCGCCTACGAGGCCGCCACGCACGCCGGCGTCCTGAAGCCGGAGTTGCTCAAGAAGCTGAAGCCGTCGCTGCAAAAGATCAAGCCCATGAAGGCCGTTTTCGACAAGAACTACGTGAAGCGCATCGATGGGCCCAACGTGAAGACGAAGGGCTCGCTTAAGGACAAGGCCGAAGCGCTCATCGACGACATGACGACGTTCAAGAAAGACAACGGCTGCGACCGGCTGGTGATGATCTGGTGCGGGTCGACCGAAGTATTCCATCGGGCGGCGCCGGTCCACCAGACGCTCGAAGCCTTCGAAAAGGGCCTGGCCAAAAGCGATCCGGGGATCGCGCCGAGCCAAGTGTACGCCTACGCGGCGTTGAAGTCCGGGGTGCCCTTCGCCAACGGCGCGCCGAACCTGACGCACGACATTCCCGCGTTGCTCGGTCTGGCCCGCGACAACAACGTTCCCGTTTGCGGCAAAGACTTCAAGACCGGGCAGACCTACATGAAGACCTTATTGGCGCCGGGCTTGAAAGCGCGAATGCTCGGCTGTTCGGGCTGGTTCTCGACCAATATTTTGGGCAATCGCGACGGCGAAGTGTTGGACGATCCGGGCTCCTTCAAGACCAAGGAAGAGACCAAGCTGAGCGTGCTCGACCAGATCCTGCAGCCGGGCCTCTACCCGGAGTTGTACAAAGATCTGTTCCATTCGGTGAAGATCAACTACTATCCGCCGCGCGGCGACGAGAAAGAGGGCTGGGACAACATCGACATCTTCGGCTGGCTCGGCTACCCGATGCAGATCAAGATCGACTTTCTCTGCCGCGATTCGATTCTCGCGGCGCCGCTGGTGCTCGATCTGGTGTTGTTCCTCGATCTGGCGCAGCGCGCCGGCATGAAGGGCATTCAGGAGTGGCTGAGCTTCTACTTCAAAGCCCCGATGACGGCACCCGGCTTGTATCCGGAGCATGACGTGTTCATCCAGCTGATGAAGCTGAAGAACACGCTGCGCTGGCTGAAGGGAGAGGAACTAATCACGCACCTGGGCTTGGAATACTACGATTAGTCCCGCGGAGAGCAAGCCACTCGCTGGCGAACTGGACCATGCGGGCAGCCCAACGGAGGTAGGTGGAGGGCCGGAAGTAGTAACCGAACACGGCCGCGGGGGTAGTCAGGAGCGGGGCCGGAAGCGCTGCCGGGAGCGAAGGCGGGGCGAGGGCCTCATCCTCCCGCGGCCTGCGAAAGACCGCCAGCAGGTTCCGCTCGTAGCTACCAAGCGAAAGCTCGATTCTCTCCCAGCCGGCGGCCCGCCCGGCATAGTCCAGGCTTTCCTTGGTGAAGCCAATCACGTGCGCCGGGTGAAACCGGCCCGCGGGATGCTGATGGCGGCAGTTCGTGTTGGGCACCTCGATGATTAATAGCCCGCCCGGACGCAGCCAGCCGCGAAAGCGTTGCAGGGCCGCCAGCGGGTCCGGTAAGTGCTCAAGAACATGGAACAGCGTAATGACGTCGAGCGACTGTTCGGGCCGCCGAAGATCCAGAATGCCCGCCGTCTCTACCTGGACACCGTACTCGCGGCGAGCGAATTCCCCGTAGAACGGATCGGGCTCGACACCGCAAACCTGGTGGCCGGCCTTCTGCAAAACGGCCAGCCATTCGCCGGAGCCGGAGCCGACATCAAGGATCTGGGCGCCGGCCGGGAGCCGATGGCCGATCTGCTCGAATCGATGCTTGGCCAGCCGCGCTGAGCGAAGGACGTTGCGAGCCTTGGGAGCGCGAACACCCTTGTAACTCTCGCGATAGTCGATTTCGTGGAAGCGGCGGAGCTCCTCGGAAGTCGGGAGCGGATCGTTCCGGAACAGCCCGCAGTGTGCGCAGGCGACAGTAATGAGCGCCTTTCGCCACCGGTCCAGAAGGGAGGCCACCACGGCCGCCGCCTGTCCGCACAGTGGGCAAGCAGACAGCGAGATGTGCCGGTGGGTTTTGACCATGGCGGAGTGTAGGGGATTCGCCCGTCCTAAGTTTGGGTCGCCGGACCGTAGTACTCCCGCCGCAGGCCGGCGATCGCCTCCTGCGTAACGGCGTCGTCGTGCTGATAGCGTAGCAGGGCCTGCCGCACCATTTCAACGCCTCCTTCGAACTCAGGCAGCACCGCGGCATCCACCCCGTGACGCCGAAGCTCCGGCAGGTGATGTTCGCGGGTGGCTCGCACCACCACGGCCAGCGAGGGATGCAGCCGGTGGGAACGCTCCAGCGCCAGATGAATCGTATTCTGCTCGGGAATTGTCAGCAGCAGTACCCGGGCCCGCTCCGCGTTGGCGGCGTGCAGGATTTCGGCGCTGGTGATGTCTCCCCAAATGCCATGAAAGCCGTCGGCGGTCAAGTCGCGATAGAGGGTATGGTTGAACTCGACGATAAGCAGCGGAATGCCGGCGGCACGCAGGACGCGAGCCGCCGCCCGTCCGCTGCGGCCATAGCCGGCGACGATCACGTGGTCATCGAGAAAGGTCTGCGGCGGCGCGACCGGCGTGGCCACGGTAACCGCTTTCCGCCGGCGGCGCACCCAACGGCCGAGCGGCAGAGCAGCCGCCGAAACCAACGGCGATACGGCCATCGTGAGCACGGTGCAGGTCAAAGCCAAGTCGTAGGTAGTCTTCGAAATGGAGCCCGAGCTGATGCCGCTCCGGGCGATGACAAACGAGAACTCGCCGATCTGGGCGAGGCCCAAACCAATGATCCACGGCGCCATATTGACGTAGCCAAACAGCCGGGCGATCACGCCGAGGATCACGGCCTTGCCCAGAATGATTAGCACCACGCCGACAGCGATGAACCCGAGGTGATTCACGGCGTACGACGGATCGAACAGCATTCCCACCGTGACGAAAAAGATCAGGCCGAAGATGTCACGAAGCGGAGCCAGGTCGCTGAGCGCCTGATGGCTGAACTCCGACTCGCTGAGGATGATGCCCGCGACAAAGGCGCCGAGAGCAAAGGACAGTCCGACGGCATAAGCCGCGTACCCGACGCCGACCCCGGTTGCCACCACCGCCACCAGGAACAACTCCTGCGATCCCCATTCGAGGATCCGCCGGAGCAGCTTGGGCAGCAGCCGGGTCCCCAGCAGCACCACCGTACCCAGGGACACCGCGGCCAAACCGATCGATTGGGCCAGCTTCGGCAGGATGTCATCCGGCGTGTTCAACTGGGGCAGGATAATCAGCATTGGGATGACCGAAAGATCCTGCACCACCAGAATGCCGATCATCACCCGGCTGGCCAGCGTCGAAGTAACTCCGGCGGCGGCCAGCGTCTTGACGACGACCATGGTGCTCGAAAGCGCGATCATGGAGCCGAACCAGGCGGACTCCTTGGCCGGCATGCCAAACAGATAGACGCCCGCCAGCGAGCCGGCCAGCAGGGTCAGCACCACCTGAATCGGACCCCCAATGAGCGCCACGCGGCGCACCGGCTGCAGGTCTCGCAAGGAGACTTCGAGTCCGAGTGAGAACAGCAGCAGCGCGGCGCCGATTTCGGCCAGTAGTTCAATGTCATGTACCTGCCCAACGGTGGGGCCGCCGGTGTACGGTCCGACGACCACCCCGGCCGCGACGTAGCCTACCAGCAGCGGCAACTTCAGGGCACGGGCGAGCAGGGCGCCTAAGAGCCCGGCAACTACGATCAGAACGAAATCGGCGGCAATACCCATGGATTAACTTCTCCTATTGTCGCCTTGATGAGTCCGAGTTATGGCTTTTTCGCTTGGAAGGCGGGATTGTATTGCCCCTCCTCGACGAAGCCGCCGAGTATCTTCCGCATGGGCGAATACCGCGGATAGCTCTCCCAGATATCTCCCTGCCCCAGCAGACGCGGATCGCCGTGCCGGGTCAGCTCCTTTTCGAGGGTCGCACGGAGCGCTTTCCGGCGTTTGGCGTGTGCGGGGTTAGCCGCCAGATTCCGCAGACAACCGGGGTCGGTGGCGACGTCGAACAGCATCTCCTCCGGCTGGCGGCCAAAGCTCCTTTCAAACAGCGGATGGTCGCGATGCGCCATCATCCAGCTTTTGGTGGCGCCGTCGTCGATATCGGCAAAGTTTGCGACGGGATCGCCGGCCGGCCAGCGGTCCGGCTTCATGTTCCAAACGTAAAGGAAATTCCCTTCGCGGATCGCGCGGGCCGGGTAGCCGAGATTGTCTCGCCGGGCATGGGAGTGGCGCTCCCGGCCGGAGAAGATCCGGCGGCGGAGTTTTGGCTCCACCAGCCCCGAACGGCCGGAGCGCAACAACGGCAGCAAGCTGTGGCCCACCATGTTCGCCGGGACCGGCACGCCCGCAGCCTCCAGGATGGTGGGCGCGAAGTCGGCGAAGCTGACCAGATCATCGACCACGCGGCCTCCCTTGGCCTGCGCGGGAAACTGAATGGCGAGGGGCAGATGGATGCCAGGGTCGAACATCGTCGCCTTGGCGCCGGGGAAGGGCATGCCATTGTCCGCGGTGACGACCACCAGCGTATTCTCCAGTTCGCCTTTCTTGGCCAGCAGGTCGAGCATGCGGCCGAGATGCGTATCGAAATGCTCGACCTCCAGTTGGTAGTCGAGCAGGTCGGCGCGGACGATTTCGTTATCCGGCAAGTGCGGCGGAACCACGGCATCCGCCAGCTTTTTGCCCGCGCGGACTCCGGCGCCGGGCTCGTAGGCCCGATGCGGCTCCTGGCAGCCGTACCAGAAGTAGAAGGGTTGATTGGCCGGCCGCGCGTCGAGGAACTGGGCGAAGTTGGCGGCGTAATCATTCCCTTGAATGCCCTTGGTCGGAGGCGTCAGCTTCGCCTGATTGAAGGCAGGCCCGGCAGGATTGTGGGGCCAACCGTCCTTGGCGAAATTGCACGGGCCCGCACCCTTTCCGGTAATCCCGATGTGATAGCCGGCTTGGGCGAGCAGGTCCGGGTAAACGACCAGGCTGCGCGAGAATCCGGCCGCGTGGGTGCCCGCTTCGCCGAGTTGCCAGGGGAACCGCCCCGTGAGCAATCCCGCGCGGGATGGCGCGCAGCCGGGCGACAGGCTGTAGGCGTTGCGGAAGAGCACCCCGTTGGCTGCCACCCGCGTGAAGGCGGGCGAGGCGCCAGCGGGGTGGGACTGGTCGTCGGCAATGCAGAAGAGAATGTTCGGGCGCTTGGCAGGGACCAGGCTGAGCAGCAGTTCGCGGCGGGAGAGCGGCATCCCCAAATGCTACTGCACGAAGTAGCCGCGGCGGGAGCGAACCTCCGCGCCAGGGTAGCGGAGCTTGGCGGCGGGCGAGAGTTCGACGCGAATCTCGCGAAACTCACCGGGCTTGCCCTCAGGAGCGCGGTAGATGAGGTTATAGCGGGTTCGGATGCGTTCCACGATCTGCGGGAACGCCTCGTCGGCGCGGTCGGCCTTCAGGGCGTCGCCGCCGGTTTCGTCGGCAATCTTGAACACGTTCGAGGGCGAGAAGTCTGGATTGACGAACTGGCTGCGGGTCCCATCCGGGCGGCGGCCTTTGCCAACCACGATGGCGTTCAGGACGGTGTTGGCGTCATGCAGTGCGCGAATGGCGGCTTCGTCGGGAGACTGGTAGTTGAGCCCGAGATTGTCGGTGACGATGACGATCGCCCGGCGGCCCTGGGGCGGGGCGTTGGCGCGGAGATGTTCGGCGGCCGCTATAACGGCCGGGTTGATCAGCGTGCCGCTGCCGAGATCGCGCTCGCGCACCGCATCGCGCAGGCCCTGCACGGCGGCGGTACGGTCGGTGGTGAAGGGCAGCGTCGCTTTCGCTTCGCGGCTGAACACCATCACGCCCACCGAGTCGCCCGGCCGCAGTTGCGCAAGCGCGGCGCCGCTGGCGCGGTTGAGCTGTTCAAGAAACTTGCTCATGCTGCCGCTCAGGTCAAGCAGCAGCAGCAGCGTCAGCGGCTCGCGTTCCCGATTGAAATCGAGCAGCGGGCGGAGTTCGCTGTTGTCAAAGAGTTGGAAGTCTTCGCGCGTGAGCGAGTCGACGACACGATCCTTGAGCAGGACCTGGGTATCCACGCGGACGTCGGCGACGCCTGCTTTGAACAAGGGTTGGTCGGCTTCCTGCGCGACGGCGAAAGCACAACCTGCGACGATGAGAAGAACAGCGCGCATGAGATCAATTATCGTCGGGACGGCGGGACATATCGACCACGGAAAAACGTCGCTGGTGCGGCGGCTGACGGGGATCGACACGGATCGCCTGGAAGAAGAGAAGCGGCGTGGCATTTCGATTGAGCTGGGGTTTGCCCATTTGGACCTGGGCGACGGCGTCCGGGCCGGGTTCATTGACGTGCCGGGGCACGAGCGATTTGTCCGAACGATGTTGGCGGGGGTAAGCGGCATCGACGTGGTGCTGCTGGTAATCGGCGCGGACGAAGGCATTAAGCCGCAAACGCGTGAGCACTTTGATATCTGCCGGTTACTAGGGGTGGAGAGAGGCATAGTCGTCCTGACAAAAGCCGATCTGGTGGATGCGGAGTGGTTGGAGTTGGTCCGGATGGAGGTGGAAGAGTTCGTCGCGGGCTCGTTCCTCGAGGGCGCGCCGATCCTGCCAGTCAGTGCTAAGACGGGCGAAGGGGTCGAAGCGTTGCAGGCCGAACTGCGGAAGGTGGCCCATTCCCTCCGGCCACGCAATCCGGCTACGGCGTTCCGGCTGCCGATTGACCGTTCGTTCGCGATGAAAGGGTTCGGGACGGTGGTCACCGGGACGTTGATGGCGGGGCGCGTGGAAGTGGAGCAGGAAGTGGAGCTCTACCCCACGGGCCGGCGGTTGCGCGTGCGTGGGCTGCAAGTGCATGGAAAGCCGGCGGCGAAGGCAGTGGCCGGCCAGAGGACCGCCGTCAATCTGGCCGGCATCGAACATAGCCAGATTGAGCGCGGCATGGTGCTGAGTGAGCCGGGCTGGTTCGAGCCGGTGCGGGTAGTGGACGCTCGGCTCATCCTTTTACCCACCGCGAAGCCATTAAAGCTGCGGACCCTGGTTCATTTCCACTCGGGCACCGCCGAGACGGTGGCGGAGATGCGCCTGCTGGAAGGAACGGCGCTGCAACCCGGTGAGAGCGGTTGGGTCCGGCTGCGGCTGCGGCAGGGGCTGCTGCTGTTTCCGGGGGACCGTTGCATTCTGCGGCAGTTTTCCCCGGTCGTCACCATCGGCGGGGCGACCGTGTGCGAAATCGCCCCACCACGACGCACCAGCCCGGATCGCTTACAAACGCTGGCGACGGCGACTCCGGCCGCGGCCGCGCAGCTCTTGGTTACCGAGTCGGCGGCAGGCCTGGACCGGGCGGAGTTACGCCGCAAGCTCGGCGCTGCGCCGGACCTGCCCGTGGGGCTGATCGCGTGTGGGGGCCATGTCGTCGCGGCCAGTTGGGCCCAGGCGCGCTTGTCGCTGGCCGAGAAGACCCTGGCGGCGTTTCACCGGGCGAATCCGTTGCAGGCCGGTATGGCGAAGGGGGAGCTGCGTGGCAAAGTTCTGTCCCAGGGCCCCGCGCACCTGTTCGACGCCCTCTTGTCGATGACCACCAAGCTGACCGCGCAGCAGGACCTCGTGCGGCTGAGCACCCATCGGGTGCAACTACAGGAGGATGAGTCGGCCGCTCGCGAGAAGATGGAAAACGCCTTCCGTCAGGGCGGCCTGGCGACACCAGGGCTGAGCGAGGTTTTGTTGCAGAGTGGGGTGGAGAACGCACGGGCGAGGCTCCTGCTGCAGATGCTGTTGAAGGAGCGGCGTCTCGTGAAGGTCAGCGAAGAGCTGGTCTACCACATCGAGACGCTCGACGGCCTGAAAGCACTCTTGGCGGGCAAGAAGGGACAGAGCTTCGGCGTGGGCGACTTTAAGGACTGGACGGGCGTGTCCCGCAAGTATGCGATTCCCTTGTTAGAACTGTTGGACCGGGAACGGATTACCCGTCGCGTGGGCGAACAGCGGCTCATCCTATAGGCCCAGCGATTCTTCCTTCTGAAACCGCTCGAAGATCTCATTGAACTCCGGGTGGATCGTCCGGAAGAGGTCGAGCAGTTGGGGATCGAAGTGCTCGGGCCGCGTCCGCAGGTCACCTTCGAGGATGATCCGGCAGGCCTTTTCGTGCGTGAAGCCTTTCTTGTAGCTCCGGCAACTGCGCAGGGCGTCGTAGTTGTCGCCCAGCATCACAATGCGGCCAGCGATCGGAATCTGGTTGCCCTGCAGTTGGCGGGGATAGCCGGTCCCGTCCCAGTGCTCGTGATGCGTCACGGCGATATCCCGCGCCATTTCCAGCAGGCGGGAGTTCGACCCTTCAAGCAGTTGGGCGCCGATGAGGGTGTGACTCTCCATGATGCGGCGATCTTCCGCGCCCAGGGCACCCCGCTTCCTAATCAGGATATCGGGTATCGCAATTTTGCCGACGTCATGCATGGGGGCGGCCCGGAAGATCAGTTCCTGGTCCACTTCGCTCCAGCCAAGGGACCGGGCGATGATCTTGGCATAGAAGCTTACTCGTTGGATGTGCGCTCCGGTCTCGTTGTCCTTGTAGACCGAGGCGCGGGTCAGCCGCAGCACCATGTCATAGTAGGCCTGTTCCAGTTCAGAGGCGCGGCGGCGCTCCAGTTCGAGCGCGAACTCCAGGTCTCCCGCGAATTCGCGAAGCTTGCGGCGCACGGCCGTCACCTCGCGCTGACGGGCGCGTTCGCGGCGCGTGAGCTCCTTCGTCCGCAGTTCCAACTCCCGAATCTGGGCTTGCGCCGACTCTAGGGCATCTTCAGGGCCTGGCTGCATGGCGACCTCCATCCGCGAACTTCCCACCAGCGCGACGGTCGGAACAGATCGGACAGAGATCGGGCGGGGTTGGCGGGTGGCTGGCAACACGCATCATGATACGCCCAGCGCCAGCGTGGTGAAAGGCCCAATTGAGGAGTACTTCAACAGTAGTACTCCCAGCTAAGGACGGAAACCCAGCTCAAACTGGAAGCCTTCCCCGAGATAAACCCGTTTGACCTCGGGATCCCGCCCCAGGTCCTCTGGCGAACCAGCCCGGAAGATCTTGCCACCATTGATGATGTAGGCCCGATCAACCGTCGCCAAGGTCTCTCGGACGTTGTGGTCGGTAATCAGGATGCCGATGCCGCTCTTCTTCAGGTCAAAAATAATACGTTGGATTTCGAGAACTTGAATGGGATCGATGCCGCTGAAAGGCTCGTCGAGAAGAAGAAACGTCGGTTCAATGACAAGGGATCTGGCGATTTCCACTCGACGCCGCTCCCCGCCCGAGAGCATGTACCCCTTATTCAGGCGAACGGTTTCCAGCCCTAACTGCTCAATCAGGCGGTTCATGCGTTCGCGCCGTTGGCGCGCGTCAAGCGATAGGGTTTCGAGGATCGCCATCAGGTTCTCCTCCACCGTCAACTTGCGAAAAACCGACGGCTCCTGCGGCAGATAGCTGACTCCGCGGCGAGCCCGTTGGTACATCGGCAGATGGGTGATGTCGTCCTGATCGAGCTGCACCACGCCCGAATCCGGGCTGATCAACCCGACGATCATATAGAAACTCGTGGTCTTCCCTGCGCCATTTGGCCCGAGCAAGCCCACTACTTCCCCTTGCTGCACGGACACCGACACGTTGTCGACGACCTTGCGCCCCCGGTAACTCTTCGAGATTTCACGTGTTTCGAGTGAACGCATACGCTACCGTTTCTTTAGGATACGGCTTGCGGCCGGTTGGTTGGAAGAGCCATCGACGAGAAGCCGGTCATCGTTGGCGAACCACGTCAACCGTTCTCCCTTCGTGATTCCCTTGAGCGAGTCGAACATCTGCGGCGCTCCTCCCGACAGGATCACCCGCCCCGCCGCCACATCATAGTCGGAACGCTCGGAGGTGCCCCGCCGCGTGCGCGGCTTGCCGGTCGCGTCCGGCCCGCTCTGCACGATCACCGAGTCGCCAATCGCCTCCGCCCGCTCGAGCGAACTGTCGTTCTCTTTTTGCGAGAACCAGGCGAACAGGTCGCGCGAGGTCACCAACAGGTTCCCACGGTTGAGCTTGGCGTTACCCATGTAATGCGCCTTCTTCTCCGCGTCCCAGTACGTCATTTGCGGCGCCCGGACGACGGTAAACAGATTCTTCGTCTTCTCCCGGAACTGGCTGATGACATTGCCCGTCGCATCGAGGCGCTGTAGCTTCCGCTGAATCAGGATGGAATCGGCTTCGATCCGATTGGGCCCTTGCCAGAGCAGAGCGTTGCCATCGTAGCGAATCCATTGATTGCCTTCCTTCGTCTGCATCCGGTTGGCGCGAGCCTGCACGGTGTCGGAGGAGTCCAGCAGCGAACCCTGGGGCTTCTTCGGTTTCTTTTCGTCGGGGAGCCGGGTGGAAGTGACCTTTCCCTCCGCAATCATGTCCCCGGTCTTCTGGTCGAGTTCAATCTGCAGAGCGTCGGTCGACCCGGTGGGGTCCCACATCCGCGCGGCGCCCTTTAGAACCACCCGGTCGGTTGTGGTCTCAAGGCGCGCATGGTCGCTGCGGGCCCGCCGCTCGCCCTCCTCGAACTGGAAACCGGTCCATTGTTCCAGCGTCTGGAGCTCGCCAGTCTTGGGGTCAAACAACGCCTGCAGATCCTGGCTGCTCGTTTTGCGGTCCGGGTCGCCTTTCTTCATCGCGCGAGTCACGGTTTTTACCTGAGTCGCCCGAAACTTCTCCAGTTGATTGTTGGCGCCATACACCATCGAGAACCGCTCGCCGTCGAGACGCCGGTAGCGCTGACGCGGACTCTTCGGCAGGAATTCGATCTGGCCCGCACTGTGGGTATCGAGGTGGTCGATCTCCTGTCCCCCTGGACGCATGGTCATTTCAACGACCTCGCTCTTGAGAACCCGGTCGGACGGGGGCTCGCCCGCTCCCCGGCGAATCGGATAGGACTCGACGACTGTGTTGCCGGTAGCAGTCGCCTTTTGGAGAATGCTATCGCCGGTTCCCCCTTCGAAGGCGAGATCGACACTTTGCGAGTTCACCACCGTTCGACCAGAATCCGCGATGGTCTCAAGGCGAGCCCCTTGCTTGCCCTCGATGGATTCCATCACCCCTTTCGCCCCGAAGTGAAGCCAGAGCTGCGTCGCCGCGTAGAGGAGCTGACGCCCCGGGGCGCGATCCTCGCCTTTGGCTTGCGCCGCTTCCACCAGCCGGATCTCGCCCTTGTCGAGCGTGACAATGGAGTCGGCGGCGTTCAGGGTCATGTTCCCCCGCTGGAGCCGGGACCACGTCTTCAAATAGACCTTGTCTTCATTCTCGCGATAGTTCAGTTCGGCAGCCTCGACCGTCATCGGCTTCGAGGCCGGTCCCTTGCCCCGCCAGTTCAGCTTCACGGCGCTGCGCAGATGCAGATCCCTGGTGGCGGGATCGTATTCGGCCCCGTGCGCGGTGCCTTCGCTATTCTCGAAGGCGAACGAGGCGTCCTGATCAGTGGTCGCCTTGCCCGACTGCGTTTCGAAGGTGACGCCAGACGTTTGAATGCGAACGAGACGATTAGCGGGGTTCGGCTGCTCGGTTAGACCCATCGTGATTTCGACATCGCCGGCCGAGTACAGCGTGCTGTCTTCCATCCGCAGTTCGGCCTGCGCGCTCTTCACCAGATCGAAGGCTTTCCCGTCCTTGTGGAAGAGCTTGAGCTCAACTTTCTCGAGATCAACCCGCGGCGGGTCATTCTTCTGCTCGAAGTTGCGCGCCCGCACCTCGACAATTGGCCGCTCGCCATCATTTTTGCTCCACCGCCAGTCCTGCGCCGAAACGCTAACGTTGTCCGGCAGGGAGGCCGGCCTGACCGGCGCCGCTTTGTCCTGCGCGTCCTTTTGCGCCCGATAGATACCCGCGACGGCGGCGACGAGAATGAGAATGCTGGCTAGGAGGACCCAGCGGGTACGGCGCATGCAGATTTCAGGATATCAAGCAGGAATGCAAAAGCCCCGCCTGACGGCGGGGCTTTTGCTGTTTGTAAACGGACTAGGGCTATTGGATGGCGGCAACTGCGGAGCTATTGCCGAAGACCAGTTCGCCATTAAGCCCTTCCGCGGCGATCGCCAGGCTCCGGTATTGCCCCGGGGCTGCATCGAGGGGTACCTCGAAAGCAACCACGTAGATACCCATCATGCCCACGGCGTACTCGGCCGAGACCAGCCGGATACCCGCGTCGTTCAGACCCACAATGAGCGGAGCTTGCACGAGTTGCCCGGCAATGCCCGCCCGGTTCGTGTCGGTCGCCGGGGTCACGGAGCCGAGGCCGGTTACGAGCATCTTCAAAACCTCACCCCGGCGGGCGGGATTTTGAAGCGTAACCCAGCTGCCGTCCGGACGCTGCACCGCCGCATAGCGGCGGACGCCATTACCCGGATCGGTTTCGAAGATACCCGGTTGCGTCCGCAGTACCTGAATGCCGCTGGCGCTTGTCGAACCACCCGACACCCGAACCGTAGCGGTGACCCGGTTGCCCGGCACCAAGTTACAAGGGGTTTGGAAGATGATCGACTCCTGCCGGTTCTGATTAGCGATCGCCAGAATGGGAGCAGCCTGGCCGTCGAAGTTGATTTCCACACCGTTCAGAATCAGCGGCAAGCCGCCGAATCCGAGCAGATTGGCCGGGAGAACCCCGTTTAAGGTGGGGGCGATGCCGGTCCCGAAGAGCGTGCCGATACCGCAGGGCACAAGACCGGGCTGGTTGCTGGCCGTGTTGACGATGTTGTTCACGCTAAACACCGGGCCCGGCAGGCGGGAGGTGAGCGTAAACGTTTGGGAGAGGTTCCCCAAGGATGCGCGAATGGTGATCGTACCGGCCACTGGGCCAGCCGTCACATTCACCGATGCTCGGCCGTCGGCACCGCTGTTGACGGTAGCCGCACTCAGGGTGGCGCTGCCGCCTACGACTGAGAAGACAACCGGTTGGCCAGCTGTCGGCGCCCCACGATCATCCGTGACCTGGACAATCAAAGGTTGCGGGAACGGTTGCCCGGTGATGGTGGTTTGACCACTGCCGGCAACCGCCGCCAATCCGGTGATCGCGATGTTTACGTTAAAGGTGAAGCTGCCGGTGGCGTTGCCAACCCGGTAGCGAACCAGGTTGCTGCCCGGGACCGTTCCCAGCGTGCCGAGAGCAGAAACCCGGCCCGTCGAGTCCGAGGTACTCACGACATTCGCGAGGGTGATGGAGTTGGGCACCGCAACTTCCCATTGACCAGCCACATTGGGCAGAACGTTGCTGAAAGCGTCGGAAACCTCAGCGACAAACGCAAGCCGCAACCGTTCGCCGGGAGCACCCGACTGATTGTTGCCCTGCACCAGGCGAATCGTGGAGGGAGGTCCAGGACGCACGTCGAGGTTGAGCGAAGCCCCGCCAAGGTTAATGGTCCCGCCGACAACCACCTGCAGCGGAGCGATACCGAGACGGCCGCCGACGGCAAGATTACAGGTGGCCACGCCATTCGAATCCGTCAGCGCGACGTCACCCTCGCCGACGCAGTTGCCGGTGGGGCCGGCGCCAGGCGTATTGCCGGTCGAAGCACGGAGCGAAACATTGGGGATCACCTGGCCCGACTGCGGGCCCGAGACGACGATCACGCGCACCTGGATGGCCTCGTTTACGGTGGTTCCCGCTTGGCCAACGATATCCCGCTCGACAGGCTTGATTCGTTCAACGATCGGCGGCGACGCCGAGCCGCCACCGAGCAACTGTCCGAGGATGCTCGTCAGAATGAAGTTTACGGTGTTCGTTCCGTTCGTGGCCGTGATGGTCTGCTGGGCATAGGACTGACCCGGATTCACTGAAGTCGCAATAAAACCGATACCCGCGCGGCCATTGGCGTCGGTTTGAACGGTACAGACATTCCCGCTACAAGTCGCGCCCGGAAGAACCGTGCCATCCGACGTCGAGGTGTTGAAGGACCCGCTACCGGTCTGCAGAGAGAATGTGATCGTCTGGTTCACCGCAGGCCGACCCTGAGTATCCAGCATCTCGACCGTCATCGGCTCGGTGATCTGGAACTGTTCCTGCACCAATTGGCCTTGACCCCGAACGATCTTCAGTAATCCGGTCGGGGTTCCACCGCCTGTGGTGGAGCCAGTGGTCAGTGTAAATTGGAAAGTTGGAGCGCTCGCGCCACCCGTACCAGCCGTGGCTGTGACCGTGAAAGTGCCAGCCGTCGGCGGAGCAATCACATTGGTTACGGCATAGCCCTGGTCATTGGTGACGACCGTGCCGCCCTGGATTTGAGCCGCCGAGTTGTCCGATGCAAAGGTCACCGAAACACCCTTAATTGGGGTACCGGTCGAGTTCAGCACGCGCGTGATCAGAGGCTGGTAGGCAGTCCCGACCGCGGTGCTTTGGATGCTGTTGTAACCGAGGATCTGAGTCGGGGTTGCGCCAACCAGGGCGCGCGCGGCAAATACCAACGCACCCGGGTTGGCCGGGATCGAAGCCGCCCCGATCCCGGCGGGCGGGACGGAAGTGTTATCGAGGCGAATCACCGAACCGGGCGTCACCGCGAACAAGAAACGAGGATTGGGCGTCTCATTCGTACCAACGAGGGCCGTTACGTTATTCGGCGTGCCGATGTTAGCAAACTGCGGCGGGTTGATGTTCAACGGGCTCAAACTGATTTCGAACAACGCTTGCGTCTGGTTGGATATTGCGTAGACCCGGTTGTTAGAGGCAACAGTCAAAGAGTCGAGAATCGGACCGAAATTTGGGATCGTGCCCGCAACCGTGCGGCTGCGCAGATCAACCAGGATCACGGAAGAACCTGTGACCGGCGTCTGGTTCACCATAAGACCGTACTGACCGTCTGGAGTGAAGACGATCTTGCCTGGCCGCGCATTCAGCGGAATTTCAGTCCGGATCGTCATGGAGCGGCCATCGATCTCGTAGAGGCGATTGGAGGTCGTCACGTAGACCAGACCGTTGTAGCCGACGGAGACCCCCGTCAAAGCACCGCCGATGGTCAGCGGAGCGCCGACCGCCGCGTTGGTATTCAGGTCGACGGCTGTTAGGGAGTTACTCACAGCGCTGAGCACGAAGGCTCTGGTCGCGTCCGGCAACACCGCGACGTCAATCGGTTGATTCCCGACGCTAGTTACGGTGTTCAGAAGGTTGTCGGTGGTTGTATCGAAGATGTGCAGGCCATTTGCCACGATAAGCAAGCGGCGGCCATCCGGGGTAAGCGTCGCAGCTTCCGCTTGGGACAGGTTCTGACGCTTGAGCACGTTCGCCGGATTTGCCGCCTCCAGCACCATTAATGTGTCGCTGCCGGAACGGGCGACGGAATAGTACTTGGTCCCCTCAGAGTTCACGAAGAAGAAAGCAGCGCCAGTTTGCGCCGTGAAGGAAGAAATCGTTGTAAACGGATCCAGCCGGAAGGCGGTGACCGTCCCTGCCTGGCTCGATGTATTGGGCAAAAGGAACAGCTGGGTTTGTGCGAAGGAGGTCCAAGCGGACACAAGCAGACAAACCGACGCCAAAAGGCTGTGTCGGAAGAGCGACATTGCTACCTCGAAAGATGGGGGATTGTGGACGCGGACTACGGGAGAGCGGAGACGGGAAGCGGAGAGCGACAACACTTAATTTACCACTGGTCGAATAGTACTACAAGAAGAGAGAAGGTAAATTACTGAATCAAAAAGCTGGTTTCGTAAAATGACGACGGGGAGAAGCTTTCGCTTCTCCCCGTTGCCGGTTGCGTTGCTTGTGGTTTAGTGGCCGAGGACTTCAGAGAAGACGCCGGACCGCGGATAGGTGTCAACCTGGCCGTCCATGATGAGGGCGAGATATGCCTCGGAAACCCGGTTGGCGCCGACGTCGCTGATGAAGGCGAAGCCGTGGCCATACTGGAAGTTACACTGGGCAATCACGTAACCCTGGAAGCCGGGCGTAGCCGCGACACCATAGTTACCGCCGCTCGACAAGGTCGCCGTCAAGGTCTTACCAGACGGAATCACCGCCGAGGTCTGAGCCGCGGGAGCCGCGCCACCACCGGTGGTCTCACCGTAGTAGTTCAGCTTACACGGACCGGACTGCGGGGCAGTTCCGAACGGGTCGGTCGAGGTGTTCGCGATAGCGATACCCGAGTCGAAGCCCACCTGGTTCGTCAAGAACGGGAACAGGATGTTCGTGCTGCAAGCATTCACGTTGAACAGGGTACGAGCGGAGCTCGTATCTGCAAAACGGGGCTGGTTGTTGGTGGTCGAAGCAGTCGTCACGGTGCTGAGCGGCGCGAAGCTGCCAGCGACCGAGGCGGTGCCGAGGCCAGGAAGGTTGTTGCTGGTGTTGGCGACATAAGCCACCGAGATCGCAGCTTCAACAGTCTGGACCTGGAAGGGGTTGGACGTCATGATTTCCCAAACCGCCATACCCGAGCCGTTGCTGAGGGTGATGGGAGCAGAAGGAATGGACTGGCCGCCCTGGGTCGACACGTTCGTGTTCGAAACGGCCGAGAACAAGCCGCCGCCGCTGGCATCCGTTGAGACAAGGCGGAGCAACGAGTTGGACGCAGTCTGCGCGCTCGTGATCTGGGCCGTGCCGCTAGGACCGGTATCACTGCTCGAACCGACGCTGTAGATCGAAGCATAGAGCACGATGCCAGCGGGAACGTTGGTGAAGCGAGCCATCAGACGGGTGCCCTGGGAAGCAAGGCCAGCCTGGGACAGGTTGGTGGTCAGGGCCGAGACCGGACCCGTGCCAGTGGTGGAGTTGTTGGCGCCAGCCACAGGATTCGGGTTGTAGAAACCAGTTTCGGTAAAGAAGTTGTTGTTCGGGGTGTTCTGCGGTTCCGGCGTCGGGCTCTCATCCGCATTGTTCCGGTAGGCGATGTTCCGGCGCTTGAACGCCGAAGCAAAACCTTCCGTGAAGCGGAGGATGTGCCGCGTGCTGGTCATGTTGGAGGTGCTGCTCGTCGCAGCGCTGCTGTTGGTCGAAACGCACTGCAGGTAGTTCAGACCAACCGACGTGCGGAGGCCGAACGACAGGCCGGGCTGGATGAAAGCCACGGTCTGCTGCGGGTTGTTGATCGGGATCGAGGTCGTCGAGGTCGCCGAAACGAACATAACGATCTGGGTCGGGATCAACGTCGAGCTCACACCAAGCTGGTTGGCGTTCGCACGAACGTTGGTGATGCGGATGATGCGGGTGGTGGTGGTGCCGGGAGGATCAATCGGCACACCGAGCCACACGATCTGGTTCGCACCAGCCTGACGGCCTTGGAACACGTTGGCGGGCGACGGGTTGTTGAAGTCACCGGCGCTGTAGTTGACGCCACCAGAGGTGCCGCCAACGCCACGCATCGGGCATCCACCATTGATGGTGCAATACCGGAGGTTGCCGGAGCCATCCGCCGTGCCAGCGGGCTCGTCGATCATGAGGAGCGCTTCGCTCCAGGGATCACTGAGCAGACGGGAAGTCACGTTGGTGTTCAAAAAGATCTGGAAGTTGACCTGGGGGACCGTCGCGTTGAGAGCGGTCGGGGTGCCACCAGTACAGTTCAAAATCAAGTCACCAACGAGTTCCGTCAGCCCTTCCGCGCGTACAATCGGCGGAACGCCAGCGTTCGTGTTACAGCTAAACGCCGGTTGGGCATTGGCGGAAGCTGCCGCGCCAAACATCAGCGAGGCAACGGCCAATACCGGGAACCATTTGCGGAAATCTGCCATTTCCTTCTCCTTGTGGAATTAAATCCGAATTGATGAAAAACTACCTTTTTACCGCTTTGACTTGGTCTCGAGGAGTTCGCATGGTCGCGACGACAAATTTCTGTCAGCCTGCGGTTGGCGGCTCCTTGCGAGCCAAGCTAATCTTTATATTTTTTTGATTCGTCCGTACTCGCGGTCCTGATAAACAGAAAACCGCCTAACCCTGAGTAGACGCAGTCCTATACTTTTTAACATTCCCACCCCGTCAAGTCAAGCTCTGAGTTTCCAAAGACTTGCGCCGAGAGGGGTCTGTACGCACGTTTAACGTTAGCAGGTTTAGGGCCACACCACCGGGAATTGTCTGCTCGTTCGGGCAGGGTCCTGATCCGTCTCTGCCCAGCAATTTTAAACCTATTGGATTGAAACACTTATGGGATTTGCCCTTACCCCGCCCTGGCGCAGTTCCAGCGTCTGGAACAGACCCGGTGGCATATCAACCGGCAAAGTCAGGTTTAGCTGATAGAGTCCAATGTACCCAGGGGCGAGTCCACTGTACCCAATCGGAACCTCTAGCCCGTTTATGTGGGCCGAAACCGCACGCGCCGTTCGCGTCAGATTTCCCTGGGGTACTACAGCCCCAAACCCGGTTCCGTAAAGGATCAAGGCCGTTCCGCGGGCCGCCGGCTGGGCCGGACCGTTCAAACTGCCGTTGGGATTCACCACTGCCATCTGCCCTTCGCCCAGCCGGAATATCGCCGGTGCGACGTCGCGCAGTTCGACGGGTGCTTCCGCCACGCCGAATGCTGATCGTAAGGTCAATGTGTAGCTGCCCGCCGGTAAGTCCAACGGAACCCCCAAATTCACCTGAAAGGCACTCGCAAAGAGAACCTCGGCCGCTCGACCACCGATCTCCGCCGTCGTCGGCGTGCCGGCTCGTCCCAAACCCACCCCAAAAACGCTGACGAGCGCCCCAGGCGCGAGGTCGGGCACAAAACTAGCCCCGTTCAGAACGGCGGTGGCTCCGAAGGATGCCGCCAAAGGCGACACCTCCCACTGCACGCCAGGCCGCGATACCCGGAATGATGCCGATTGTTCGCCAACCAGGGTATACCGTGCACCCACCGGCGACAAGTCAGTCACGGTCGCCGTGAACCGGCCCGCCGAGGCCAGATCCAGTTGATAGACCGCCTCCAATCCGTCGCAGCCCCGGAACTGGATCGGAACACCGTTCCGGTAAACCCCAAACGTCGCGCCACACACCCCGGCCGGTCCCGCTACCTGAGTGGTCGCCGTCTCGCTGACGACCAAAAACCCTGGATTCGCCGGCGCGCGCGGCGCTAACCGCAACAACCCGGTTATCCGTCCTTTATAGGCCAAGTTGCCCGCGTTGAATCCAGCCAGGTAATCCCCCAGCGAGGTCCGGCCGAAGGTCGGACTGGGGTCCACGATGAGTACCTCCCCGGCCGACCCAATACCCGTCGCCACCACCGCATGGGCGGCACCGCTTTCGAGTGCTAGGCTGACCAGCACCGGACCGGAGGCCACGGCGTCCCTCAGCGTCTGCTCACTGGCCTCCAGGGCGACCGGCTCCAAATTCCCGGACACGAATCCCGGCAATCGCCACAAGTTGGGGGTCCCGTTTTCGAGGAGACCATCGCAAATCTGGGCGCCGGCGCTGTCAAACGCGCAGAACCCCTTCAAATAGGCCGCCAAAGACGCCGGGCTGGCCGTGGCGATCGGCGACGATAACTCCCCACGGTCCTGGTAGTACCGGAGGATCGCGGCGGCTGAGGCGAGATAAGGATCTCCCGAGTCGACCACGCGCGGGAAAGAACTCAACGCTCCACCAGTCATCTGCACCTGAAAGGTCACCACTTGCAGCAGCGCCTCCGCGGTGACCAACGCAATTCCTTCCCGGGAAGGCAAACGGAGGACGGCTTCTGCCTCGCCATTGCTGTCGGTGACGGCCGAAACCCGTGTCAGCGCACCACCGGGCGAAGGCGTGAAGGAAACCCTCACCCCGGCCAAGGGATTGCTCGATTCATCCACCAATTGCGCTCGCAAAGGCACCGGCAACAGCGACCCCGGGGGCCCCGCTTGGCGGTCTCCCCGCACGATGGCCAGCCGGGGACGGGCGTCCGCCACGGCCCGTACCGTGAACGTCGGTCCTCGGGCTCGCATTCGTTCGCACCAGCAGCTCCCAAGCGAATGCGCCATTCGACGGTTGCACGAAGAAGTCGGCTTCGCCGGTCGTGCGGACGCGGATTCGCCGGTTCTCTCCGAAACCACCCAGCGCCAGCCGAACCCTGCTCCCGGCGATCACAGTACCGGGGGTAGCCGTAACGGAAGGCAATCGGGGAGTTTCCATCGCGGATGCCTCTGCCGCCCCGGCCGCCACCAGCAGATATCCCCCCTCAAAGTCCTGCCGCCGCCCTCCGGCCACGGCGTATTCGTCATTCGAAGGAGCACCCAAACGCCCCGTGGGCCCTCCCAACTCGACATACTTCGCGTGGATGGCCCCCGTCGTAAAGTTCACCCGGCCAACCGAAGGCACACCATATAGCGAACCCGACCGGAACGCCTGCTGGATCCCGCTCGACGCCGCAAAGGTAAAGAAGCTGGCCACATCGCTGATGGGAGGACCGGCGACGCCGGTTTCGAGTCCCAGCGCCTGCCATCTCGTCAATAAAGCACCGGAGACCAGCCGCACCGGAGAACCGGCCAGCACTCCGTTTTCAAAGTTCTGCCTGCCGCCACTCGTGGCATCGGATAGTGGATAGCCCAACATACCCGAGGGGCCCCCAAAATCCTCGTAGCGGCCTAAAATCGCACCCGCAAGAACGTAGGCCTGCGCCAGCCGGTCGGGCAGGGCCAGAAGGACGCGAACCCCATTCGTGGTCGCTACTTCCTGCACGTAGCCATTGCCCAAACGGCGCACCGGACTGCGGCCGGGAAGCTGCAGCACCAGCCGGTTGCGGGTAACCGCGTCCTGAAACGTCTGCGCCGCGGCCGCGCTCGGCGCCCCTTCCCCAACGTCGCAACAGGTGGTCTGCACGAGGATCTGAATCGGGGAACTGATTTTCCCCTCCGCGGTTGCCGTAACCGTCGCCACCCCACCCCCTACCGCGCGAAGTGTCGCGGTAGCCCCGGAAGCTTGAATCGACACCACGCGGCCGTTGGTGGTGGTCCAGGCGATGGGCCGGTCCAACAGTTCATCGCCATTCAGCGCGCGGGGAACCGCGGTGACCTGCAGGGTATCGTTCAGTTTCAAAGTGAGGGTCGCCGGGCCCGGGGTCAGGCCGATAGAGAACACCGGCAGACGAACCGTACCCGTGCCGGTGGAATCGTAGTCGATCGCGCCGCCTTCAAACGTTTGCCGGAAACGATTGTTGCCGATCGAAACCGCCGGGCCCGTGGGAAGGCCGAGAAAGCCACCCGGGCCGCCGTTGGCCAAATACGTTGTCGTCACCGGCGGAACCACGACCACCTCCCGCCCGCGGAGCGTGCCGGAGGTGATGCTGAAGATCAGGCCGTTCTGAAAGGATTGCACCGTGTACGCGCTACCCGCGGCACTGGTGGCCGCGGTCTCGGCCGACGTGGCGGCGCCCAGCACAACAATGCCGCCCGCGTTTTGCCATCGGGTGTAAAAAGGGTCCTTTACCGAAAAGTTCTGCGCGCCGTTGGCCAGCGGGGCGGCGTACGAAAACAGTGCCAACTGCTTGTCGAAGAGCTGCCAATAGCACGTGCCGGCCGCGGTGTTGGTGCAAAGCGCGGTATCCATGGTGGGATACCCGGCCGTGGTCACGCCAACCGCACTGTAGTTGGCATACAGCAGGGCGAGCACCTGAAAAACACCGGTCTGCTCGTCCACAATCGTCGTACTCGTGTTCGCTTTTACCAGCGCCAGACGGCCGCCGCCTCCAGTCAACGGATTGAACTCCTGGATCAGGCCCGTCGAGCCAAAGCGGCGGACATCCGCTACGGGCGGGGTGGTCACCTGGTTCGAAAACCCGTTCCGGAAGAACGCATTCACAAACTGCTGCCGGATCACCGGATCAATCGCGCCGCTGCCGACATCAACCGGCGTGGATTGACAGAAAACGGGGGCGGCAGCCAGCAGACCCCCTACCAGGACAGCGGAGCGGACGAGACGGAGCAGTTTCATGCGGGTCAGAACAGGCCGATTCGATTCTAACCCGCGTGTCGCCTCCAAGTTTCGTCGTCGCGCCTATTCCTTCACGATCTTCCGCAGACGGCGCATCCGGCTCTTGAGTTCTTCACTGGCCTCGGTGATCTCTTTCGTATCGAAAATCACCCGCGGCGTCATGAATACGATCAACTCGGTCCGCTCTTTGCTGAATGACTTGCTGCCGAAGCCCCAGCCGAGAATCGGGATTCGATGCAGCAGCGGAATACCGGCGGAGGACTGCGTATTCGTTTCGTTGATGATGCCACCGATCGCAATCGTATCGCCATCTTCCAGGGTCACTTGGGTGTTCAGGGTACGTTTCGAGAACGAGGGGGAGTTGATTGCGCCCGCGGCCGGAGCAATCGGTGAACTGACCTCTTGGTTGATGAGGAGAGTCACGATGCCGCTGGGGTTGATCCTCGCGGTGATATTGAGTGTGACGCCGCTATTCCGATTCGAGATGTTGTTTGCAAACAACGAACTCCCTCCGGACTGGACCCCGGTCGCCGCTTGGGCTGTCAACGTGGGCACCTCAGTACCCACATTGATGCTCGCCGCAATCGAGTCGGTCGCGATGAGGCTGGGGGCCGAAATCACCCGTGTGCGGCTCTCATTCTCGGTAGACGAAAGGAAAGCAAGAAGCTCGCGGCTCTGACCCACCAGGGCGCCCGCCGACAGGTTCAACGATGCGTTCGCCAGCGAACCGACAAAATCGCGGGAGCCGGCCTGACGGGTTGATCCGGCGGTCGTCTCTTTCTTTTGGAGGAACGCGGCAATGCCGTTGGCAAACGCTCCACTTAGCGTCACCTCATAGATCTTCGCCTCAATCAGCACCTGCCGAGGCGGGAGATCCAACTGTTTCAAAATCTTTAGAATGCCTTCATACTCAGCCGGGGTGCCTTGAATGATGATCGTGTTGTCCATGGGGTTGGGGACAACGCGAGGGCCTTTCACCGCCTGCGTTCCCGCCGCGCCGGCGCCCAGATAGGTGCCGGTCCGGTCCATCGCTCCCTGGCCTCCGGTACCCATCGTGGCGGCCTGTTGCGGGTTGGCCGGCAAGCCTTGCGTGACCATCGGATAGCCCATCCCCATGCTGCCAAAAGTACCGGCGCCCATGCCGAAACCTCCCATTCCCGTGTTACCCATGCCCATGCCCATGCCGCCACCCATGCCCATGCCCATGCCCATACCGCCACCCATGCCCATCCCCATACCGCCACCCATTCCACCCATCATGTTCATCATGCTCATCATCCCCATCATTCCCATGCCGCCGTCGGAGCTGTAGAGCATCATAATGGCCATCGACATCATGTCCGCCCGGCCATACTTCACCCGGTATACGTAGTTGTCGATGGACCCAGCCGTGATCTGCACCGGCACATCCAGCTTCTGGATCCAGGTCTCCACTTCGGTAAAGGCGCTCGGGTTCGAGGCCACGGCGATAATCGTATTGATCCGGTCCACCGGAAGAAACTTGATCGGGCTGGTTTTGTCATTCAGCGAGATCGACCTAAAGATGTTCTCGAGCTCTTTGGTGAGCTCCGAAGGCCGCCCGTTCTCCACCTCGAACAGCCGCACCCGCTGCGAGGCAAACGTATCGTTGTCGAACAGCGAGATCAATTCCATCGTCCGGCGCATACTGCGCGAACCGTCCATCAACAGCAGCAAGTTCGCCGGCGGGTACGACCACATCTTCGAGTTCTCGCCCGTAAAGGGCTCCAGCAGTTTGGTCAGCTCTTCCACATTGGCGTACTTGAGAAAAATCAGGTTGAGTTGAACAGATTCGTTATCCGGCAACTCGCGGGCGTTCACGTTGGCCTTGATCGGCAACCGCGCCACATCACTCATCGGCACAATCCGGAAGACATCGCCCACCTGCACCATGGCGAAGCCATTGATGCGGAGAATCATGTCCAACAGGTCACGCGGGTTCAACTGCTTGGTTTCACCGTAGGTGTTGAGCACCACGCCGCCCTTCACGCGCGGATCGAGGATGTAGTTGATCTTGAGCTGGCGGGCCAGGATGTCGATGACTTCCGTGAGCGCCGCATTCTGCAGGTTCAGTCCGCCCAACGCGGTCGGCGGCTGCGCTGGGGTCGTGCGCTCCGGTCCAGCCGTCTGCGCACCGGGCGCCGGTTGCGCGGCTACCGGCGGAGGGGGAGCCTGGGGCTTGGGCGATTCGGTGATCATTGGGCCGAAGCCGGGTGGCGGTTTGACCGGGGGGGCTTGCGCTAGAAGAACAACCGTGCCGAGCACCGCGGCGAAGAGGGTCCGCATCAGCATCCGCCGCTACTCCTTCGCCGCCGTCGTCGATGTCTTCGCCTTCTGCGACCGTTCCCAAACCACCTTCTCGTCCGCGTTCAGGTCGTTCTTCTTCTTCGTCCAGGTGTAGACGCCGAAGGGCCCCGGCCGCGAGAACTTTAGGCTATCGCCATCTTCCTTTACGCTCATCCCTTCGAGCGGATCGCCCACCCCATCCCGCTTCTGTTGCTCGGGGGTGCTCAACTCCGGCGACTTCATCATGCCGAACGGGGTGCGCTTGTACATCCACGCTTTGCCTTGGCCGTCCACCACGCGCCAAGTCACCTCGTCAACCATCTTGGCGTTGGCGGGGACTCCTGCCGGCGGCTTCGGTGACGACTGGGCGACGGCAAGAACCGCCGCAGCAAAGGTAAAGAGGATCGTTCGCTTCATAGTTCTACTGACTTCCTGTGGAATTCGTTACTGCACCTTCTCCCAACGGCATTGGAAGCCGAAAGGAGTGGCGGTGTTGATCTTGCGGTAGCCGTCGACAATGGCGCCGTCCGGTGTCGTATCCCCCGGCTGACATTGCTTCATCGATGGGGTCACCACTTGGCCGGGACCTTGCTTGTCGGCCGTGCTGCCGCCACCCAGTGACGTCACTGTCGGGGCGGCCGCCGGCGCGGCAGAGGCGGGAGCGTTTTCAGGCGCTGCCTGCACCGGCGCCGATGCCAGCAGCTTGGAGGCCTCTTTGTCAGCGAGTTCGCCCAGCGTCTTCGTAAAATTCTTCCCCTGCCATTCGAACGTGACATCCGCCCCGGTCACCGCCACAATCTTGAAGTCGCCCACCCGGTCTCCCGGGCGGTATCCCTTCTGCGGTTTTCCTTTGGCTTCGCTGAGCATGACAGTGGGGGGATCGCCGATCATCAGCACGCCATAGGCGAGCGGAAAGGCCGGCACTTGGGGAGGCGCCGGAGGAGGAGGAGGCTCCACCACCGGGTTGCGATCCCTGCTAAACAGAAGACGCGTGGCGATGTCCAAATAGTTGGCGGGCGTTGTCTTTTCCACGTTCGGCGCCGCCGCCACGCCCTTGGCCGTGGGCAGCTTGGGCGAGTTCGCCCGCACCATCTCTTCGCGCTTCTGCGTCTCTTCGAGCAGCTTCTTCAATTCCATCGCCGCACCCGCAATGCAGGCCAGCAAGAGCAGATTGATCAGGAATAGACGGCCTCTCAAAACTGTAGCCCCTTCTTCTCCGGAATCAGCTTACGCGGCACGACGCCCGAAACAGTCAACCGAACCGGGAGAATCTTGTCCTTTTCGCGGGCAAAGCCCACGCGCAGGTCACTCGTCGCCAGCAGTTCCGGCTGCGCGCCCAACTCCGCCAGGAAGTTCACCAGTTGTTCGATACCGCATTCAAAGCCAACCGAAACGCTCACTTCCCCGTAGTCGTCTCCGAAGGACTTCGCCTGACCGATCTCATTGGCCCGGATCTCCACCGGCTGCGGCAACGACCGGCCAACCCGGCGCAGAATCTGGAACAGTTGCGCCTGGGCCTGGGGAGCGGTGTCGGCCTGCAGCAGCCCTTTCTCGCGGGCTGCCAAATCCGCCTGCGCCGCCTTCAAGGCAGCCTCTTTGTCGGGCACCTGCAGCATCATCCGGCGGACCCGGTCCAGCCGTTGCTCCACCAACGCGGGCGAGTCGGCCGCCAGCGGCCCGGTAGCCGCGGACGAGCCGTCCGGCCAGAAGTAGATCACCCCGATAATCAGCAGCGCCCCGCCCAGCAGTTGCAAAGCTTTGCGATCGCGATCCGTAATCGTCATGGCTTCACCCCCTCCCGCTGGCTGCGGATGCGGAAGACTTCCCCGGTGGTCACACGGCCAATCGGAATCGTGAACTCACTGTTGGCCAGACGCGTCGAATTATCAAGCACGCGCAGCAGCGGCGCCGCCTGATCCGTTTCGCCAGTCAGGTTGACGCTGTCGCGCATAATGTCGAGCCCGGAAAGAAACGTCGGCGGCGGCAACGTGGTCGTCAGTTCGAGAAGCAAATCGAGATCCTGGCGCGTGCGGCGGCGGAAATCGTCAAGCTGCTGCACTCGAGCGCGGGTCTTGGCGGCCGTCTGGTCAAGCCGGGGCACGCGGGACGCAATGGGTTCGTTTCGCTTGATCTCTTCCTGCATCGCGGCGACATAGCGCCCGGTGTCGTACGGCTCATGCAGCAAGATCCCAGCCAGCAAGGCCACGAGAATGGTGGCCAGCACGGCGGTGGGCACGTAACGCCACTTCGAGCTCGATCGGCGCTGGCCCTCGGGCAGGAAATTAGCGCCTAAGGCTAAGGCCGGCACGGCGCTGCACAATGCGGCGGCTTGGGCCATCGCCGCGCCCAGGTCCACCGGCGACGTTTCCGGCGGCAGTCGCAGTTCGGCCACGGCGAGCGAAAGCGCGCGGGCCGGTGGCAAATCAAACACGGAAGAGAATACCGGCCGCGCCGGGCTCTCCCCGTAGACCTCCAGGCCGTCCACCGTCTCCTGGATCGCGAGAAACTCCTTCGGCGCGTCGCTGGTCATGCGGATGGCCGAGTAGATGGCGGCGGCGGAAAACGTGAAGCTCACCACCTTGATGCCGGCCTCGGTAAAGAGCGTCTGATAGGCCTCGAACTTCTGCCGCCGCAACACGCCAATCAGCACCTGCGTGCCGTCCAGCCGGGCGAAGGCAGGCACCGCGTCGTCCTCAGCATAGGGATGCAGGGTATCGAGTTGAAAGCCGATCGCCGCTTCGAGCTCTTCATCGCCCACGGCGGGAAACTGCAACGTGCGGACGATCACTTCCCCACGGGGCACCATCACGACCGCCGCCACGTGCCCAGCCGAAAACTTCTTGACGAAGTCGGCGTACTCCCGGCCCCACTCCACGGCCGGCCGCTCCCGGAAGCCGGCGATCACCGCCGTCCCCAACAGTTCGGCGCCGGAGGGCCGGGCCCGCACCACCGAAACCGTCAGGTCTCGCGGCCCCACTTCAATGCCCACGCCCGTTCCAATGGCGAGAAATCGGCGAAAGGTCGCCGGAAGACCCCGGCTCATCTAGTTGGTCCCCGCATTGTCGTACCAGCGCAGGATGTGATACGGCGTCATCTCGTCCTTCTCATCCCAGTTAAATTTGATTACCGCCGCCACCGAACGCCGCACCTCGTTGCCGGGCAGCGTGGCGGTCGCCCGCAGGGTGAACACCGATCCGCCACCCAACCGCAGCTTGCCGGCCCCAGGTCCGGCCGCGCCGACAATGGGCCCCAGTTCCTCCTGCCGCAGAAATGGCCGCACCGCGCGGCGGGCGACAATCTGCGCCACCACGTCTTGCGGGATACCGAGCGAGAGGAGCACGGGCGGGGAAGTCATATTGATGTCAAAAAGGTTGTTGGAGCCGTAGAGGGCCAAGCAGTCCTTCAGACCGGTGGCGCGCACCAGTTGTCCGGCCGGGTTCCGCACCCAGGTGCCGTAGAACAGGTCGGGCGTCATCCCGCGAACCAGCAGCAACTCCTCTATTTGTTCAAAGGACGCATGCCGCGCGCGAAAAGACGGAACCTGCGCCGCATAATACTGGTCGAACGCAGTCGGCCCCGCCGCGGGTTGGCGCCAATCAATAATGGCGTTGGTCAACTCCTGGGTCAGTGCCGGGTTTAACCCCATGCTAATAAACAGGCGCTGGAGCTCCACCGGAGTAGCCAGGTTGATGTTCAACTTCGAGGACTCGGGAATGATCTCCACCTCGGCATAGCCGGTGGGAAACGGCATCCGCAGCCGGGTGATGCCCGGCGTCCAGAACTGGGCGGTGCCATCGGGATTCGGCGACATGTTGCGGCCCCACTGCATCCACAGAATCGCGCGGTCCACGGCGCCCGTGGCGAGGTAGTAGGCGCGAGTCTGGTCGACGTTGGTGGACGTCCGCTCGGTCTCCCCGCGGACGGTGGTCGCCACGGAAAAGGCAATGGCCGTCAGCGCGGCCGAGAGCCACAGGACCGTGAGCAGGGCGCCGCCGCGTTGGATTCTAATCCGCATACTTCTTGAAGGGGTCCGCCGTGACGCGGACCGGGATCGTGATGGTGGCGACGTCCAGGTTGCCGGGGTTAGCGTCGAGCGGGGTGATCTCCATCCGGATCGCCATGGGCCAAGCGGGCGCCGACCATGTGGGCATCCACTGCTGCAGCAGCGGCGGTGGCATCTTTTCGAGGAACACGAACCGGACGCCAGCCAGTTTGTCGGCCAGGACGAAGCTGTCCGGCCTGGGTGGGATCGGCCGGAAGATCGGCAGTGGCATACCCCGCGCCGGATCCATCGTGAAGCCCATGCACTGACCCATCAGGCTCATGGGCCCCGTGTAGACCGTTTCGTTCACAATGAGCCGGACCCCGACATTGTCTTCGCCCGGAATCACGCTGTACTCGACGATGCGCGGATAGCCGCGCGCGGCTTCGTTCAACGAATAGTTGGTGACAAACCGCATCGCCTGCGGCTGGCCCTGGAAGAAACGGGTCTGGCCGCCCGGCGCGCCGTTCGGACCCAGACAGGTAGCCCCCACAGGTATCAACCCGGCCAACTGCTGCTGGAGCGCCCGCTCGACGCCGATCACGCGGCGGTTAGCGATAAACCGGTTGTTGGTCTTTTCGAGCGCCATCAGCCCCACGCGCATGGCGTAGAGAATGCCTCCGCTCAGCAGACTCATCAGGGTGACCGCGATGAGCAGTTCGAGCAGCGTTACGCCGCGTTGGCTTCGTTTCGTCATGGCCGGGGCGCGCCTCCGGCCGGCAGCACCACTTCACCCGGCAGCAGGATGCGCTTGCGAAAGCCGTCCAGTGGAAAGGTCCGCAGCTTGTCTCCCTGCTTCCACCAGATCTGCAGCTCCACGCGTTCCAAAATCTCGACGCCCGGCCCCGCACCCGGCGGCCCTTCGAAAATCGAAGCCCGCGCCTTCCAGCCCGATTCCACTCCGCCCGACTGCGTGAAGTCGAACGCCCCTTCGATCACCTGTTGGCCCGGCAGCCGTGGCATCAGCAGCAGTTCGTCCATCTTATGGCGCGCCAGCAGCGCCGCCCGGTCGTACTCGGTCAGCCGCGAGGCGTTGCGCAGAGAGGTCGTCAAATTCGAAAGCAAACCCGCGATGGCGACCGCCATAATGACGCTGGCCACCAGCACTTCGAGCAGGGTGAACCCGGCATTGGCCTTTCTCATTGCTGCACCCGCTCAATCTGCGCCGTGCCCGTGATGGGATCGACGCTCACCCGCCGCTTGAACCCGCGGCGATTCGTGACTTCGATCAGAATCCGCGGAATTACCCCGCCCGGATGCAGCAGAAACACCCGCGGGCTCATCGGGTCGAGTCCGGGAATCTGGGGCTCAACGGCGGTGATCGTCACCCCGTCCGGCATCTCCAACTCCTTCCGATAGCCATTGTCCGCCGAGGCGAAGCGGATGACATTCTCCTGCCGCAGAATGGCGACTTCGGTAGCCAGTTGCCGGCGTTCGGTCCGGTTCAGCGCGGAGGTGAGATGGCTGACAATGCCATCGGTCGCCGAGCGCAGGCGCAGCGAATCGATGCCCGAGTTGAGAGCCGGGAAGGTGATGGCGGCCATCAGGCCGATCAATCCTGCCACGATCATCATCTCGAGCAGCGTTACGCCGCGCTCGCGCCCCTGCTTCATTTCGACTTCCAGCTCACGACGTCTTCGTTGATGTCCGTGCCGCCGGGTTGCCCATCGGCGCCCAGGCAAACGATATCCGGTTCGTCCCCGTGCTCGCCCGGGAACTTGTAGACGTAGGGCCGCTGCCAGGGGTCGGTGGGGACGTCCTGCATATAGGGGCCCTGCCAGTTATTTACGTTTTCGGGCCGCGTCTTCAACGCACCCAGACCTTGTTCCGTCGTCGGATAGATGCCGGTATCGAGCTTGTAGGCGCCCAGCGCTGTGCTGAAAGCATTGATCTGCTGTCGCGCCGCGGTCACCCGGGCGCCGTCGGCCCGCTTCAGCATTTTCGGCCCGACGACCGCCACGAAGAGGGCGATGATGGTCACGACCACGAGCATTTCGATCAGCGTGACACCGGACTGCGTTCGTTTTCTTCTCTGCATAACCTCTCTCTTATACAAATCCGCTCTTACACCGCCACATCATTGATGCTGGTAATGGCCAGCAACATGCTCAGCACGAGCGCGCCGATCAGGATGCCCATCACCAGAATGATCAACGGTTCAAATAAGCTTGTGAAGCGCTTGATGGCGGATTTGGTCTCTTCTTCAAAGACGTCCGCAATGCGCAGGAACATCTGATCGAGTCTGCCAGTTTCTTCGCCGACGCTCAACAGATGGGCCGCCAGCGAAGGAAAAACGCCCGCCCGCCGTACCGGGGCCGAAAGTCCTTCGCCGCGCTTCACGCCCAGCGCGATCGGCTCAATCGCCGCGGCGATTTTCTTGTTGTTCAGAATGGCGCCGGCGATGTTCAGCGACTGCACCAGCGGCACGGAATTGGCGATTAACGTCCCCATGGCGCGAGCGAACCGGGCCGTCTCCGCCTTGCGCAGCGCGTCGCCGAGCAGCGGGACTTTCAACCGGAAACCGTCCCACCACAAGCGGCCGTCGCGGGTGCGGATATAGGCAGATAACGAAACGAAGCCAACGGCGAGCGCGAGGCCGACCATCCAGCCGTAGGTCTGGGTGAGGCGGCTGGCTTCGAGCATCAGTTTCGTCGGCAGCGGCATCTCCATGCGTCCTTCCTGGAAGACGCTGGCAAAGCGCGGCACGACGAAGTTCATCAGGATAAAGATCGACCCGATGCCGACGGCCGTCAGCAACCCCGGATAGACCATGGAGCTGATGATGTAGCTGCGGAGCTCGTCCCGGGTGCGTTCAAACTCGCTGAGCCGTTCGAAGACGACGCCCAGCGAACCCGACGCCTCGCCAGCGCGGACCATGTTCACGTACAGGTCGCCGAAGTGCTTTGGATGCGTGCCGAGCGAATCGGCAAACGTCCGGCCGCCCTTCAGAACGCGCATCACGTCGAGGACCACCATGCGGAACGCCGGCTTGTCGGTCAGCTCTGTGGCGATGGCCAGCGCGCGGTCCACCGGGACGCCCGAGTTCAGCAGCGTGGACATCTCCTGCGTGAAGAACAGGACGTCTTTCTTGCGGCTGCCGCCGAGATCGGGCAGCGCGATATCGAAGCTCTTCTTCTGTTCGAGGCCGACGTAGACCGGCATCAGCCCCTGCTTGCGGAGCTCCCGGGCGATGGACTTGTCGTTCTCGCCGGTGATGGTGCCGGTGCGGACTTTCCCATCCGGGGTGACGGCCTTGAAATGGAAGGAAGCCGCCATTAGAAGTCCTGCGTGACGCGGAGCACTTCATCGGGCGTAGTGACGCCGTGCTCCACCTTGTCCCAACCGTCTTCGCGCAGGGTGCGCATACCGTGCCGGCGGGCGGTGGCGGTGATGGCGATCGCATCCTCGTTCGCCATGATGTGTTTGCGGATGTCGTCGTGCATCTCCATCAGCTCGAAGATGCCGACGCGGCCGGAGTAACCCGAGCCATTACAAGCCTCGCAGCCGCGGCCACGGTAGCACTCCACTTCGTAGCCTTCCGGGCGCATCGCCGTGCCGTGCAGCGCGCGGCATTGGGGGCAGATCCGGCGGACGAGGCGCTGGGCGAGCACGCTGACGACGGAAGAGGAGATGAGATAGTTTTCGACGCCCATATCGACCAAGCGCGTGACAGCGCTCGGGGCATCGTTCGTATGCAACGTCGAGAAAACGAAATGGCCGGTCAGCGCGGAGCGGATGGCGACGTCAGCGGTTTCGCGGTCGCGGACCTCGCCGACCATGATCACGTCCGGGTCCTGCCGCATGATGTGGCGCAGGCCGCTCGCGAAGGTCAGACCGATCTGATTGTTGACGTGGATCTGGTTGATCCCGTCCATCTGGTACTCCACCGGGTCTTCAATCGTAATGATCTTCCGTTCGCTGCCGTTGATGCGCTTGAGCGCTGAGTACAGCGTCGTCGATTTTCCGGAGCCGGTAGGCCCGGTGACGAACATGATGCCGTGGGGCAGGCCGGTGTAGTACTCCATCCGGTCGAGCATCTGCTGCGAGAAACCCAGCTTGCGGAGGTCGTAAAAGTTGTCGCCGGCGGAGCGATCGAGCAGACGCATCACGACCGACTCGCCGTAGAGCGTGGGGAGCGTCGAAACACGCAGGTCGACCTCGCGGCCAAGCGTCTTCACCTTGATACGGCCGTCCTGCGGCAGGCGCCGTTCGGCGATGTTCAGCCGCGCCATCAGCTTCAAGCGGCTGATGATGGCGAACTTCATTTCCTTGGGTGGGGTCTCCTGCTCATAGAGCACGCCGTCGATGCGGAAGCGGACGCGGAAGGTTTTTTCGTACGGCTCGATGTGGATGTCGCTCGAACGTTTTTCGACGGCGGAGGCAATGATGGCATTGACTGTCCGGATGACCGGCGCTTCGCTAGCCATGTCGCGAAGTTGTTCGAGGTCGGCTTTGCCCTCTTCGTTGCCGAACTCGTCGCCGGCTTCCTGCCGGGCGGCGGATTCGCCGTAGTGCTTATCGATGGCTTCGAGCAACTCGCCTTCGGCGGCGAGCACCGGGAGCACGCGGATGCCGGTAAAGCCGCGGACCGCGGCGATGGTTTCAAAATCGAGCGGGTCCGCCATGGCCAAGGTTAGGCCGAGTTCGGACATGCCGACCGGCATGCAGCGGGATTGGCGGAGGAAGCGCGGCGAGAGGCCCTGCAACTCGGGGGCGGAAAACGGCGCGCCGTCGATGGTCACCAGCGGTAGCTGCAACTGCTCGCTGAGCGCGGCGAGGACGTCGCGCTGGGCGATGAAGCCGAGGTCGACGAGAATCTTGCCAATCTTCTCGCCGCGTTCCTTTTGGAGTTCGAGGGCTTTTTCGAGGTCTTCGGTGGAGACCAGATTCCTGGCCAACAGAATTTCGCCGAGGCGCATTAATACTCTCTAGTGCGGATGGTCTTGAGGAACACAGCTTGGTCCGACGGCGGATTCACCTGCAAATTCACCCAAGCGCTTCGATCTTCGTAGGGATACCGATACAACACAACGGAGATCGCAATCTGTTCGTTCTCCGGGACAGTATCCAGCATACCCGCCGACACAACCAGGGCCTCCCGCATGAGCGTCCGCAACTTGGGTAGGCGCTCCAACTTTCGCTGCCGGAGCTCCGCGTGCTCTTTGGCGGAGACGCTCTTCCGGAAGGGATTCTCGGTGGGACCTTCCGCGAGCAGGACGTTCGCGGTAAACACGGCACCGTAGTTTTCGAGATAAACTCCGTGCGTCTCGCCGAGAAGGAGAAACGGCTCGCCCGGCACCAGCGTCTTGAGCCGGCGATTGTAGACATCCTCCACGGCGCTAAGGCTGATGCGGCTGACCGTCGCCGCCTGCAACAGCGCACAAAGCGCAAACGCTACCGCGATCCGCCTCACTGCACACCGCCATCCGCCAAAGATCCCGCCTGGCGAATGGCCGAAGCGTACCGCGCCTTCATCTTCTGATTCGTCAGGTTATAGCTGGCTTCGATGTTCATCAGATCTTCCTGCCGCATTTCGGCGTACCGCTGCTCCACCTGCCGGACAGACGTAGCCAGGCGAACCTGCTGCTTCGTTTCGAGGGCCGCCACGGCCTTCCCCACCGCCTCGGCCACCCTAGCGTCAATCATCGCTTGATTGACTTGGGATTGATCGACCTGGGCCTGGACGACAGTGGGAGCAGAGGCGGGCGCGGGAGCCAGCGGGCGAGAAAGGTAACCGTGGACGAGAATGGCGGTCGAAAGCATGGCGGCAGCGGCGAACCCCAATCGCGGCGCCGAGTTCCACCACGCATGCCACCAGCGAGCCTCCCAGATGCGGGGCTCCATGATTTTGTCCGAGACAAAGGCGATGCGGCGCGGCATCTCTTCATCGCGAAGCGAGAAGAGGGCGGTCTCGGTCAGCCGCAGACGGGAGAGTTCTTCAGCGCAGGCCGGGCAGGCCCGCCCATGGGCCTCGACGGCCCGGGTTTGGGCGGCATCGAGTTCCCCGAAAACGTAATCACGTAGATCAAAAGGCGAACAACTCATAAGGCACTCCGATGGGAGACAGGCGCCAGCATCTCTTTCAGCAGGTCCAGCGCTGTGTACAGGCGGGACTTCACCGTCGAAACCGGACACTCCAGAATTTCGGCCATCTCTTCGAACTTGAATCCCTGATACACCTTCAGGACCACCGCTTCCCGCTGATCGGGCGTCAGGCGCCGCAGCGCCGCGTCGACCGCAATGGCGGTTTCCATGGGTAACATGCTGGGACCCGGGGGGAGGGCCGCCGCGATCTCCGAGGCAGCCGGGTCGATATCGTCGTTCTCCGGCCGTTTCCGGCGCAGGAGAGAATAGGCTTCGTTGTGGGCGATGCGGAACAGCCAGGACGGAAATCGTTCAATATCTTCGAGTTTCCGCAGGTTCTGGTACGCCTTCAGCAGGACGTCTTGCGAAAGATCGAGCGCGTCCTCCCGATTGCGGACCAGCCGGAGAAGGTAGTTGTAGACACGCTTTTCCCACCGCGAGACCAGCAGGTTATAGGCATCAATGTTGCCCTGCTGCGCCTTACGGATCAGGTCGCGGTCTTCAGCCTCTCGGAAGATCAATCGAAACGACGCTCCTCAGCACTTCTGATTGTAGAGACGCGGGGAGGTCAAAAAAAGACGAAACGCGATTCACTCGCCGAGCAGGCCGTTGGCGGCGGCCAGCAGATGGTCCGGATCAAACGGCTTGGCAAACACGGCCGAAGCGCCGAGCCGGGCAGCCATCTCGAGCACGGGTCCGGTGTAGGCACCGCTAATGGCAATGATTTGTACCCCGGGGAAGCGGGTGCGAAACTCCGTGATCGTTTCGATGCCCTCTTGATGAGGCATGAGGAGGTCCGTGATGACGAGATCTACCGGGTCCGTCACGTGCATCTCAATGGCGACTTTTCCGTTGGCGGCCTCTGCTACCTCGAAGCCAGCTGCGCTAAATGTGTCGCAGAGTAGCGCCCGAATGCCCGCTTCGTCGTCGACGATGAGTACCCGAAATGACCTTTCCACAATGTAACCGTTTTGACCCTACTGATATCCTAAAGCTATAAAGCGATGCAAAACCTTGCGGGAATTTCGATCATCGCGCTTGCACTGTTGTCCGGTTGTGCTGATGCGCCCAAGAAGACCGAGACCAAGGAGCCGCCGAAGGCGCCCGAAGCAGTCAGCGGGCAGTGGGCTTTCCACCGCATGTATGTTTCGGCCCGCGCGTGGGCCCCGGACGCTCTAGGCGTAAAGATGAGCAGCATCCCGTTAGCTGAAGTGAAAGCCGAACCCGGCAAAAGTGGCGCCTGGCAGGTGACTTTCGCCTCTCCTTCCAAGCAGCGGACGAAGACCTTTACCTACTCCGCCGTGGACGCGCCGGGAAACCTGCGGGAAGGAACTTATGGCAACCAGGAAGAGGGACTCAACCCTCGTATGCGGCTGTTCCCCATGGCGGCGGTGAAGATCGACACCACGGCCGCTTACAAGACGGCGGCGGAAAAGAGCGTTGAGTATCTGAAGAAATACCCCAATAGCCCAGTGTTCTTCCTGCTCGAGATGAAAGAAGGGTCGAATTCGCTGGCTTGGCGCGTCGTGTTCGGCGATACGGTGGGTACAAGCGCCCACAGCGTCTTTGTGGACGCGACTTCCGGACAGTACCTGGAAACGCGACACTAAAAGCTGGATGCTTGCTATCAACTTCGCAGATGTAGAGAAGGCGGCGGGGCGGATCGCCCCGTGGGCCCACCGGACGCCGGTGCTGACTTCAAGAACGCTCGACCGGGAGACCGGCAAGCGAGTTTATCTCAAGGCCGAGAACTTCCAGGTGGGCGGCGCGTTTAAGTTCCGCGGCGCCTGCAACTTCGTGTTTTCGCTAAGTCCGGAGGAGTTGGAGCGCGGCGTGCTGGCCTACTCCTCCGGCAATCACGCCCAGGCCGTGGCGCTGGCGGCGCAGCGGGCGGGAGCCAAGGCCACGGTGGTCATGCCCTCCGATGCGCCCAAAGCCAAGATGGCCGCCACGGCCGGCGCCGGGGCGACCATCGTCCAGTACAACCGGATGACCGAAGACCGCGAAGCGATCTGCCGGAAACTGGCCGAGGATTCCGGCGCGGCCGTCATTCCGCCGTTCGACCACCCGCTGACGATCGCCGGCCAGGGCACGGCGGCGATCGAGCTTCTTGCCGAGGTCCCGGAGCTAGACGCCATGGTGGCCTGCGTGGGTGGCGGCGGGCTGCTCGGCGGCTGCGCCGTGGCGGCCAAAGCGATCCGGCCGGGCATCCGCGTATTCGGCGCGGAGCCGGAGTTGGCCAACGACTTCTGGCTCTCGTTGCAGAAGGGCGAACGCGTGGCGATTCCCCCGCCCCCGACCATCGCGGACGGACTGCGGACGCCCTGCCCGGGGAAGCTGACGTTTCCCATCGTGCAGGAACACGTCGAAGCCATCGCGCTCATCTCAGAAGAAGAGATGAAGGCCACGGTACGCTTCCTGCTTGAACGGCTGAAGATCGTCGTCGAGCCGAGTGGGGCGGTGGGCGTGGCGGCCGCTCTCTTTGGCAAGCTCCCGGCCGACGTCGCCTCCGTGGGAATCGTAATCTCCGGAGGCAACGTCGATCTCGACCAACTGGCCGAGATCTGCCGTTAACTTAACGCTGGTTCGCTTTCAAAACCTTCTTGCGAAGACGAATGGACTTGGGGGTGACCTCAACATATTCGTCTTCCTTGACGAATTCGATGGCCTGTTCGAGGTTGAGAATCTTCGGCGGCACCAGGCGGATGGCATCGTCGGCGGAGGAGGCGCGCATGTTGGTGAGCTTCTTCTCCTTCACGATGTTGACGTCGAGGTCGTGATTCCGCGAGTTTTCGCCGATGATCATGCCCTCGTAGACTTCCGTGGCGGGTTCGATGAAGATCACGCCGCGTTCCTGGATGTTGTTGATGGAGTACCCGGTGGCCTTGCCGTTGCGGTCCGCGATCAGCGAGCCGGTGGGGCGCATTTCGATCTCTCCCTGCCATTCGATGTAGCCGTGGAAGAGCGAGTTCATGATGGCCGTGCCGCGGGTTTCCGTCAGCATTTCGCTGCGGATGCCGATCAAGCCACGCGAAGGCACCTCGAACTCCAGGCGCACGCGCCCCGAGCCGTGGTTGATCATCTTCGTCATCTTGCCCTTGCGCATGCCCATCTTTTCCATCACGACGCCGACGAACTGCTCCGGCGCGTCGATGACGAGAAGTTCAAGCGGTTCGTGCAGCACGCCGTCGATCTTCTTCGTGATGATTTCGGGCTTGCCCACCATCAACTCGAAGCCTTCACGGCGCATCATTTCGATCAAAATCGCAAGCTGCAGTTCGCCACGGCCCATCACCTTGAACGCATCGGGGCCGCCCGCATCTTCAATGCGGATGGAGACGTTGGTCAGCAGCTCTTTGTCGAACCGGTCGCGCAGGTTGCGCGAGGTGACGTACTGACCTTCCTTGCCGACGAACGGCGAGGTGTTGATCATGAACATCATGGCAATGGTCGGTTCGTCGATCTGAATCTGCGGCAGCGGCTGCGGATCGTCGGGACTGGAAACCGTCTCGCCGATGGTGATGCCTTCGACGCCGGCGATGGCCAGAATCGTGCCCGGGGTAGCGACGGTCTCATCCACCCGCTTCAGCCCTTCGAAGGTATACATCTTCGTAATGCGGGTCTTTTGAATCGTGCCGTTGAGCTTGCAGATGGAGACTTCATCGCCCATGCGCAGCGTGCCGCTGAACACGCGGCCAATGGCGAGGCGGCCGAGGTAGTCGCTGTAGTCGAGGTTGGCAACCATGAGCTGCAGCGTGGCCTCGGGATCGCCCTTTGGCGCCGGAATGCGGCTGATGATGGTCTCAAACAGCGGCTGCAGGTCCACCGGCGGTACGGCCAGGTCGAGCGTGGCGACGCCGAGCTTGCCGTTCGTGTAGACGATCGGGAAATCCAATTGATCCTCGGAAGCGTCGAGGTCGATGAACAAGTCATAGACTTCGTTCAACACTTCCTGAATGCGGGCGTCAGGCCGGTCGATCTTGTTGATGACGACAATGGGCTGCAGGCCCGACTCGAACGCCTTCATCAAAACGTAGCGGGTCTGCGGCAGCGGACCTTCGGAAGCATCGACGAGCAGGACGACGCCGTCGACGATCTTCAGCGCGCGCTCCACCTCACCGCCGAAGTCACTGTGGCCCGGGGTATCGCAGATGTTGATCTTGTACTCTTTGTATCGAACGCCGGTCGTTTTCGCGAGAATGGTTATTCCGCGTTCGCGCTCCAGCTCGTTCGAGTCCATCGCGCGATCTTCGGTCGCTTCGTTGACGCGATAAATGCCGCTCTGCTTGAACATGGCGTCCACGAGCGTCGTCTTGCCATGATCAACGTGCGCGATGATGGCGATATTTCGAGTAAGTTCTTGAGACAACCTTTCTATTCTCGCACGTTACGCGCGATTTCTCATCCTCTCCGGTTGTAACTCCTTTGAAAACAAAGCAGTTCCGTTAATGTCGCGCAGCGTGACGGTCAAAACCCTTGTCTTTGCAGAGACTTCGACGTCCCCGAAGAACTGCATGCCGGCGCTGGGAGGCAGGTTCGACTGGCCCTTGGGAGGAGCTTTAGCATACACGACTTCGATGCCGAAGGTGTCGTCCGGCTGCCCGGGGCCGAAGGTTCCGGCGTTCAGCGGCCCGGCGATGAACTCCCAAAACGGCAGGAAGTTCTTGTAGTTCGCGCGGTCCGGATGATAGTGGTGCGCGGCCGTGTAGTGCACATCGGCGGTGAGCCAAACGGTGTTCTTGATGCCGGCTTGCTTGATGCCGGTGAGCAGCCGGGCCATCTCGATCTCGCGGCCGAGGGCGGGGCCGTTGCCGTTGGAGGTCGCTTCAAATTGCGGCCGTTTCTGTGCGTCCGTGCCGTCACCGACCAGCAGGCCAATTGGCATATCGGCCGCGATAATCTTCCAGACCGCGCGGGAGGCCTTGAGCCCGGCGAGGAGCCAATCCACTTGCGGACGGCCGAGGAACGGGGTTTCCGCCTCTTCGCGATTGTACGTATTCGGGCCGCGGTAACTGCGCATGTCGAGCACGAAGACGTCCACCAGCGGGCCGTACGGGATGTGCCGGTAGACCTTGGAGCCGGCGCCGATGGGCGCGTACTCGCGGAAGGCGCGCTCCCCGCGGGCCACGAGCAGGGGGACGCTTTTCTCCTTGTAGAGCGGGTTATCGCGGATGTCCTTCGAGCTCGACCAATTGTTCATCACCTCGTGGTCGTCCCACTGCCAGATCTGCGGCACTTCGCTGTGGAACCGGCGGACGTTCGCGTCGAGGAGGTTGTAGAGATAGGCGCCGCGGAACTCGGCCAGCGTCTCGGCCACCTTGCTCTTGGCTTCGGTGGTCTGATTGCGCCATACCGTGCCGTCCTTCAGTTTCACCTCGGCGGGCACGGGGCCGTCGGCGTAGATGGTGTCGCCGGAATGGATGAAGAAGTTGGGCTGCGTCTTGCGCATCGTCTCGTAGATCTTCATGCCGCCGAACTCGGGATTGATACCCCAGCCTTGGCCGACGGTGTCGCCGCCCCAGCAGAAGCGGACGTCGGAACGGCCGGGCGTCGAGAAGGAACCCGTCACCGGTTCGCTCAGCGCACCCGTGCGCAGGTCCTCAAAGGCAACCTCGTAGACGATCTTCTGACCCGGGGGCAGGCCTTCGAGGGGCAGGCGGCCGGTGAAGTCGCTGACGTCGAGGCAGTAGGGGCCGGGAACGATGGTCCGCTCCCCGCGGTCGGAGGTAGCCCAACTGACGCGCATCTTCGACGGGCGGTCGGCGCGGCTCCAGATGAGGGCGTCGGTCGAGCGGACATCGCCTACCATCGCCCCCTGCTCCACCAGCGGACGGGCTTGGAGGATCGCCGGGAAGCCCAGCGCCAAAGGGAACAAATCGCGTCTTCTCATCATTTGCAGCATCGCACAGCCCCGCGGCTGCGATAATAACAGTATGGTGAAATCCGCAGGTCTTCCGACCATTGTCATCGTCGGCCGACCGAACGTCGGCAAATCGACGTTTTTTAACGCAGTCACGGGCACCCGGCGCTCCATCGTTCACGATGAGCCGGGCATTACCCGCGACCGCATCAGCGGCATCACGACGCACCGGGGCCGCAAGTTCGAGATTATCGACACCGGCGGCATCATCCCCGATGACCACGATCTGATCCCGTCCGAGATTCTGAAACAGGCCAAGTTCGCCCTGGACTCCGCTTCCTGGATCGTCTTCCTGATCGACGGCCGCACCGAGATCACCTCGGCCGACCGCGACCTGGCCAAGATGCTCAAGAAGCTCGGCAAGCCGGTGGTGCTGGCCGTCAACAAGATCGATACCGAGAAGAGCCACAAGCTGACGATGGGGTTCTATGAACTCGGCATTGAGCCGCTCTTCCCCGTTTCATCCGAACATAAGATCGGCATCCATGAGCTGCTCGACTATGTGACGGAGGATTTCCCGGTCGAACAGAAGCTGGAACCGGGCGAAGAGGCTCCCGAAGAGACGAAGAAGATCAAGGTGGCCATCATCGGCCGCCCGAACGTCGGCAAATCGACGTTGATCAATTCGCTCGTGGGTTCCGAACGCAGCATCGTCAGCCCCATCGCGGGCACCACTCGCGATTCGGTCGACGAGACCGTACATCACGAAGGCACGGACTTCGTGTTCGTCGATACGGCGGGCATTCGGCGGAAAGGCAAGACGACCGCCGACGCCGAAAAGCTGAGCGTCGTGATGGCCCAGCGGAACATCCGCATGGCCAACGTCGTGCTGATCATCATCGACGCGAGCGAAGGAATAGTGAACCTGGACGCCCACATTGCCGGCTACGCGCATGAGTCCGGCCGCGCCATCATCATCGTCGTCAACAAGTGGGACATTGCGCCGAACAAGAAGAAGGTCGTCTTTGAGCAGGAGCTGCGGGATCAGCTGAAGTTCCTGGAGTTCGCGCAGATCGCCTTCATCTCGGCCAAGACGAAGAACGGCATCGATCGCCTGTACGGGATGATCGAAGAGGCTTACAAGTGGTCGAACCACCGGGTGACCACGGGCGAATTGAACCGCTTTTGCGCCATGGTGGAGCTGAAGCCGGATACGAAGATCAAGTACGTCACGCAGGCCTCCCTGCGGCCGCCCACCTTCGTCGTCTTCACCGATCGGCGGGAGCTTCACTTCTCGGCCGAACGGCAGTTGGTGAATCTGTTCCGCAAGCACTTCGGCTACGTCGGGACACCGATCGTGATTAAGCATCGACCGGCGCCCAAACGGAAGCCCAAGAAATAACGGTTTAGCTTTGGCCCGCGGCGATGGCGATGGGCTGGCTGACCACCTTTGGCTGCAGACCGGCCTTCGCCAAGACCGCGTAAACCACGAAGCCAACAACGAAGCTCGCCAAGGCGAGCGGCTCGACGCCCAGGTTCAAGCCCAGGGCCGGCGAGATGCCGACGATAAAGCCCAGCGCCCAAGCGCCATACCCCGCCCAGTTGATGCCTTCCCGCGGACCGGACCATTTGCCGCCGCTTAGCCAGTAATCCGCGACCATCGCCCCGCAGATGGGGCCAAAGGAAGCGCCGACGAGGCCGAAGACGCCCGGCAGATCGGCCGCCACGCCGGTGCCGGCCAGAATCAAGGCGATCGTCACGCCAACCAGTGTGGAGAGCGACCGCGAAACCCCCGGCAGCATCGTCGCAAAGCTGTTGCCTGCGATGAAGGCGCAAAAGCAGGCCGGCACGATGGAAGCCAGCGCAAAGAGGAAGAACATGGAGGTGGCCATGGTGCCGCCCATCGAACCGATGACCGCGTCGTAGCTATAGCTGTTGATGCTGGGGTTCAGCACGCGCGCCCCGGCTACCGAGAGCAGCGGCAGGCCACCGGCGATGAGGATCGCTCCGGCGATGCCCACCAGGCCGCCCATGCGGACGTCCTTCTCATTGCGTGAGTTCATCCCGAAGTCCACGCCAGCGGCCCCGGCCGTGGCGAAGAAGCCGATCACGGTTTGCAGGATGGTCGCGATGGCGCCCCAGTTATCGGACATCGTGGGCTGATGCTGGCTGATGCCGCCCTGCACGCGGAAGAAGACCACCAGAATCATCAGCAGCGGGATCGCGTTCAGGAACAGCGAAGCCCGGGCGACGTACTGAATGCCCAGGATACCGATGGTCGCCATGATGTAAGCCCACAACGCGGCAACAATCCAAAAGGTCGGCGTGCCGGCAGTGGCGTCCATGCCCAGGCCCATCAGAATGAAGCGGGTGGATGTGAACGTCCCCACCGCGAACCAGCCCACCTGCAGCAGGCCCATGAACAGGCCCGGCATGGGATAGCCGCCAAGCGTGCCGAAGGTGGAGCTGCCGATGACGTAGAGCGGGAAGCCGGTCTTCATGCCGAGCATGCCGGGGACGTAGTAAAAAAGCGCGTAACAGATGAGGCCCGCGGCGGCCAGGGCCGCGATGCAGACGCCCAGGCTGGCCCGGTCGATGGTGCCCTGCGCCATCGTCTGGTAGAAAACGATCCAGAGAAAGACCCCGGCGTACGTGGGGGCGGTGTTCGTATACCAGGGCGCCCGGTTGGCAACCGGGTTCGGTTTGGTTTGGCTGATGTAGGCGGGGAGCATGGCTCGCTATTCTATGCTGTCCGGAGCCAAAGAGCGAGTGACCCATGCGAAGCTGAGGGAGCACATGTCAGTTGCCGAGTTGTTGCGAGCCGAGATTGCCCGGCACGGACCCATCCCGTTCTCCCGCTTCATGGAGGTGGCGCTGTACGATCCCGCTGGCGGCTACTACCGGCAGGACCGCTTCGGCCGCGCGGGGGATTTCTATACCGCCGAGCAGTTGCAGCCCGTGTTCGGCCTGCTGCTGCGGCGCTTCTGCGAGCAGCAGGGCATTCGCCACGTGGTGCAACCAGGTGCGGGCCGGGCGGCGTTAGCGGAGACGTTCGCGGGCTTGGAGTACACACCCATCGACATCGGCTATGGCGCGTGGCCAGAAGCGTTCTCCGGCCTCGTGCTCGCGCATGAGTTCTTCGATGCGTTGCCGGTGGATCTGGCCGAACGCTGCCGCGGCGGTTGGCGCGAACGCAGGGTGGGCGTGAGCGGCGAGCGCTTCGTATGGGCCCCGGGCGCGGGGTTGGCAATGGACGAGATCGCCGAAGACATTGAGGTGGTCGAAGTGCCCGTGGGCATGGAGCGGGAGCTGCGCCGCATCGCCGCTCACGTGGAGCACGGCCATCTGTTGGTGCTCGACTATGGCTATACGCAGCGGGAACAGATTCGCTTCCCGCAAGGCTCTTTGATGAGTTACCGGCGGCATCGGGCGGTCGATGATGTGCTGGTGGATCCCGGTCAGCAGGACATCACGGCGCATGTGCCTTTCTCTCGGCTCGAAGCCTTGGCCAGTGAATGCGGCTTCGCCCTGCTGCGCAGCGAATCGATGGGTTCTTTCCTGCTGGGCATCGGGGAAGCGGACCACTTTGCGTTTCTTGATTTGGAGACCGATGCGGCGCGCCGGTTGCAGTTAAAAGCGCTGCTGTTCGACCTGGGCGAATCGTTTCGCGCGCTGTGGTTCGAGAGGCGCGAAAGGCCCGTAAACAGGGCTCCAAAATGATTTCGGCCCCGGTTGAAGCCGGGGCCGTTTGGGCTATTCGCGGTTGATAGTAAATCGAAGGACTACGACTTCTTCGCAGCGGCTTTCTTCGCTGGGGCTTTCTTCGCCGGAGCAGCAGCCTTCTTGGCCGGGGCAGCGGCCTTCTTCGCAGGCGCGGCTTCCTTCTTGGCAGGGGCAGCAGCCTTCTTCGCAGGAGCAGCAGCTTTCTTCGCCGGCGCCGGAGCAGCGGCCTTCTTAGCAGGCGCTGCAGCCTTCTTGGCAGGGGCGGCGGCTTTCTTCGCCGGAGCTGCCTTCTTTGCGGTTGCGTTCTTCATTGAGTGATTCTCCCTAACATCGTTCTCGCGCTCTCTAGAGAGAACGCAGTTGTGACCATATATAAGGTTGTTCCAGAACAATGTCAAGAGAAAAAGTGAGCCGCGAGACACAAAGAGTGCCAAAAAGTCGAGCGTTTTCGCATAAAAAACGAAACTGGTGCAGAATGTTGTTATGCGGATTCCGTGGTCCATGTCATTTCGAACCAATAAACATAGGGGTTTCGCGTATCTCGCGCTGTTGGCGGGCCTGGCTTTGGCCATGGGCTGTGGCGGCGGCCGGCAAATAAAAATTAGCAGCCCGGTGGCTCGCATCGGCACGTCGGAAGAGGGCGTGGCGAGCTGGTATGGCGAGCCTTATCATGGCCGCCGCGCGGCCAACGGAGAGGTCTACGACATGCGCGCGATGACCGCCGCGCATCCCTCCTTGCCCTTTGAAACATGGGTCTCCGTTCGCAACCTCGACAACCGGAAGTCCACGCAGGTACGCATCACCGACCGGGGTCCTTTCGTGAAGGGACGCATCGTCGATCTCTCGCGGGCCGCGGCCGAGGAGATCGACCTCGTCAGGCTCGGCATTGCCAAGGTGAAGCTGACAGTGATCGATCCGCCCCGGAGTTATCTGCGTGGCCGGCAGTTCACCGTACAGGTCACCACGGCGCGCACGCAGCAGAATGCGCAGTTCCTTCAGAAGAAGCTCAAGGGCAAGTACAAGGATGTGTATATCCGTTACCGTCCGGCCATCGCGAAAGGAAACACTCCAGAGTCCTGGCGCATCCTCGTAGGTAAAGTGGACGATCCGAAACAGGCGCAGAAGACACTGCTGGAGGTGCGTCCGGACTACCCGAACTCCTTCGTGGTCGGCTGGGACGTGGAGTAGCACGCCCCCGCGTTTGCGGGGGAGACTCACCCCATCAAACCCTTAGGAAACTATTGTCGGCCCGGTCGAGAAAAAGTTAGAGTAATGGTTCACCTTCACCACTAAATCATCTGAGCGGGCTTTTCCGTTCAGTTGAGGCATGTCCATGATCCCTACTGCACAAGCTCCGTCGTTTTCCGCTCCGCCGCTCTTGATTGGCCAATCGCCGCGCCTTCGCCATGTGCAACGGATGGTGGAAAAACTCGCCAATGGCCGCTGGCCCGCGTTGATTCTGGGAGAAACCGGCACGGGCAAGGAAGTGGTCGCCCGCTCCATTCACGCCGCCAATCCGTCGGGTAACTTTGTCACCATCGACTGCTCGGCTTTCGTCGGCACGTTGATGGAGAGCGAACTGTTTGGTCACCGGCGGGGAGCCTTTACCGGCGCGGACCGGGACAAGGTGGGGTTGATTGAAGCAGCCGATGGCGGTACGGCTTTCTTTGACGAAATCGGCGAAATGCCCCTCGACCTGCAAGCGAAGCTGCTGCGCGTACTGCAGGAGAAGGAGTTCCGGCCGCTCGGTTCGACGGTCACCAAGCGTTCCGACTTCCGCATCATCGCCGCCACCAACCGCGATCTGGCGAAAGAGGTGGAAAAAGGGACCTTCCGGCAGGATTTGTACTACCGGCTCAATGTAGTTACCCTCCGCCTGCCCCCGCTGCGCGACCGCCGCGAAGACATTCCCGCTCTGCTGCAGCATTTTCTGCGGAAATACGGCTCCAACCACAGCTTCACGCAGGAAGCGCTCGAATCGGCCTTGGCCTACGATTGGCCCGGCAATGTACGCGAGCTCGAAAATTCGATTCAGCACATGGTCGCCTTCAACACCGGTCCGCTGCTGCACGCCCGGGACCTGCCTTCTCCCATCCAGAACTTTCACTACTCCCGGCGCGCCCCCGAACCCGGCCTGGCCATGGCCGCCGCCGCTTCGTACGCCCCTTCTGCCCAGCCCTCCGCCGGTGCGCAACCCACCTTTGTAGCCTCGCCCATTCTGCCGCTCGTCGAGATGGAACGCCGGGCTATTTTGAGCGCACTCGAATACACCAAGGGCGATCGCCTGATGGCGGCGCACCTGCTGGGCATCGGCCGCACCACTCTTTACCGGAAGCTGAAGGAATACCAACTGGGCGACTGAGACTTTCCGCCGGGCGGGGCCACTTTCCTTTCGATGAATTCGCCTTCCCCCGCCCGTATCCGCAGCCGGGTTCTTCTCGTCGAATCCGATCCCTGGGACGCCGGTCTGGTTCAGGAAGCCTTGGATGAGCTTGAAGAGCAGCAGTATCGCAAGCTGCTCCCCTGGCAAATGGAGCTTTATCACGCCGAAACGCTCGCCGAAGCGCTGGCGGCCCTGGAGCAGGAGGCCTTCGACATCATCCTGCTGAACCTCGACCTAACGGATAGCCAAGCGCTCCATACCTTTTTGCGCGTGCATCCGATGAGCCGCACGGCGCCCATCGTTATCCTGTGCAACGCTCGCGAAGAGTACACCGCCCTGGCCGCCGTCCGGGAGGGCGCCTTCTCCTACCTGCTGAAGGAGGATCTCGACTGTCTGCCGCTGGCGCGGACCCTCCGCTCCGCCATGGAGAGGCAGCAAGCTATCGTCGCCCGCGCGGAGCTGCCGCTGCTCGATGAGCTCACCAGCCTGATCTCCCGCGATGGGTTCGTTTTGTTAGGTGAGCAATCACTGCAATTAGCCGCCCGCTGGCAACGCCCGGCAACGCTGTTTCTCATCGAGCTGACCGGCTACTCGATGCTCGAAGACGCTTACGGCCATCAGGCGCACGACCTAGCGCTGATCGAAACGGGCGATCTGCTGCGCTCGGTCTTCCGTGAGTCGGATGTCGTCGCGCGGTTGCAGGGCGATACGTTTGGCGCGCTGTGCTTCGACGATCCGGCTGAGCTTGAATCGATGGAAGACCGCATCCACCGGTACCTCCGCTCCCTGGCTCCCCATCCCAGCCATCGGCCGGCGCTCAGCTATCTCTCCGGCCAATCGACCCTGATTCCAACCGCCTCCACCAATCTCGACGTAATGTTACAGCGCGCCGAGGCCCACCTGGCGATGAACCGCGGCCAGGAGTTGGCACCCGCGCTAGGATAGGAGTATGGATTCCCTGGCAGAATTGGTTTCGACCGTGCAGAGCTTGTTGCTCGCGGCGGCCTTTCTGTTTCTGGGCCTGCAACTGATCCTGCGTCCGGCCGCTTGCGCGGAGAAGATCACCAGCCTGGCTGACCGTTTCCAAAGCCGCGGCATGCCGATTCCCATGCGCGGCTCGGCGCCCGCGGCGGTTCCGGATACGCCCTTGGTGCGCAACGTGCTGCGGGTCGCCGGGGTGGCTTTAGCGCTATCGAGTCTGCTGAACCTTCCAGGTGCGCTTTAGGCCCGGCTCGTGCGAATTGCTCTGGACGCCACCTACAGTGTGGGCTCGCAGCCGACCGGAGTGGCCGTGTATTCCCGCGAGATCCTGTGGGGCTTGCCCCGGCGCCATCCCAACGCGAAGTACTATTTCTGCTACCGGCCGCATCGCCTCTTTCGCTCGCTCGAAGCCTTTCTGCCCCGGGGCGCGGCCCGGCGGCCCCTGTTCGACACCTGGGCTCCCGCGGCGCAGATCTTCCATGGGTTGAACCAACGGCTGCCGCATCTCAAAAGCCACCACCGCCTGGTGACCACCTTTCACGATCTGTTCGTGATGACCTCCGACTACTCCACCGCCGAGTTTCGCACTCGCTTCACGGCGCAGGCGAAGGACGCGGCCAATCGTTCCGACCTGATCCTGGCCGTGAGTTCATTCACCGCCTCCCAGATTACGGGCTTGCTGGGCGTGGAGCGGAGCCGAATTCGCGTGGTGCATCACGGGGTGTTCCATCCCGGCGAGAAGCGGCTGCGGGAACTGACCAAGCGGCAGCCGTTCATCCTTTCCGTGGGCGCCATTCAGAAACGGAAGAACACCGGCCGGTTGATTCAAGCCTTCGAGGGGCTTCCGGCTGGCTGGCGGTTGGTGCTGGCTGGCGCGGCTACCGGTTTTGGGGCGGAGGAAATTCTGGCGCAGATTGCTGCCAGTCCGCGGCGCGCGGATATTCAAGTGCTGGGCTATGTCTCGGCGGAACGGCTGGAAGCGCTCTATAGCCGCGCCTCAATCTTTGCCTTCCCCTCGCTCGATGAGGGCTTCGGGATCCCCGCTATTGAGGCGATGGCCTGGGGGGTACCAGTAGTAACTTCCAATCGATCCGCGCTGCCGGAGGTAACGGCGGAGGCGGCGTTCCACGTGGACCCGGAAAACGTCGAGGAGCTGCGCTTTACCCTGCAGACGTTGATCGAACAGCCCGCCCTGCGCGGAACGATGGCCCAGCGAGGATTCACCCATGCCGCGCAGTTCACATGGGATCGCGCGGTGGACCAGACGTGGACCGCCTATCACGAGCTGCTGGATCGCTGACTATTCGCCGTTTTCGTCGGTGGAGATCTTGAGGGCCTTCAGAAACTTCTGGTCCTGCGAAGTCCACTTCACTTTGCCGAACGGGCCGGAGCGTTTCCGCGGCGTCGACTCTTCCTCTTCGGCATCAACATACTCTTCGTCGTCGATGTCGGGCGAAGACTCGTCCCGCTTGTTGAAGCCGATGGTCGCTTCGAGCACAAGGAACACGTCGTAGCCAGACTTCTTGATCTCGCCAATCGCTTCCGCGATGCGGTCGGAGTCGGACAGGGATTCGTTGATCGCGTTTCCCAAATCCTGCATGAGCTCTTTCAGTCGGTCGTCCAAAGGAATGGCCCTCTCACATGACACTTCTGGGCACCCCCAGAATAGCACTCTCTTCTCCTATCGGCGCACCGGCCGGTTTTCTACAGCCTTATAATGGGGATGGAACATGATCGCCATCGGTCGAAAATTCGTAGCGCACGTCCTGCCGGGCGTTCTGCGGCCGCTCCGCATTCTCTGGAACGAGATCATTGGGTTCCTGTTCATCTGCATCGCTGTCATCGCCACCCCCCGTCTCTACCGGGAAGCGATGGGCTTCTCGGGAGAACCCGACCAGTTCGGCCGGATCATCCTCGAGGTCCTGTTCATTGTGCCGATGTTTGCGCTCGGCTTGGCTTCCTTTTGGCGTGCCCGGAAGATTAAGAAGTCGTGATGGCCTGCAACTCGATTGCCATGTAAGTGTAAGCCCCTAGTAAACTTGGGTTGTCAACCTGAGTTGTGTTGCTTACTATAAGAGTTCGCTGGCACCCTTCCGATGTAGTTGACAAGAGAGCGGATATTGCTGCGCCGATGACAGAACTCGAAGAATCCCGATGGCGGCCTCCGCGGCGTCTCTCCGCGGCAGTCGTTAGTTGGAGGGCCGGCCAGATCGACCAGCCGGTTGCGCGCCTGCGCTTCCTGCGCCGGAGCGCCGCTTTCTTATCCGGTCATCCGGTCCGCCGGGTGTTGCGCAGCGCCCAGGTTCGCCATTTTTCGGCTTTGCTCCTCGCTCTCGGACTGCTCCCCATCCCGATTGTCTCGGACGGCGCTGGGCTGAAGCGCACCGCTATCCAACGCAAGGCCATTGGTCCGGACGGCCAACCGGCCAAGGTCTGGCAGGTGGAGTCCACCGATTCGCAGGAGCTCTACAGCAACGGACTGCGGATCGAGAAGCGTTACCAGTTACCGCGGCAGGATCCCGTCGCCTTTGTCCGTTATCGGACCACGACCGAAGAGACCGAGCAGCGCTCGACGCCCTACGGCATCGTGTTCCACACGACCGAGAGCCACGCACTGCCCTTTGACGAGACCCAGAATCGGGCACTGCGCCGTATCGGCGCCGGGGTGCTGCAATACGTGCGGCAGATTCGGGCGTACCACTTCGTGATTGACCGGTTTGGCCGGGTGTGGCGGGGGAAACTCCGTGTGGGCCGACGAGCAGCACTTCTACTTGAACCTGAACTCGAGTTTCCTGGGCGTCTCGTTCGAAGGCCCCTCGCGAGACGAAACCGGGCAAACCCCCGTCACCGCGCCGCAGATCCACTCCGGCCGCCTGCTGACGGAGCTGTTACGCTCTCGCTATCAGATTGCCGCCCGGAACTGCGTGACGCATGCCCAGGTCTCCGTCAACCCCGATAACATGGGCATCGGCTACCATACCGACTGGGCCGCTAACTTTCCGTTTGAACAGATCGGCCTGCCGGACAACTATCAATTGCCGCCTCCCGCCATCACGCTGTTCGGCTTCAACTACGACACATCCTTTCGCGATGCCACCGGAGAGCGCCTGTGGCGCGGGCTCGACGCGGCCGACCTGCAACTGCAAAGCGCCGCCGTGGCCAACAAAACAAACCTGCAGGCGTGGCGGCGCGGCCTAGTGCTGCGCTACCGCCGGTTGTATAACTTAGTCAAGCAACCCGATTTTTCCCTGGAGGGAAACTGATGAATTACTCTTACTCCGACGGTTCGACCCCCGTAGGTTTGGACGTCGGTACCAGCCGCATTGTGGCAGCGTGGCCGGCAGATAACGGTTACCGTTTCAGCAGCCAGTTGAACTCTTTTGTCACCTTGCCCAACTCCCGCCTTACTGAAGGCGTCCTTCGCAAAGAGAGTGTGCCGCATACGGTACGGGGCAACGAGATCATCGTGCACGGCAACGAGAGTGAGCGCTTTGCGGACTTGATAGGCGCCGAACTGCGGCGGCCGATGACCAAGGGGTTCCTGAATCCGGGCGAACCGGAAAGCATGCCGATGATGCAGAATCTTCTCCTGTCGCTGCTCGGCCCGGCCGCCCACGCGCGGCAAAAGCTCTTCTTCAGCGTGCCGGCGCCGCCGCTCGGCGCCCATGACAGCTTGACGTATCACGAAGCGACGCTGCGCCAGATCCTGGGCGAACTTGGTTACGACGCCAAGCCCATCAACGAGGGCCTCGCCGTGATCTACAGTGAGCTCGAATCTTCGAACTACACGGGCATCGGCATCAGCTTCGGCGGCGGCCTGTGCAATGTCTGCATGTCGTATCTCGCGGTGCCGGTGATTCAATTCAGCGTGCCGAAGGGCGGCGACTTTATTGATTCAAACGCCGCCGCGGTGACCGGCGAGATGATCAACCGCATCCGGATGATTAAGGAGGATGGCTTCTTCTTCAACGCCATCAGTCCGGACAAAGCCCACCAGGTGCTGAGTGTCTACTACGACGACGTCATCCAGAGCGTCGTGCAGGCGATGCGCGATGTCTTCCAGCAGGCGAAGAGCCTGCCCCGCCTGGGTCGACCCATCCCGCTGGTCCTGAGTGGTGGCAGCGTTCTCGCCGGCGGATTCCGGGAACGCTTTGAGCAGGCCCTGCGTCAGAACGATTTCCCGGTGCCGATCAGCGAAGTACGCCTCGCGGCCGAGCCTCTGAATTCCACTTCGCGCGGAGCGGTGATTGCGGCGCTGAGCGAAATGTAGTCTAAGTAAGTTGAGGTCTTCTTATGTGGCGTCGTTGTCTGACCGGATTGTCCGCCTCGGCGATTCTATTTGCGCAGTTGCCGGGACAGTATCCTCCGGGGCAATATCCGCCCGGCCAGTATCCGCCGGGGCAGTATCCACCCGGGCAGTATCCCGGCGGACAGTATCCGCAGGGTCAAGGGACTGGCTTGCCGATACCGCAAATCAAGTTGCCCAAGCGTGGCCCGAAGCTCACTGGCACGGAAGGTACGCTCCGGCAGCTTGGCGAGAAGGAACTGGTGCTTGAGTCGTCCGGCAAGGGTATTCTCAAGTACCGGCTCATCGCCAAAACTCAGTTCCGCGATGCGTCCGGCGACCCGATGAGGGATTCGCTCCTCAAGCCCGGCGATGTGTTGCGGGTGGAAGTGAGTCCGGACGACGAAGAGACCGCCATCAAGGTGAGCCTGGTGCGCGCTGGAACCGCCGAGGAGCGCTCGGCGGCCGCGGCCAAGGTTCCCGCGGCGGACGGGGAAGAAGAAGAGAGCGTCGCCTCCACCGCGCCCTCCGTCGGCACCCCGAAAATAGGCGGCGAGCCTCTCGAAGATCGCCCCCGCCTTCGCCGCGGGGTACCGGACAGGATTAAGAACGCGCCGCCACGGCCCGAGAAGCCGGCCCCGGGGGAACCCGCCTCCGACGCCGATGCCCCGGTCGCGGCGACCGAGCCCCTGCTGCGGCCACCGGCGCCCCTGGATCCGGTCATCGCCGCAGCCCGGGAAGAGGCCGAAAACTTTACCGATACCCTGCCGAACTTCTTGGTGCAGCAGCACACGATGCGCTACTACAGCGGCACGAACCCGCCGCAGTGGACCGCCATCGACAACGTTACCGCGGACGTGATCTGCGTTAACGGCCAGGAAGAGTACCGGAACATCAAGATCAACGGCCGCCCCTCGAAGGACCCCGCCGAGAAGTCCGGCACCTGGTCCACGGGCGAGTTCGTGACCACGCAGCGCGACATTCTCTCGCCCATGTCCGGCGCCACGTTCACCAAGCGCGGCACGGACCGCATTTCGGGCCGCACGACCCTCGTCTACAACTACGCGGTGAAGCAACCGCTCTCCCATTGGCAGGTTCACTCTCGCGACGAGGGGAAAATGTACCGTCCGGGATACAAGGGAACCATCTGGATCGACCAGGACACGAACCGCGTCATGCGGATTGAACAGCAGAGCCTGAGCTTCCCCGGCGACTTCCCCTTCGACAAGGTGGAAGTGGTGCTGGAGTACGATTTCGTGCGGATCGATACCAAATTGTTCCTGCTGCCGGTGCATAGCGAGAACCTGATGTGTCAGCGCGGCTCCAACAACTGCAGCCGGAACGAGATCAACTTCCGGAACTACCGAAAGTTTGGCGCGGATTCCAAAATCGATTTCGAGAAGGATTGACCTGCTACAATGGGTTCAGGTTTGACTGTCGAATCGGCCCCTCCCAACTACTAAGGGGTCATTGCACGCCGGCGGAACCGGCGTCTCCTCTCCCTCTTGGTCCGTCTTGGAGAGTATGGCTACGGATTATCCGGCGCAGTACGAACTGGAGGCTGCATGGCTAGAGCACACACAACATTCAAGAAACGGCAGAAAGAGTTCGCGCGCATGGAGAAGTCGCAGGAAAAAGCGGCTAAGCGGTTGCAAAAGAAGAGCGAAGAGACGGGACGAATCCCCGGATCCGGTCCCGAAATCGAGACGGAGCCGATTGAATCGTTCACGCTCCCTCCCGAAGAACGCCCCATCTAACCTCAGCTCTAACGAAGTGAAGGCCCCCGGTTTCGGGGGCCTTTCTTATTTCACTAACCTTTAAACGAGATCCGCCAGATCTTGTTATTCCCGTCCTCACTCAGCAGCAGGCTGCCATCGGCCAGTTGCAGCAATCCCACTGGGCGTCCCCACACCTCTTTCTTGTCCTCGCCGAGCATGACCCCCGTGAGAAAGTCCTCCGGCGGTCCACTCGGCTTGCCATTGGTAAACGGCACAAACAGAATGGAATAGCCGATCCGCTTGGCGCGGTTCGACGAGCCCCGCGAAGCGATAAACGCCCCGTTGTGGAACTTGGCCGGGAACTGTTTGGCCGTATAGAAGGCAAAATCCATGGCCGAGGCGTGGGCGTTCAGCAGCATGTCCGGCTCCACGGCCTTCTTCACCGCGTCCGGGTTCGCCCCCTTGTGCCGCGGCTCCTCGTTGCTGCCGATGTAGGCGTAGGGCCAACCGTAGAACGCGCCTTTCTTCACCGACGTAAAGAAGTCGGGCACCAACTCGTCGCCCAGACCATCGCGCTCCTGCACGGTCACCCACGGCTTGCCGCTCTGCGGATTGATGCGGATGTTCACGGCGTTGCGCAGGCCGGTGGCGAATATCTGCTTGCCGGAGCCGTCGGCGTTGTAGACATGGATGGCGGCCCGGTCGGCCGGATCGCCCGCGTCGATGTTGCTGCTCGAACCCACCGAGAGATAGAACTTGTCGCCCTTCGGGTCAAACGCGATGCCGCGCGACCAGTGGCCCTTTCCATAACCTTTGAGCGACACAACCTCTTCGCCCGTACCCACCGTGACGGCCTTTGTATCCAGCTTGTACCGCTTCACGGACTCGGCTTCGGCGACGTAGAGATAGTCCTTCCACAGCGTCATGCCGAACGGCCGGTCCAGCCCCGCGATGAGCGTCTTCCGCGCCTTGCCCGGTCCCACGGCGACTACGCTGCCTTTGGGCAGGCTCTCGGTGACCAGCACCGCGCCGCCTGGCAACTCCAACATAATCCGAGGCTTCTGGAACCCGCCCGCAAACTCCTCGGCGACAAAACCCACCGGGAGCGTCAACTTGGCGCCTGCCGGCTGCGGGATCACCTTGGCGCCGTTGGCCGCGGAACTCGCCGGGTCCGGGGCCGGCAAATTGAACCGCTTGTTCTTCGCAAATGCCACCGCGCCCAAGCCGAGCGCGCATCCCAAAAGTTTCCGTCTTTCCATATGCCCGCAGTTTATCACTGCTGCTTCTGCACCAGCTTTCGAACGAACTCAATGGTCGGTTTCGGCGCTTCGAACTCGGCTTCGCCGAGCACATCACGGCCGAAACGGTCCTTCTTGGTCAGGTCGCCGCCGTTGTCCACCAGGAACTGAATCATGACGTTATCGCCGAAACGCGTCGCGGTATGCAGCGCCGTGCCGCCGCCGGGGCGCTCTTCGTTTACATCGCCGCCCAGCTCCACCATCAGCTTCACCGCGTCCAGCTTCCGGCTCTGCGCGGCTAGCAGGACGCCGCCCGCGCCGTCCGACGTCTTAGCCTTCGGGTCCGCGCCCAGCTTTACCAACTCCCGCATCATCGCTACGTCGCCAGCCTCCACCGCCGTGAGGAACGGGGTCAGCCCGAAGCTGCGGAAAGGGCCACGCTGCACGCCGGAGCGGGTGGTCTTCGCCTTCAAGTCGGCGCCGCGCGCCACCAGGTCTTTCACCAGGTCAATCTTGCCCAGCCGCACCGCCGTATGCAGCGGCGTGCTGCCGGATGCATCCACCAGATTCACCTCCGCCCCGAAATCAAGCAGATACCGCGCCGCCGCCTCGTGGCCCCGGGCCAGCGCCAGCGCGAACGGGGCCGCGCCTTCTTTCGACTTCGTCAGCGGGTCGGCCTTGGCGGTCACCAGGAGTTTCACGGTGGCCAGGTCGCCTTTCTGCGCCGCGAACAGCAGCGGCGTGAAGCCACTTTTGGACTTGGCGTTCACATCGGCTCCCTTGGCCAGCAACTGCGCCGCGATATCGGCCCGGCCCGCGGCGGCGGCCCACATCAACGGCGTCTGCTCCATGCGGCTTTCGGTTGTGTTCACCCCGGCGCCGCGCTCAATCAGCAGCTTGACCAGATCGCTATTGCCCGACTGCACGGCCCCCAGCAGCGGCGTCTCGCCATTCCAGCGGGTGACGTCGAGCTTGGCTTTGGCGTCCAACAGCAGACGCGCAATCGCCAGGTTGCCCTGCGTACAAGCCAGGGTCAATGGCGTTTCGCCGTTCTCATCGGCCACGTTCGGGTTGGCGCCCGCCTGCAGCAGCGCGGTCACAATCTCGACGTTGTCCCGGCTCACCGCCCAGCCCAGCGCGGTGGATCCATCCGGCCGCGGCGTATTGACGTTCACCCCGGCCTTCACCAAACCCAGCACCGTCCGCTGATCGCCGCTTTGCACCGCATCAAAAAGTCGAGAGTCTGCGAGTCGAGTGTCGGCGCCTAACATCGATATGGGTAATAGAAGGTATAGGCATAACCGCTTTGGCTGGTACATGAAGAAATGATATTCTTTCTGTGACACTGGCGAAAGCCCTACCCACAATTAGTGATGCTGCGTCTCTCTTTTTCGCTCTTCATCGCCGCTTCCGCCGTCTTTGCGCAAGACGCCGCGACCGTGCAAACGTCGCTTAGCCGGTATTGCCAAGGCTGTCATAACGACCAAAGCAAGACGGCCGGCTTTTCCCTGGATGGCGTGAGCACCAACGACCTCGCCGCGCACGCCGGAAAGCTCGAGAAAGTGTTGCGCAAGTTAAAGACGGGGGAGATGCCGCCCAAGGGTTTGCCGCGGCCGAAGCCGGAAGCGAACGCCGCCATGGCGACGTGGCTCGAAACCCGGCTCGACGATAACATCCGCAAGTTTCCCAATCCCGGAGCCCCCACCGTCCACCGGTTGAATCGCGCCGAGTACGCCAATGCCGTCCGCGACCTGCTCGCCCTGGACCTCGACCACTCCGCCAGCCTCCCGGCCGACGACTCCGGCTATGGCTTCGACAACATCGGTTCCGTTCTCACCGTGTCCCCGCTTCTGATGGAGAAGTACATGACGACGGCCCGCCGCGTCGTTCGCCAAGCCCTCGGCACCACCAAACTAAGCCCGTTGGTCGAGAAGTACACCTTTACCCGCCCCGGCGCGTCCGACTCCGGCGAAGAGTTGCCCTTGTCGCTCCGCAGCGGGATGACGATCAAGCACTACTTCCCGGCCGACGCCGAATACGCCATCACGGTCCGTGTCCGCGGCAACCCCGACCCGACGCTTCCCCCCGCGAAGTTGGATGTCCGCGTGGATCGCGCGCGCGTGAAGCTCATCGACACCGTCTATAGCAACGCCGAAGAGTCTCAGGCCACCCGGAACTTCGAAGTGCGCGTCCCGCTCAAGGCTGGCCTGCACTCCATCGGCGCCGGATTCCTGACCGAGTCGGCCAAGACGGAGACCACCGCCGGCGCCAGCGTCGGCCGTTTCGGTCCGCCGCCTCCCACCCCCACCCAGCTCGAATACGTCCTGATCGGCGGCCCCTTCAGCCCCACCGGCCCCGGCGATACGCCCAGCCGCCGCCGCATTCTGCAGTGCGCCGAAAAGACCGCCGCCTGCGCCAACCAGATTATCGCCACGCTCGCCCGCCAGGCCTACCGCCGGCCGGTAACTCCCGCCGACCTCGCCCCGCTGCAGCGCCTGTACGCCTCGGCGGGATCGTTCGACGCCGGCCTGGAGATGGCCCTCCGCGGCATTCTGGTCTCGCCCAACTTCCTGTTCCGCATGGAAGCCAACGGCGCCACTCCGCTCCATAAGGTCACCGATCTCGAGCTCGCCTCCCGCCTTTCGTTCTTCCTCTGGAGCTCCATCCCCGACGAAGAGCTGCTTCGCTTAAGCGAACAGAAGAAGCTGCGGCCGGTGTTGGCCGCCCAAGTGAAGCGCATGCTCGCCGACCCCAAGGCCAAGGCGCTCGTCGACAACTTCGCCGGTCAGTGGCTGCACCTGCGGAACGTCCCCTCCTGGCGCCCTGACCCGGACAAGTATCCGCAATTCGACGATTCCCTCCGCTCCGCCCTCCAGAAGGAGACGGAGCAGTTTTTCGCCTATATCGTCAAGGAAGATCGCCGCATCATCGACTTCCTCAACGCCGACTACACCTTCCTGAACGAGCGTTTGGCGCGCCACTACGGCATCTCCGGCGTGCGCGGCAACTACTTCCGCCGGGTGACGCTGACGAACCCCGAGCGCGGCGGCCTGCTCTCCCACGGCAGCATTTTGACGGTCACCTCCTACCCCACGCGCACCTCTCCCGTGCTGCGCGGCAAATGGATCCTTGAGAACATCGTCGGCGCGCCACCTCCTCCGCCGCCGCCCGATATTCCCGACCTCGCCGATAGCGCCAACGGCTCCGCCAAAGACCTCCGCGCCGCGCTGCAGGCCCACCGCGCCAAGGCCGCCTGTGCCTCGTGCCACGACCGTCTGGACCCGCTCGGCTTTGCTCTTGAAAACTACGACGCCACGGGCAAGTTCCGCGCCGAAGAGGCGGGCGTGAAGATCGACGCCTCCGGCGCATTGCCGGGCGGCGTGATGCTGGACGGACCCGGCGACCTGAAGCGCATTCTTTCGGAGCGCCAGGAAGAGTTCGTCGACTGCCTTACCGAAAAACTTTTGACCTATGCCCTCGGCCGGGGCTTGGAACACTACGATATGCCGGCCATTCGCCAGATCCGCCGCGACGCCGCCAAGAACGACTATCACTTCTCCGCCCTCGTCAGCGCGATCGTGAACAGCGTACCATTTCAAATGAGAAGGAGCCCGGAACGATGATCATTACGAAGAAGTCTCTTGACCGCCGCACGCTGCTGCGCGGCTTCGGCACCGCCCTCGGCCTGCCGCTGTTCGATGCCATGGTTCCGGCCCTAAGCCATGCGGCGCGGACCGCCGCCGCGCCGGCCGTCCGCATGGCGTTCTGCTATGTGCCGAACGGCATCATCATGAACCATTGGACGCCTACGGCGGAAGGCAAGGCGTTCGAGTTCACTAAGACGTTGCAGTCGCTCGCGCCCTATCGTAAGGATCTGCTCGTTCTCTCCGGTCTCGATCACTACAACGGCCAAGCCCTCGGCGACGGCGCCGGCGACCACGCCCGCGCGGGCGCCACGTGGCTCACCGGCGTCCACCCGAAGAAGACGCAGGGCGCTGATATTCAGGCCGGCGTGTCGGTGGATCAAGTGGCGGCCAAGGAGATCGGCGGCCGCACCGTGCTGCCTTCGCTCGAAATCGGCCTCGAGGATTCCCGCCTCGTCGGCGGCTGCGACAGCGGCTACAGCTGCGCCTACAGCAACACGGTCTCCTGGCGTTCGCCTTCAACGCCCATGCCGCCGGAGATCAACCCCCGCGCCCTGTTTGAGCGCCTGTTCGGCGACGGCGACTCCACCGACCCCGCCGCCCGCGCCGCGCAAGCCAAGCAGGACCGCAGCATTCTCGATTTTGTTCGCGAAGACGCCGCCCGCCTTGGCATGCAGCTCGGCGCTTCCGACAAGCGCAAGCTCGGCGAGTACATGGAAGCCGTCCGCGAGATCGAGAAGAAGATTCAGAAGAGCGAAGAGCCCAACGAACGGGCCGCTGCCATTCCGGCGCTCGACCGTCCCGCCGGCATCCCGCCCACATTTGAAGAGCACATCCAGTTGATGTTCGACCTGGTCACCGTCGCCTTCCAGGCCGACCTCACCCGCGTGGTGACCTTCATGATCGGGCGCGAGGGCGGCAACCGCACCTACCGGAACATCGGCGTGCCGGACGCCCACCACGGCCTCTCCCACCACTTCAACGACCCCGCCAAGATCGACCGTCTGCAAAAGATCGACCAGCACCATGTCGAGATGTTCAGCCAGTTCATCGGCAAGCTCAAGGGCGCCAAGGACGGTGACGGCACGCTGCTCGATAACTCGATGGTCGTCTACGGCAGCAGCATCAGCGACGGCAATAAGCACGAGCATCTCAACCTGCCGACGATCCTCGCCGGCGGCGGCGGCGGCAAGATCCACGGCGGCCGCCATGTGCGCTTCAAGAAGGGCACGCCCATGACCAACCTGTTCCTCACCATGCTCGACAACGTCGGCGTGCAGCCCGAGAAGATCGGCGACTCCACCGGCAAGGTGGAGCACCTCACCGAGCTATAGGACGCCGTAGAGGCATTCCCAAGTCAACGTGGTTTCGGGTCCGGTGGCGAGCAGCAACCGGACGCCGAAGCCCGGCAGGTACCCCACGGCGCCCCGGTCACTCTCCCGCGGCGCCGGTTTTCTTGTGACGAGCACTTTGCGGCCGCGCACGTCGAGCGCGATCGCTTTGACGATGGGCAGCAGCCCGGGCTCAATCAGAAACGAGATCGCTTTCTCCTGGCTCAGGAATCGTTCGATGCTCTGGTACGGCTGCACGGCGCGTTTCGAACCGTTCAGAATCACCTCGCCTTCCTCGGCCATATACTTGGCCCCGGGCAGTCCGGGCATCGGATCGTAGACGTGCCGGGCCGAACTGAGCCGGAGCAATTCAAAGAGCCGGGGCTGCGCGAGCGCGGCCAGGCGATTCACTACATCTTGACTATCGAACGGAACACCCATCTGCTGTTATACTGACAGGGTCAGTGCCGAAGTGGTGGAACTGGTATACACAGCAGACTCAAAATCTGCCGGGGTTCACTCCCCATGTGGGTTCGACTCCCACCTTCGGCACCATTGCTCAGTTTCGTAGCGCTCCTACGATCTCCTTGCCCTTCTCGAGCATCATGGCCCATTCGGAAGCCGTTCCCAGGAACCGGTAGCCGCGATCACGCCATTTCGACGATAGCGCCAGGTTCCGCGCCTGGATGCCCGGTGCGATGCCCTTGGCGTCGCAGGTTTCGCGAATGGCGTCGAGCGTCGCTTCCATCTTCGGATCGTCGAACTGCCCCGGCACGCCGAGCGAAATCGAAAGGTCCACCGGACCCACCATCACGACGTCGATGCCCGGCACGGAGAGCAACTCCTCACGCGCCTCAAACGCGCGCTGCGTTTCAATCTGCAGAATCACCATGCCGTTCTCGTTCCGGTGCGTCATCATCTGCGGAATGGTGACGGCCTCGTAGTCGGCCTGCATCGTCGTCAGCCCGAAGCCGCGAATGCCCACCGGCGGGAACTTGCACCAACTCACGGCTTGCGCGAGCAGCTCCGGCGATTCGACACGCGGAAAGATAATCCCGTCCGCGCCGCAATCGAGCGACCGCGCAATCAGGTCGTACTGCATGTCCGCGACGCGGGCAAAGATCGTGAGGCCGCACAGGCCGGCCACGCGGCAGATATCCTGCTGCGTCTCAATGCCGAAGCAGCCGTGCTCGCCATCGAGATAGGCATAATCAAATCCGGCTGCTTTCAAGATTCGGGCAATCTCCGGATCGCGGAGCTGTCCATAGGAAGTGCCCAACACGGTCTTGCCAGCCAGCAAGGCCTGCTTCACGGGGTTCAAGCGCATGGCGCTAGTGTATCGGAAGCACCTGATGATCCGGGCAGTCCACTTCGACGTGCTCGTAGATCCTTTCGATCAGGTCGGGGCCGTGCTGCGCGAGGAAGGGCAGAATGCTGTAGAACCGCTCCTGCATGTGGCGGTGCGGATACAGGCTATGGTGCAGATACTCGGTCTGCCGTTGGGCCTGCTCGTCGCGGCGCAGCGCCTGGCGGGCGGTCTTGCGCTCCATCTTGCCGAGCTGATAGATCATTTTGGCGCTGCTCTTGGCAAGCACTTTCTCAAGCGTCGGATCCAACGCGCGGACTTCGGCGTACAGGGCTTCGACTTCCGTCCCCAAGTGCGTCCGCAGCGCGGCAACCTTCTCCGTGATCCCCGCCGGAATCAACTTCGCGGCTAACCGTTCGCGCAGGCCGGTTTCGTGAATCAGCGTGTCCACCACGCTCAGGCCGTAGTGGTGAAGGATCTTTGCCGTCCGGTCGTCGAGCAGCGTGAACCCGGCGCGGTGGAGCATCACCGGCATCCGCCCGAGCAGCTTCCTGTAGAGCACTTCGGACTGGGCAAAGTAGGCCAACTCCGCCGGTCCGCCGAAGTAGGCGACGGTGGGCAGCAGGTAATCCTGCAGTACGGGCCGCAGCAGTGCATTCGGCGAAAGGTCGGCCGTACGAACGGGCTCTCCCGCCCATGGCGTGCGCTTGCCGCCTTCGAGAGAAAATAGCAGCGAACCACCGGCTTCGACGTGAACCTGCGCGTGGTAGCCGGCCGCGGCCAACTCCTGATTACGTTGCAGCAACGCCGCGTTCAACTCTGGCGCCTCGGCAACTGCTTTCAAAATGAAGCTGCTGCCGATCGCCCGCACCGCCGGAGCCAGAGGATCCAAGAACAGGATCGGCCACTTGGCCAGCAGCTTCTGCGCCAACGCGCGGAACGCGCCGCCGAAGGTCGCCCCGGGCGCATAACACTCCCGCACCATCGCCATCACGTCGTCGGCAAACGGCAGGCCGGCCAAGGCGGCTGCCAACTCGTCGAGCGGCGCCACGCCCACCGGGATCGGCCCCACCGGGCCACCCAACGGATTCACGGCCGCGGTCTGCAGCCCCACCACCTCATGCGCCGCGTTGAACACCCAGGCCTGGTTGATCTCCACCAGATCATGATCTTCGGTCGCCAGCCAGAACACGGGCACCGCCGGAATCCCTTCCGCCGTCAACTTTTCAGCCAGCCGGATGGCCGATAGAGCCTTGAAAATGGAGTAACACGGACCCGAAAACAGGCCCACCTGCTGGCCCGTCACGACGGCGACCGTGCCTTCCTGCGCCAGAACCGCAAGCGACGGATTCCCCGGGTTCTGCTCCGCAAGCGCGGCCACCATGGCGGCCCGGCGCTCCGCCGGATACTCAATCTGCTTCGCGGCCGCCGCAAACGACTCCGGATCATACGGAGCATGGGCGTAAAAGGACGACACCCGGTCGAAATGATAGACCAGATCGGCGAACAGCCGGGAAGTGTTCGGCAGCTCAGTGTGCCGGATACAGGTCGTTGTCATCCTCTAAAAGATCAGCCTATCAAATGATGCTTTCTGTTACCGTGAAGATTCATGCTCGACGAACAAGACTTTCGGCTAAAATGTGAAGATGCGATGACAACGCTGTTCAAAGCGCTGGCCACCGCCTCGGACGAACACGACTTCGAGGCCGACTTCAATAATGGCACGTTGACCATCGAGTTTGACGAGCCGCGCGCCAAGTTCGTCGTCAGCCCGCAGACCCCGGTTCGCCAGGTGTGGGTCTCCGCCCACTCCCGCAGCTTCAAGCTCGACTGGGTGGACGCGCGGAACGCCTTCGTCCTGGCCGACTCCGGCCAGTCGCTCGCCGAACTGATTGCGGCCCACGTCAGTGAGCACCTCGGCGAGACCGTCAGCCTCTCTTAAATGCCCGGCGTCTATCTCTCCTTTCCGTTCTGCGCCCAAAAATGCACGTACTGCAACTTCGCTTCCGGGGTGTTCCCCCGCGAACTCGAAGGCCGGTACCATGCGGTGCTGCGGGAGGAGTTGGAACAGGCCGCCTGGCCCTGGACGCCGGAGACCGTTTACCTCGGCGGCGGCACGCCCAGCCAGATCGCCAATGACGATCTCCGCGAGCTCCTCGCCCGCATCCCCGGCCGCCCCTGGGCCGAAGCGACTCTCGAAGCCGCGCCCGGCTCGTTCACCCGCGAGCAGGTCGCCGCCTGGCGCGACGCCGGCATCAACCGCGTCAGCCTGGGCGTCCAGTCGTTCGTCGAAATTGAGCTCCGCAAAACCGGCCGGAAGCATACGGCGGAGATTGTCGCCGCCGATGTCGCCCTGCTTCGCGAAGAGGGCATCCCCAATATCAACCTCGACCTCATCGCCGGGCTCGCCGCGCAAACGCCGGCGAGTTGGGAGACGTCGCTCGACTGGATCGAGCGCCTCGCCCCGCCCCACGCCTCGGTCTATATGCTCGAGGTGGACGAGGATTCGCGCCTCGGCCTCGAGATCCTCAACAACGGCCCGAAGTATGGCGCTCAGGACATCCCGGACGACGACGCCATCGCCACCATGTACGAACGGGCCGTCGAGCGGCTTACGGCCATGGGCCTGCCTCGGTATGAGGTCTCCAATTTCGGCCAGCCCTCGCTCCACAATCTGAAATATTGGCGCCTCGAAGAGTATCTCGGCTTTGGCGCCGACGCCCATTCGAGCGCCGCCGGCCAGCGCTGGCAGAACCCGGAAACCGCTCTCGCCTACGTCGAGCAGGGCCCCAGCCGACAAGCCGCCACCCTCGCCGACCCCGGCAGCGAGCGCTTTTTTGTTGGCCTCCGCCTCAGCGAAGGAGTCTTGCCGCAGCCCGCGGAATGGACCCGCTGGGCCGCGCCCATCGAGCGCTTCCTCGCCGACGGCCTGCTCGAACGCGACGGCGACCGCCTCCGCCTCTCGCCGCGCGGCGTGCTGCTTTCAAACGACGTCCTCCAAGAATTCTTATGATCGATCTCCGCAGTGACACTGTCACCAAACCCACCCCCGCCATGCGCCGGGCCATGGCCGAAGCCGAAGTCGGCGACGACGTTTATCAGGAAGACCCCACGGTCAACCGCCTCGAAGCCCGCGCCGCGGAGTTGATGGGCAAAGAAGCCGGCCTATTCGTCCCCACGGGCACCATGGGCAACACGATCGGCATGACCGTGCACACGCAGCATGGCCAGGAGGTGATCTGCGATTCGCGCTCGCACGTCCTGAACTATGAGCTCTCCATGCTCGCCTGGTTCGCCGGGTGCTTGGCCCGCGCCATCCCTACCGCCAAGGGGCACCTCACCTGGGACGCCATTGCGAAGGAGATCCGCCCCGTCGGCCCCCATGCCGCGCCCACCGGCTTGATCGCCGTAGAGAACACGCATAACGTGGCCGGCGGCACCGTCTACCCGCTCGATCAGCTCGCCGAGATCAAGCGCGGCGCCGAAAGCCGCGGCCTACCCGTGCACATGGACGGCGCCCGCTTCTTCCACGCCGCCACGGCCCTCAATGTTGCCCCCACGGAGATCGCGCAGTACGCCGATACGGTGATGTTCTGCCTGTCGAAGGGCCTCGGCGCTCCGGCGGGTTCGATGCTCGTCGGCACGCAGCAGCAGATGGACAAGGGGCGCCTGCTCCGCAAGCGGCTCGGCGGCGGCATGCGGCAAGCCGGCGTCTTAGCCGCCGCCGGGCTGATCGCGCTTGAAGAGATGCGCGGCCGCTTGGGCGAAGACCATGCCAACGCGGCCTATCTCGCCGAGGCGCTGGCGCAACTGCCCGGCATCGCGGTGGAACCCAACGCCGGCACCAACATCGTCTTCTTCGACGTCTCCGGCACCGGCATGACCGGCGCAGAGGTGGCCGACCGGCTACTCGCGAAGGGCGTCGTGATGATCGCCATGGGACCGCACCGGCTGCGCGCCGTCACGCATTTCGACGTCGACCGGGCTGCGTGCGAAGAGGCCGTCGGCATCCTCGGGAAGCTATTACACAACTAATACATAGGCTGCGGTGCGGCGCTGCTAGCGTTGAGGTATGAACTGGCCAACAGTTATCGTCCTCATTGTGCTTCATACCGGCGCCGTTGCCGCGCTGTTTCACTTCTCCTGGGCGGCCCTCGCCGTAACGGCCTTCCTGTACTGGATGACCATCGGACTGGGCATCAGCATGGGCTACCACCGGCTGCATACCCACCGCTCGTACAAAGCCCCGCTGTGGATGGAGCACTTCTTCGCCGTCTGCGGCGCGTTGACGCTCGAGGGCGGACCCATCTTCTGGGTGGCCACCCACCGGATTCACCATCAGAAGTCCGACCAGCCCGGCGACCCGCACTCCCCCCGCGACGGCGCATGGTGGTCGCATCTGGGTTGGATGTTGGTCGGCCCGGCCGATCACTTCGATACCAAGCGGATGTCGAAGTACGCGCCGGATCTCGCCAAGGACCCGTTCTATGTATGGCTGAACAACTGGCATTGGCTGCCGCTCGTCGTGCTTTCCGCGTTGCTCTACGCCGTCGGCGGTTGGCCGTTTCTGCTGTGGGGCACCTTCGTCCGCGTCACCGTGGGCCTGCATGCGACGTGGCTCGTGAACTCGGCTACCCATATGTGGGGCGCCCGCCGTTTTGCAACGCGCGACGATTCGCGCAACAACTGGTGGGTGGCGTTGATGACGTTCGGCGAAGGCTGGCACAATAACCACCACGCCCACCCCGTCTCGGCCCGCCATGGCTTGGCGTGGTACGAGTTTGACCCGTCGTTCCTGCAGATCAAGCTCCTCGAAAAGCTGGGCATTGTGAAGGCAGTGAAAGTCGCTCGGCTCGACGAAGAACTGCCGCTCGAAAAAGCGGCGTAGTCTGGTAGTGTGATCGTGACCGGCCGGCGGAAAACCATCGCGTTCTTTATCGCGTTAGGCGCCGGCCTTGTCTCCATCACGGTGTTGTTGTACGTCGGCTGGGTTCTGCTCAACTGGCGCACGGGTATTCTGCTGTTCCTCGGCCTGGTCCTGCTGGCGATTATTATCGGCGGGGTGGTGCTGAATACGATCTTTCTCGTCCGCGAGATCCGGCGGAACGAGCAGCATGACGCGTTCATCAACGCCGTTACGCACGAGTTGAAGACGCCGGTCGCCTCCATCCGGCTTTATCTTGAGACCCTGCAAAGCCGGCCCGTCGAAGAGGCCAAGCGGCAGGAGTTCTACCGGATCATGCTGGCCGAAAACGACCGGCTGCATTCGACCATTGAACAAGTGCTTCGCACCGGCCGCATGGGCGCGAGCCGGAAGCTGAATCTCACGTCCTTCGACCTCAACGCCATCGTCAACGAGTGCCTCGACCGGCTCCGCACGATTCATCCGGAGCCGGCCATTCAGCTCTCCTTCGCTCCCGCGCAGCCGGTGCCCATGCGCGCCGACGCCGACGATGTCCGCGCCGCGGTTTCGAACCTGCTCGATAACGCCATTAAGTATTCGAACAAGCCGGCCCAGGTGGAGATCGAAACGCGGCTCGTCGAGGGCAAATACGTCCAGCTCCGCGTCCGCGATGAGGGGCCGGGCATTCCGAAGACCGAGCTGAAGCAAATTTTCAAGCGGTTCTATCGGGTCCCCGGCGCGCTGGCTGCTAAGGTGAAAGGGACCGGCCTGGGGCTGTTTATCGTCCGTAGCGTCGCGCAGCGTCACGGCGGCAAAGCGTGGGCGGAAAGCGCGGGTCCCGGCTCTGGCAGTACGTTCATTCTGCAACTCCCTCTCAAGACATGAGCAAGATTCTCGTGGTGGAAGACGAACGGGCCCTGGCCGAAGGGTTGCGCTTCAACCTCGAAGCCGAAGGCTACTCGGTGGACGTCGTCGACAACGGCGAGGCGGCGCTCGACGCGCTGCTGACGAAACGAAGCCATTACGATGTTGTGGTGCTCGACGTCATGCTGCCGGGCAAGGACGGCTTTACCGTGCTGCGCGAACTCCGCACGGCGGGGCTCTTTGTCCCGGTGCTGATCCTCACGGCGCGGGGCCACGCCGACGACGTGCTGAACGGGTTCGCCGCCGGTTGCGACGACTATTTGCCGAAGCCCTTCGAACTCGCCATTCTCATCGCCCGCATCGGCAGCCTGCTGCGCCGCCGCGAGTGGCTTCGCAAACCGCCCGCGTTCGTCTTCGGGAATAAGTCGGTGGATCTCGATCGGCTGGAGCTGCGGGTGGGCGCTGAGGCGTATCCGTTGACGGTGATGGAGGCCAATGTCCTGCGTTACCTGATCCAGCACGACGGCGCGCCGGTATCGCGAAAAGTGCTGCTTGAAGAAGTCTGGGGCCTGCACGAAGATACGGACACCCGCGCCATCGATAACTTCATCGTCCGCCTGCGCAAGTACATCGAAGACGATCCCGCCAAACCCAGGCATCTATTGACCGTGCGCGGGGTCGGGTACCGGTTTGTGAAGGAACCGTAACAGGTATATAGTGGAGGCGTCGACATGCGTTTTCTCGCCTCAGTCGCGTTGTCCGCGGTGTGCGCCCTCGCAGCGCCAGATTTCGCCAGCACCCAGAAGTTTCTCACGACTTACTGCAAAAACTGCCACACCGGCAAATCCGCCGTTGGCGGCTTTCGCTTAGAGAAAGTCGATAGCCCGCAAAGCTTCGAAACGGCGGCTCACGATTGGGCTCGCCTCGCCTTACGCGTCCGCAATGGCGAAATGCCCCCGAAGGGCCTGCCGTCGGCCGACCTGAACGCGCGCGAAGAGTTCGCCAAGTACGTCGACGAGACCCTGCGGTCGACCGCCTGCGCCTCCGGCATCACCGCCGGCCCTTCGCCACTCCGCCGCTTGAACCGTGACGAGTACACGGCCACCGTGCAGGACCTGCTCGACATCCATCTCGACATCGGCCACGCGCTGCCCATCGACGGCGCGGGTGGCGAAGGGTTCGACAACGCGGCCGAGACGCTCTTCCTTTCGCCTTTGCACTCCGAGAAGTACATGGAGACGGCCAAGCTGGCCATGGACTTCGCCGCGAAGGAGTACAAGTCGCGCGCCCGTATCCTGGTCGCCAAGCCGGGCCCCGGCGTCACGCCGGACCAAGCCGCCCGCAAAATTCTCCAGGCGTTTTTGCCCCGGGCCTTTCGGCGGCCCGTCACCGAACCGGACCTGCTGCCTTACCTCGAGCTCTTCCGCGCCGCCCGCAAGGCCGGCGAGGATTTCGAGCCGGCGATCTTCTTCGCGCTACGCGGCGCGCTGGTTTCGCCGTTGTTCCTCTTCCGGACGGAGCCCGTCGACAAGGTGGATAACTACGCCCTCGCCTCGCGGCTTTCGTACTTTATTTGGGGCAGCCAACCCGACGAGTTGCTGACGGACCTGGCCGCCTCCGGCAAGCTGCAGGACCCCGAAGTGCTCCGCCAGATGGCTCGCCGGATGCTGAAGCACGACCGCTCCTGGAACCTAGCGCGTCGCTTCACCGAGCAGTGGCTGCATACCCGCGAACTATCGGGCGACAAAGCCCCGGACGCGAAGCTGTTCCCCGAGTACTCGAAGGACGAGGAGCTGCGCGGCGATATCCGCATTCAGCCGCAGCAGTTCTTCCGCGAGCTGCTGGTCCGCAATCTGTCGCTGTTAAATCTGATTGACTCCGACGGCACGGTGGCCACCAGCAACTTCTCGAAGCACTTCGGCTTTAAACTCGCCGTCCGCGCCAACGCCTCGAAGCAGCCGCAATGGGTGGAGCTGCCGAAGGATTCGAATCGCGGCGGCCTGCTCGGCATGCCCGCCGTGCTCGCTGTTTCTTCATATCCCTATCGCACGAGCCCCGTCCTGCGCGGCACCTGGATCCTCGATTCGCTTCTCGGCACCCCGCCGCCTCCGCCGCCCGCCAACGTTCCGCCGCTTGAAGAGACGGCCGCCGGCGCAGCGCCCACCACCGTCCGCGAGCGCCTCGAAAAGCATCGCGCCAACGCCGTTTGCGCGAGCTGCCACAGCCGCATCGACCCGCTTGGCTTCGCCCTTGAGAACTACGACGTCATCGGCCGCTGGCGCACGGAAGAGGCCGGCAAGCCGGTCGACAACTCGGGCGAAATGACCGACGGCACCAAGATTCAAGGCCCCGCCCAACTGAAGGCCGCCCTGATGCAGCACAAGGATCTGTTCCTGCGGAACCTGACCAACAAGCTGCTCGGCTACGGCCTCGGCCGCGGCCTCACTTTGCGCGACTCCTGCACCGTCGACGCCATCGTCGCCGAAGTGAAAGCGAAAGACTACAGCGCCCAGGCGCTGATTGAAAGCATCGTACTCAGTACACCGTTCCGTCAAAAAGAGCGCCCCAAGGAGAAGAAGACATCATGAAGATCTCCCGCCGTACCATCCTTCGCGGAGCCGGGGTCGGCCTCGGCCTGCCGTGGCTTGAAGCCATGGCCGCCACCGGCGACTCCACCGGCAAACCGCCCATCCGCATGGCGGCGCTCTACATGCCGAATGGCGTAAACCCCTGGCATTGGAAGCCGGAAGGCACGGGCCGCGATTTCCAGTTCTCCACCACGCTCAAACCGCTGGAGGATCTGAAGAGCCAGATCACCGTTATGACCAACCTCTGGAACGAAAACTCCAAGGGCGGCGACGGCCACTACGTGAAGGAAGCGGCTTGGCTCACCTGCCAAACCATCAAGAAGACCCCGGGCGAAGACATCGCCAACGGCGTCTCAGTCGACCAGTTGGCCGCCCAGCGGATCGCCGGGCAGACGCCGCTGCCGTCGCTCGAACTCGGCGTTACGCCGGTGGCCGTCGGGGTCGACGCGGTCGTCGGCTACACCCGCGTCTACGGCTCGCACATCGCCTGGAGCAGCCCGACCACGCCGCTGGCCCGCGAACTCAATCCCCGCTCGGTCTACGAGCGTCTTTTCCGCGCCTCTTCCGGTCCGCAGGGCAACGAAGCCAAGATGGATGCCCTGCTGCTCGACCGCGTGCTCGGCGACGCCAAGAAGCTGCGGACCCAAGTGGGCAACGCGGACCGTGTCCGCCTCGATGAGTACCTCTCCGTGATGCGGTCGCTTGAAGAGCGCGTGCAGCGGGCTTCGAACACCAAGGAACGCACGTGGAAGCCGCGCGCCGCCATGGACCCGAAGGCGATTCCCACCGAGCGGCCCGCCGACCACGCCGAGCATGTCCGGCTGATGCTCGACATGATCGCGACGGCCTTCCAGACGGACACGACGCGCATCGCGACGTTCATGTTCGGCAACGCCGTCAGCAACGTCAGCTTCCGTTTCCTGGAAGGCGTCAGCGCCGGCCACCATGACGTTTCGCACCACCAGAAGAACGAGGACAAACTCCGCCAGTATGAGCGCATCAGCCGCTGGCACGTGGAGCAGTACGCGTATCTCCTCCGCCGCTTGCAAAGCATGAAGGAAGGCGAGTCGACGGTGCTCGATAACTCGATGATCCTGTTCGGCTCCGCGCTGAGCGACGGGGACCGGCACAGTCCGCGGAACCTGCCGCTGGTGCTTGGCGGCACTGCGGGCGGTCGGATCAACGCGGGCCAGCACCTGGTCTACGCCGAGGACAGCCAGATGGCGAACCTGTACGTCTCGATGCTCGACGCGTTTGGTACGCCGGTGGAGCGCTTCGCCGATAGCACGGGCCCGTTGAAGGGGCTGCTGCGTGCGTAGCCTGGCTCTGCTGTTGCTGGCCGGAAGCGCTTGGGGCGCCGACCTGACCGGCATTTGGGTCGGCGAGATTGCCAGCGGGCGACCGGACCGGGATCCGATTCAGGTCTCCTTCCAGTTCGTGCAGAAGGGGACGGCGTTGGGCGGCAAGCTCTACGGGGACCATCAGAGCACGCCGATTGCGACCGGCATCGTCTCGGGCGAGTTAGTGACCTTTGTCGTCATCACCGCCGAACAGGCGGGCAACGAAATCAACGACACAAAGATCCGCTTCACCGGCCGCCTCGTCAACGGCGAACTCGAGTTGATGCGCGAACGGGAAAGCTCCACCCGCGCCGGAGCCAAAAGTGGCGCGTTTGTGCGGCCCGGCAGCGGCCAGCAGGTGCGGCTCAAGCGTTTGACTTAAACTGCGGACTGCATGTCCGTTGCACCCCGGCTGGTTTCGATTGCTCTGCTGATTCTGCAGCCGGTGGTTTTCTTCTCGCACGTTCTTGTGAATCCGAAGTTCCACATCCCGTGGGACCTGTTTGGCTTTCATGTTCCCCAGTTAACGTTTCAGGCCCGCGAGCTGCGCGAAGGCAATTTCCCCTTGTGGAATCCGCTGGTCTATTGCGGCTTCCCGTCTGTCGCTGATCTACAGACGCAGACCTTCTACCCGCCGAACTGGATTCTCTGGCTGCTGCGCAACTCGACGGGCCGGTCCATCGAAGGGTACTTGCTCCAATGGTTCGATGTGGCCCACATGATGCTGGCCGGCCTGCTGCTGTACGGGCTGTTGCGGCGCATGGGTTGCGCGCGCGCCGTGGCCCTGTTTGGCGGCACGAGCTTCCAACTCTCGGCCTTCTTTGCGACGCAAGCCCAGCACGTCGGCGCCGTGTGCGCCGCGGCTTGGCTGCCGCTCTGCTGGCTCGGGGTATACGAGCTGCGGCGCGAGTTCTCGCCCCGGTGGTTCATCGCCCTGGTCCTGGGCTTGGCAATGGCGTTTCTGAGTGGCTTTGTGGCCGTGACCTACGCCGTCTATGTGGCAGTGATGGTGTTCGCCTTGGGTCTTTGGGCGACCGGCGAAGCGGGCCGCTGGACGCTGTTCCGCGTGGCGATCGCCTTTGTGGCCGCGATGGGCCTGGCCGCCATCCAACTGCTCCCCACCATCGAGCTGACCGGCGTGAGCTTGGCGCGGTTCCGCGCGGATTGGGCCGATGGTGGCGGGATTCCGGTAAACGCCTGGAAGTCGCTAATCTGGCCGGACGCCTTGCATGTATTCGAACCGGAGAAGGTGACCGAGCCCTACAACTATACGTTTCTCTACCTCTACAACGGCTTGGCGCCGCTGGCGCTGACGCTGGCCGCGCTGGTCTGGCCCGGCCGCCGGACGCGGTTCGCCGGCGCAATGGCCCTGCTGCTGTTCGTGCTCTGCTTTGGCAGCCACGTACCTGGCTTGGAGGCGCTGATCCGCACTCTGCCGCGCAGCGTGCAAAGCGGCTGGTACCCGGAGTTCTTCGTGGCGGCGTTCTGTGCTGCTACCGCATTGGCGGCCGCACTGATGCTGGAGCGGTTGCCCGGTGCGCGCTGGAAGTGGCTGGCGGCTGGGGCGCTGGCGGTGGAGCTGGTGATGGTGAGCAGCCGGCGGCCGATGAATACCGGGGAGGGCAGTTGGAAGCTGCAAGGGCACGAGGGATTCATCACAAACGCACCGGGACTAGTGAATCATCTGCAGGCCGAACTCCACCAGCACAACCCACCGCGGCGCATCGATTCGCTGGACGTTCTGTTCGATTTCTCGATGGCGGCCCCAGTGCGGACGCTGCCGGCGAGCGGGGGAGACAATCCGTTTGCGCCGCTGCGGGTGATGGCGCTCCGGCGGGAGTTCTCCGGAGGGCAGCCGTGGGAACGCAACCTGCCGGTGACGCAGGTGGGTTCACCGTGGCTGGATTTTTTGAACGTTGGCGTCCTGGCGGCCTGGCAACAGGGCCTGACGGATGAGCAGTTGCGGCAGGCCGGATGGGAGCGGATGCCGAAGGAGTTTTTCCTGCGGCTGTACCGGAATCAGGAGCCGCAGGAACGATTCTTTCTGGTGGGCGAGGCGCGATGGGCCGGCAGTTCCGTGGCGGCCTGGGAACTGGTGTCGCAGCTTGTAGCGGAGCCGGGCGGTTTGCGGCGCGCGGCCGTCGTCGAAGGAGCGCCGGCGCCGGTGGCGACGCCGGGAGAGGTAAGCGTGGTGCGCTATGCGTCGAACCGGGTGGAACTGGCGACCCGATCGGAAGGCCCGTCGTTGCTGGTGACGTCCGAGACCGATTATCCCGGCTGGCAGGCGACGATCGACGGGCAGCCCGCGCCGATCCGGACGACGAACTATGCGTTTCGCGGCGTAGCCGTTCCGGCGGGGAGCCATACGGTGGTGATGGAGTTCCGCTCGGCCACGCTCTGGTGGGGAGCCCTGCTGACCGGAGTGTCGCTGCTGGCGCTTGGCGCTGTGGGCTGGATGGGTCGACGCCACCGCTAGAATCGGAAGCGAATGCCGCCCCAGATTCCGCGCGGGGCGCCGGGCGCGTAAAAGGTGGACTTGCGCACCGGGAACTCGCCGTCGACGGCCGGGAAGGGCCGGGCGACATAGTTGCCTTCGAGCGTGAAGCCGGCCGGGCCGAGTTGCCCCCCGGTGTAGTAGCGCCGGTCGAACAGATTGTTGATCTGGCCGAACAGCTGCACCCGCGGATGCACGTCATACCGCGCCCCCAGATTGGCCACCGCATAGCCCGGAGACGTGCCCTGGCCGATGTAGAAGGTGCCGTCCGGCTGGTGCTGATTGTTCTCGTTGCCGCGAGCAAACGAGCTCGACGTGCCGACCAAGCCGGCGTTCACGACGAACTTCTCCGTCACCTGCACGTCGGCATACACCTTCGTCATGTGGCGCGGGATGAGCGGAATGCGGTCGCCGGGACGGATGTCGATGAACTCGTCGTCGTTCGTGCTGTTGGCTTCGCCGTTCACCTCTTCGGGGCTGCGGAAGGTGGCGTCGAGCAGCGTATAGCTGGCGCCGAGCGTGGCCCGGCGGATGCGGGCGCTGGCGCCGGCTTCCAAGCCCTGCCGCAGCGTCTTGCCGAAGTTCTTGAAGTAGCCGTAGCTGACCTGCTCGGAGGCGACGAAGAGGATGTCGTCGCGATTGTCGGACCGGAACCAGCCCGCGTTCCACCGGAAGCCGCTTTCGCTGCCGCCGCGGATGCCGGCCTCGACCGTCCGGGTGACCACCTGCTTCAGCGGCGGGTCGCCGGCGAGGGCGTTCGGCAGACGGCACGGGGCTTCGGGGTCGGCGCAGCCGAGTTCAATCGACGTGGGCGCGCGGCTGCCTTCGGTGTAGCTGGCGTAGAGCCACTTGTAGGTGACGCCCACCGCCGGGTTAAACCGGTTGAAGGTATGGCGGCCGGTCAGCGAGCCGGTGCCCGCCAGGGGACGGATGAGATCGAGGTTGTCGATCGTTGTTCGGTTGAGTCGCCCGGAGGCTGTCAGGTTCACTTGGCCCAGGCGCACGGTGTCGGTGAGGAAGACGCTGGCCGTATGGATGCGGCCGCTGAGGTTCACCCGGACGTCGAACGGCTCGCCGTCCTCTTCGCCGCCGGTGACGCCGTCGCCGAAGGCGCCGAGCGGGGTGACGCTGCGGTCCGGATTCAGATAGCCCAGCTCGGTGGACTGGCGGAAGCCGACGCTGTTGCCGTCGTAGGCGGCGCCCGCCGTGAACTGGTTCTTGCCAGCTTGCCAACTGAACTGGCCAGAGACGCCGTAGTTGCGCTGATGGGTGGTGCTGCGGTTCAAGAGGCCGTTGCACTTCTCGGCCGGCTCATCCACCAGGAGGACGTTGGCGATGCAGCGCCACTTGGGAAACGGGGTGTTCGCAGCGTTCTCTCCGCTGAGCGGGAAGCCGGTGAAGCCGGCGGCGGTCAAGGCGGCGCGTTCGGCGGCGTTGGGCTGGTAGACGGATTGGTCGAGCGAGTCCTCGTTGATATCGCCGTTCAGCGTGCGGGTGCGGATGTGCCGGAAATAGGCGTTGGCGGAGAAGGTGAGCCGGGAGGTGAACGCGTGCTGCAGGGTCAGGTTTACGAAGGGAGAGCGGTTGCCGGTGAAGTCCGGCTTCGTGTTGATGCTGCCAAAATCGCGTTCTAGCAGGCGGATATCCTGCAGACCGTTGCCGACGAGCGCGTTGTTGGCGTAGGCCATGGTGAGGCCGATGGCGGTCCGCTCCCGTTGATAACCCACCTTCGTGAACAGCTGCCGGACGTTCGACGGGGAGGAGTCCCGCCAGCCGTCTTCGAAAAAGAGGTTGCCGCCGGTGAACCAGTGGAAGCCGTTCTGCAGGCTGCCGCCGTGCTCGAACTCACCGACCTTGCGCCCGAAGCTGCCGCCGCTCAACGTCAGCGCGGAGCCGGGATGGGTGCGGCCATCCTTGGTCCGCATCGAGATGGCTCCGCCGAGGGTGTTGAGGCCAAAGAGTGGATTCGAACCGGGGATCAGCGACATTTCCGCGATGGCCATACGGGGGATGAGATCCCAACTCACGATGTCACCGAAGGGCTGATTCAGCCGGACTCCGTCCATGTAAATGGAGACACCCTGCGGGGTGCCGAGCAGGGGCGAGGCGGTATAGCCGCGGTAATTGAGATCCGGCTGGAGCGGATTGCCTTGGATTTCGTTGAGGAAGACGCCGGCCAGGCGGCGATTGGCGAAGTCAGCAAGATCAATGGCGCCCGAGGCCGCCAGGTCGGCCGCCGTTGCCGCTTGGACGGGCGCAGCGATTTCGTCGCGCGTCTGGTTCAGTCCCGGCAAGGGGGTCGTGCCAATGACCGAAACGGTGTAGGTGGGCGCTCCGACAGCCATCGAGACGGACTTGGTGACCGGCCCGTCGAGATCGAGCACTTCGGAGTAGGTGACGAAGCCGGCTTTTGACAACGCCAGCCGGTAGCGGCCGGCGAGTCCGTCGACGGTGGCCTTGCCTTGGGCGTCGGTCGTGAATCGGGTGCTTACGCCGCTCGAGAGTTGGTCGAGTTGTCCGGTGACGGCCATCGGCGCGCCGGCGGGGTCGGTGACGGTCAGCGATAGCGCTGCCGCGAAGAGGAGAAGAAAGCTCACAGGAGGATATGTCAGCAGGAAACGATTTGTTCAGAGTATTTTTAGAGAGTGTCGAATGCAGCGTTATGGCCGGGCCAGCCTTGGCCATTGGCCAATGAGGTCGCCCAGATGTACGGGCAGTGGCGGGGGCCGCTGCTGCGGTACCTGGCCGCGCTGGGCCTGCCCAACGCCGACGCCGAGGATATCGCCCAAGAGGTATTCCTGGCGCTGTGCCATCATCTGCGGCGGGACGGTGGGCGGGAGAATCTTCGCGGCTGGGTTTTCCGCGTGGGCCACAACCTCGCGCTCAAGCGCCGCGAGCAAATGGGCCGGGCGGTGGAGAGCATCGACGTCTGCGACCCCGCTCCCAGCCCGGAGGAACTTGCCGTGCTGAGCCGGCGGCGGGAGCGGCTGCAGGCGGTGGTCGCCGCGCTGCCGGACCGGGACCGCTGGTGCCTGCTGCTCCGCGCCGAAGGCTTGCGGTACCGGGAGATCGCCGAGGTGGTGGACCTCTCGCTGGGTGCGGTCGCCTCCTCCTTAGCACGCTCGGTGAGCAAACTGGCGGCGGTGGAGGGACGATGACCCACTGCACCGATGCCGAACTGATGGCGATCATGGACGGCGAGGGTTCGCACGAGCATCTTGCAACATGCCCGCAGTGCCGTGCGCGCTACGCCGAACTCGAACGCGCCTTGAACGAATTCACGGCCATCCATCGGGGCGGCCGTTCCGTCGCCTGGTGGCGCTACGCCGCCGCGGCCCTCTTCCTGATTGCCGCCAGCGGCTTGTGGCTGATGCGCAGCCGCCCCGACTTGCCGAACGCCAACCTCACCCCCGGCGCCACCCGGCCCATGACCCAAGCTGAAGTCTGCGTCGCTCTCGCGCAGGACGACGACCGTATCGCTCCGCGAGCCATGGCGGAGCAGGTCTTCGTTAAATATGGCATTCGCAATCCGCAGCCCCGCGCGTATGAGGTGGACTATCTGATCACCCCGGCGCTCGGCGGCGCGGAAGATGTGAAGAACTTGTGGCCGCAGCCGTACGGCGGCAGCGTGTGGACGGCGCGGGTAAAGGACGCGCTCGAAGACTATCTGCGCAAGATGGTTTGCAACGGGCGCCTGGAGTTGGCGACGGCGCAGGAAGACATCGCCACCGACTGGATTGCGGCCTACCAGAAGTACTTCCGGACGGAGCAGCCGCTGACTGAACACGCGGGCTTCGTCAAGGACCGTCCCTGGGAGTAGGCTGACCGCGATATAGTTTGGTCATGCTCCGCGTCGCAGCCTTCTTCCCGGCGTTGCTGCTGGCCCAACAGCCGGTGATCAACCAGTACTGCATCGGGTGCCACAACACGCAGTCGAAGGCCGCAGGCTTAGCGCTCGATACGGCCAAGCCGGACGACGCGGCCACGTGGGAAAAGGTGCTGCGACGGGTGCGAAGCCGGACCATGCCGCCCGTTGGATTGCCGCGGCCGAAGGAGCCCGAATACCAGACGCTCGTCGCGTCGCTCGAAAAGACGCTGGACAGCCGCCCGGTTGACCCCGGCCGCACCGATACCTTCCGGCGTCTGAATCGGACGGAGTATCAGAATTCGATCCGCGACCTGCTGGCGTTGGAAGTGGACGTGACCAATCTGCTGCCGGCCGACGACGCGAGCCACGGGTTCGACAATGTGACGGTCGGCAATCTTTCGCCGACCCTGCTCGAACGCTATCTCGGCGCGGCGCGGAAGATAAGCCGCCTGGCCATCGGCATCCCGCCGAAGCAGGTGGGCGGCGAGACCGTCATGCTGCCGCCGGACCTGACGCAGGAAGAGCATTTTGAAGATATGCCGCTCGGCACACGCGGCGGCACGGCGGTGCGGTACACGTTTCCGCTTGATGCGGAGTACGAGATTCAGGTGCGCCTGCAGCGGGATCGTAACGAGCACGTCGAAGGGCTGCGCGGCCAGCACGCCGTGGAGTTGCTGCTCGACGGCGAACGCATCCAGGCCTTCGTCGCCAAGCCGCCTGCGCCGGGCCAGGATCATTCAGGCGTCGATCGCGAATTCAATATCCGCCTGCGCGTGAGCGCCGGACCGCATACGGTGGCGGCCGTCTTCCCGAAGCAGGCCTCGGCGATTCTCGAAACCGAGCGGCAGCCCTACCAGGCGCACTTCAACATGGATCGCCATCCGCGGATTACCCCGGCCGTGTTCTCGGTGACGGTGAACGGTCCGTACAACGCCAAGGGCCCCGGCGATACGCCCAGCCGCCGCGCGATTTTCATCTGCCCGACGCAGGACGAGGCGTGCGCCAGCAAGATTGTCGCGAACCTGGCCCGCCGGGCGTACCGGCGTCCGGTGAAGGCGGCGGACCTGGCCGTGCCGCTGAAGTTCTACCGCGAAACGCAGGCCAAGGAAGGCTTCGAGCCAGGCATCGAGATGGCGCTCCGCGCCGTGCTGGTCAGCCCGGAGTTCCTCTTCCGCGTGGAGCAGGATCCGGCCGGCGTGGCCGCCAAGGCTGCCTATCGGATCAACGATCTGGAACTGGCTTCGCGCCTGTCGTTCTTCTTGTGGAGCAGCATCCCGGATGACGAGTTGCTGGGCTTGGCCGAACGGGGTGAGCTGCGGAAGCCGGGGGTGCTCGAGAAACAGGTGCGCCGCATGTTGGCCGATGAGCGGTCGCGGATGCTGGTGACGAACTTCGCGGACCAGTGGCTGTATCTGCGGAATCTGGCGTCCATCACGCCGGACATGCGCGCCTTCCCGGACTTCGATGACAACCTGCGGAAGTCCTTCCGGAAGGAGACGCACCTGTTTGTTGAAAGCGTGATGCGCGAAGACCGCAGCGTCGTCGACCTCCTCCGCGCCAATTACAGCTTTCTGAATGAGCGCCTGGCCAAGCACTATGGGGTGCCGAATGTTTACGGCAGCCGGTTCCGCAAGGTGAGTTTCGACGAGGGTGTCGAACGCGGCGGCCTGCTGCGGCAGGGCAGCATTCTGACGGTGACGTCCTATGCCACGCGCACGTCGCCGGTGATCCGCGGCAAGTGGATTCTCGATAATATTCTGGGCGTGCCGCCTCCCCCGCCGCCGCCGAACGTGCCGGCGCTCGAAGAGACGAAGTCGGCGCTGAAGAAGATGACGGTGCGCGAGCGCCTCGCCGAACACCGTAAGAATCCGGCCTGCTCCGGCTGCCACAAGCTGATGGACCCGGTGGGCTTCTCGCTCGAGAATTATGACGCCGTGGGCCGTTGGCGGAGGGCCGAAGATGGCGTCCCGGTGGACGTGAGCGGCGGCCTGCCCGATGGCGCCAAGTTTGATGGCGTGGACGGCCTCGAGAAGGCACTGCTGACGCGGCCCGAGCTTTTTGCTACAACCATTACAGAGAAGCTGTTGACCTACGCGCTCGGCCGGGGGGTGGAATTCACCGACGCCCCGGCGGTACGGCAGATCGTACGGCAGGCCCAGAACAACAATTTCCGGTTCTCCTCGCTCATTCTGGGGATCACCGGCAGCCCGTCGTTTCAGATGAGGAGAGCCCAATGATCATCACGAAGAAAGCCCTACCCCGGCGCGCGATTTTGCGCGGCATGGGAGCCACGCTCGCGCTACCGTTTCTCGATGCAATGGCGCCGGCGCTGAGCGCTGCGGCCGCGCCGGTGCGGCGGTTGGGCTATGTCTACATGCCGATGGGTGCGCACATCACCGACTGGACGCCGCCCGGCGCGGACCTGCGGACGCTTTCGCCCACGCTGCGCAGCCTGGCGCCGGTAGTGGACTATCTCTCCGTGCTGAGCAACATGGAACTGCGGAACGCTTACCCGGGAACGCATGCCACCTCGAACGCGGCCTTCCTGAGCGCGGCAACGGCGAAGTGGACCGAGAGCACCGACTATCATCTAGCGACGACAGCCGACCAGGTGGCCGCGCAGCAGATTGGCCAAGGCACGCGGCTGCCCTCGCTCGAACTCGCGATGGACCTGCTGACCACCGTCGGCCAGTGCGACAACGGCTACGCATGCGTCTATCAGAACAACCTTTCGTGGTCTTCGCCGACGACGCCGCTGCCCGCCGAAGCGCATCCAAGAATCGCGTTTGAACGCCTCTTCGGCGATGGCGGCAGCGCGAGCGACCGGCAGGCCGAGCTGCGCAAGGACGCGAGCCTGCTCGATTGGATGAGCTCGGACATTGCGCGGCTGCAGCGGAAACTGGGCGCGAGCGACCGGACGAAGGTGGCCGAGTATCTCGATACCGTCCGCGAAGTGGAGCGCCGGATTCAGAAGGCCGAGAAGGCGACGTCGGAATCGACGCTGCCGGATCTCGACCGTCCCGTGGGTGTTCCGGCTTCCTACGCCGAACACGCGAAGCTGATGTTCGATCTGCAGGTGCTGGCGCTGCAAGGCGACGTTACTCGCGTGACGACGTTCCAGTTGGCGCGCGAGACGAGTACGCGGACCTATCCTGAGATCGGTGTGCCGGATGCGCATCACCCGCTGACGCACAACGGCGGCGACCCGGAGAAGCTGGCGCGCGTGGCGAAGATCAACGCGTTCCATGTCTCGCTGTTCGCTTACTTCCTCGAGAAGTTGAAGGCCACGCCAGACGGCGACGGCAGCCTTCTCGACCATTCCATTTATCTCTACGGCAGCGGCATGAGCAACGCCGATAAGCACGACCATGTGAACCTGCCGATTCTGGTGGCGGGCGGCTTGGCGGGCAAGAAGTCCGGCGGACGGCACCTGCGCTATACGAAGCCGGAGCCGTTGGCGAATCTGCATCTGACGCTGCTCGACCGCGTGGGCGTGCGGCTCGACCGGTTTGCCGATAGCACCGGCAAGATTCCGGAACTGACGACGGTGTAGCGATGCGGCGCTGGGCACTAGGGCTGGTTTTCGCGGGGGCAATGTTGGCGTCCGATGGGACGACGCCACTGCACCGGGCGGCGTATCAGGACGATTTGGCCGCGGTGGAGCGGTTGATCCGCGACGGCGTGGACGTGAAGGAAGCCAATCGCTATGGCGTCACGGCGCTGTCGCTGGCGTGCACGAACGGGAACGGCAAGATGGTGGCGCGTTTGCTCGAAGCCGGGGCCGACCCGAACACAGTGCTGCCGGGGGGCGAGACGGCGTTGATGACGGCCGCGCGGACGGGCAGCCTCGAAGCCGTGCGGGCGTTGATCGCGAAGGGCGCCGACGTCAAAGCCAAGGAGAAGAAGCAGGGGCAGGCCGCGCTGCACTGGGCCGCGGCCGAAGGCCATGCGGCCGTGATTGCCGAGCTGGTGAAGGCGGGCGCGCCGGTGGAGGATCGCCTGGATTCCGGCTATACGCCGCTGCTGTTCGCGGTGCGCGAAGGCAAGATTGAGGCGGTGAAGGCGCTGTTGAAAGCCGGGGCCGACGTTAACGATACGACGCCTACGGGCGGTCGCCGCGCCGCTCCACCGAAGGCGCCGCGGACAGGGACATCGGCCTTGATTCTGGCGGCCGTGAACGCGCATTACGAACTCGGTAAGGTCTTGCTTGACGCCGGCGCGAATCCGAATGCGGACGGACCGGGCTATACGGCGCTCCATGCCGTGACGTGGGTGCGGAAGCCGGGGCTGGGCGATAACGACCCCGCGCCAGACGGGTCGGGGAATTTGACGAGCCTCGATTTTGTGAAGGCGCTGGTGGCCAAGGGCGCTGACATCAACGCGCGGATGAGCAAGAAGATCGGCGTGGGCATGACGGGGCTGAACACCGCTGGCGGCACGGCGTTCTTCCTGGCGGCGCGGACGGCGGACGCGGAACTGATGCGGCTGCTGGCGAAACTGGGCGCGGACCCGAAGATGCCGAATGCGGATGGCTCGACGCCCTTAATGGCGGCGGCGGGATTGGGCACGCGGTCTCCGGGCGAAGACGCGGGCACCGAGGCCGAAGTCATGGAAGCGATTGAAGTGGCGATTGAGCTAGGCAACGACGTGAACGCCGTCGACAACAACGGCGAGACGGCGATGCACGGGGCGGCCTACAAGAATGCGCCGGGCGCCGTGCTGCTGCTGGCCAAGCGCGGGGCGAAGCGCGAAATTTGGGACCAGAAGAACAAGTTCGGCTGGACGCCGATGCGCATCGCGGAGGGCTATCGCTTCGGCAACTATAAGCCATCGGACGTCACCATGGCGGCTTTCCGGCAGCTACCATGAGGGGATGACTCGTCGCCTGGTTCTGGGAGCGCTGGCTGCCGCGGTACGAAATCTACAGGGGCAAACGGCCACCGAGGCCGCGGCGAATGAGGACTTTTGGTTCGCCGCGCGCATGGCGTTTACCGTCGACCGCAATCTGCTGAACTTCAACAACGGCTCGGTGTGCCCGGCGCCGAAGGTGGTGCAGGAGGCGATGGAGCGGTACTGGACGGTGACGAACCTGTCGCCGTCGCACTACGTCGACGAACTGCTCCTGCCGGAGACGGAGGTGATCCGCGAGGAGTTGGCGCGGGAGTTCGGCTGCTCGCCCGAAGAGTTGGCGCTAACGCGGAACACGAGCGAAGGGCTACACGCGGTGATCCTGGGATTGGATCTGAAGCCGGGCGACGAAGTGGTGACGACGACGCAGGACTACCCGAGCATGTTCAGCAGCCTGGACCAACGGGCCGAGCGGGAAGGCATCGTCGTGAAGAAGTTCGCTTACCCGACGCCGCCGAAGGATCCGCAGCAACTGTTTGACCTGTTCTTTGCGAACGTCGGGCCGAAGACGCGGGCAATTCTGGTTTCGCACATGACCTTCACGACCGGGCAGATTTTTCCTGTGGGGGCGATCTGCCGGGAGGCGCGGCGGCGGGGTATTTATTCGATCGTTGATGGGGCGCACAGCTTCGCGCATCTGGTTTTTCGCCGCGACGACATCGACTGCGACTTCTATTCGACGAGCTTGCATAAGTGGCTCACCGCGCCGGTGGGCACGGGGTTTTTGTATATGCGGCGGGAGCTGATTCCGCGCGTGTGGCCGCTGCTGGGCGTGCCGGCGGCGATGAAGGCCAACATCCGCAAGTTTGAGAGCATCGGCACGGCGCCGGTGGCGATGCGGAACGCGGTGGCCGATGCGCTGGCGTTTCATCGGGGGCTGGGCGCGCTGCGGAAGCAGGAGCGGCTGCGGTATCTGCGCCGGCGTTGGGAGGGCGCGCTGCGGGGCGTCGACCGGGTGAAGCTGCTGAATGCGGATTCGCCGGAGCAGTCCTGCGGCATTGGCGCGTTGGGCGTCGACGGCATCCGGGCGGAGCAGTTGACGGCGACGTTGCTGAACAAGTTCAAGATCCATGTGCGGACACGGGTGATGCCGGGCGAGTTTGAGTGCATCCGGGTGACGCCGAACATCTATGCGTCGCTTGAGGACGTGGACCGGTTCAGCCGGGCGATTACAACCATCGCGCGCGGCTGACGCATTTAGTACTATTGGCCACCATGATCGGGACTATCCGCCGGTGGGCCAATGGGCTCGATGATTGGATGCGGTTCACGGACATCCGCTGGCAGCGGATGGGCGCGGACGGGCACAACCTGGATGCGTATCTGTGGCCGAGTCTGGTGGCCGCCGCGCTGTGGACGGGGATGCCGGCGTTGGGCTGGCACTTGGTGATGGGACTGGTGGCCGGGCTGGTGGCGTTTGTAGTTTTCCGGGCGGGGCGGCGGCATCTGCTGGTGGTGCAGGTGGCGGTACTCGTACTTCTGGGCGGCGCGATCTGGCTGACCGGTGCGGAGAAGGCTCCGGGGAATGGAGGCGTCTATCAGCATCTGTTGATCCCGGTGACGGTGATTGTAGGCGTGGCGCTGTTGGTGGCGGCGCGGTTGGCGCGGAGCCTGTTTGGTCCTCTCGCGGAGGGGTCGACGTACCGGCAAGGGTTGGCGGTGACGGAGCTGTTTCAATCGCGGGGGCGGTATGCGGCGGTGGGCGGGGCCTTGGTGTGGCAGGTGGTGACGGGATTGTTCGGCAGCGGGCTGCTGCTGCTGTTGCCGGCGGCGATCGCGGTGCTGGTGGCGCCGCCGGGGTACACGTTCGCGGCGGGAGCGACGGTGCTGGGCGGGATGGCATTGTTGGTGGTGTTCACCGCGTTGAACGAGCGGCTCTATGCGATGCTGCGGATTTTGACGGCGCGCTTCTTCCGCAATGCGGCATTGGGTGGTTCGTTGTTGCTGATTGCGCTGGGCGCGGCGCGGATGGCCGGGGTGACCTACGTGACGACGGTGTTTGATGGCGCGACGGGGCTGGAGATCGTTTTGTACCTGGGGTTCGCTTACGCGATTACGTGGTGGTACGACTATTGGATGGAGCGGCTGGTGGGCCAGGAGCTGTTGGGGCTCTTGCGGCAGGAGGCGAGTGCGGACTGCTCGATTCCGTATCTGTATGCGGGGCCGGAGGTGACCAAGGTGCCGGCGGACCAGCGGACGCTGGCACTGCACGGGTTGGGACGTTTCGTCGCGTACCGGCCGAACGCGGCGGTGCCGGAGCAGCCGTATTTCGAAGCTTGGGCGTTTCGGGATCTGTTCGTCCACTTGGCGGCGACGGGGAATCCCGGGGGCAAGGCAGAGCCGAAGCCGCGGCAGATTGACCGGCGGTTGAGCCAATACTTCGCGGCGATTGGGCTGCTGGTCGCGGCACTGCTAGGCGGCGGGGCGTGGTGGTTGAGCCGGCAGACTCAGCTGCCGGGCTTAGAGGCAACGGCGGGGCCTGGCAACGGGAGGGCGCTGGCGTCGATATTGGGTTGTGCGGGCGGGCCGCGGATTGTGGTGGCGGCCTCCGGCGGCGGCACACGGGCGGCGCTGTTCACGGCGGCGGTGCTCGAAGGGATTACCCTGCGGGCCCCGGCGGGAGCGATTGTGGCGGGGAGCGGGGTATCGGGTGGGTCAGCGGCGTTGGCTTACTACGCGGGGAACCGGCTGGAGTTGCTGCGGCCGGATGCGCCGGCGTGGGATCGATTCCACAAGACGATGGCGGCACCGTTCATTGCCGATGTGATTGAACGGGCGTCGGAGTGGCGCATGGTGAAGGGCGGGCGGCTGGGCCTCCTGCTGGCGGAGAGCTTTCGGCGGCGGTGGGAGCTGGGCGAGAGGCAGACGATGGGGCAGGTAACCGACTTTGGGCTGATGCTGAATACAACGTTGGCGGGGCGATTCCGGCGCGAGGCGGGGCACCCGGATCTGCGGCTGAAGGAGCTGGCGTCCGTGCGGTTTGGGGAGACGAAGGCAGACGTGGCGGGGGGACGCCTGGTGCTGACGAATCTGGCTCTGCGCGGGGCCTTTCCGCCGACGGGCTTGCCGTTTGTGCCGAAGGAGCCGTTGCCGGTATTGATCGACGATCCGGCGACGCGCTTGGAGGATGCGGCGGCGTTGAGCGCGAACTTTCCGCCGGTGTTCTCGAATGCCGCAGTCGATGTGGGCGACGAGATTCGCTACTGGGTGACGGATGGCGGTGCGGCGGACAACCGGGGTTTGGAGATGCTGCTGTTCGCGTTGCGGGAGGAGCGGCCGGCGTGTCCGGCGCCGCCGGAGATTCATGTCGTGGTGGTGGAGGCGTCGGGGGTGAGTGAGCAGTTCAGTCAAGACCGGGGGATTGGTTCAGCGATGGGGGCGGGGGCGCAGTTTGCCGGGCAGTTGAACGTGGAGTTGGCGCGGCAGTTGCCGGGGGTGCAGTTCCACATGGTGGCGATGCCGCTGGCGCTACGGAAGGCGGATTCGTTTGGCACGCACTGGATGCTGCAGCGGTATATCGCGGTGCAGACGCCGGCGGGCGAGGAGGTGTTCGAAGGCCCGGAGGTGATGGACGCGCTGCGCGGGAGCTATGGCTGCCGGAGCGTGACGGTGCCGGAGAAGCTGCGTTCTGTGATCACGGAGACGGAGGAGTTCCGGTCAGGCTGGTGCAAGCTGGCAAAGGCGTTGGGAAGCGCCGGGTGCAACTGCCCGCCGTAGGATATGCTGGCGCGATGGATCTGGAACTGAAGGATGGTGTGGCGGTGGTGACGGGTGGGGCAAGCGGCATTGGACGGGCTTGCGTGGAGGCGTTGGAGCGAGAGGGCTGCCGGGTTTCGGTGTGGGACCGGCAGGGAGCGGGGAGTGTGGATGTCAGTTCGCTCGAGTCTGTGCGGGCGGCGCTGCGGGAGACCGAGGCCAACTTTGGCCCGGTGCGGCATTTGGTACATGCGGCGGCGATGGGGTCGGGTAAGTTCGGCTTTCCGTTCTTGAATCTGGAGCCGGGAGACTGGGCGCGGGTGCTCGACGTGAACATCATGGGGATGGTGAACGTGGCGCAGGTGCTGGCGCCGGGGATGATGGAGCGGCGCGCGGGGACGATGGTGTTCATCGCGTCGGTGGCGGGGCAGATTGGGTCGCAGACGGACCCGCCGTATTCGGCGAGCAAGGCGGCGAATATCAACTTTGCACAGTGTTTGGCGAAGGATTTGGCGGGGTTCGGGGTGCGGGTGAATACGGTGAATCCGGGGATGGTGAAGACGCCGCTGAACCGGGCGGTTTGGCAGGCGTGGCACGATCAACAGCCGGAGGGGCAGCGGCGGACTTACGACGAGTGGGCGGGCGACAAGGTGAAGGCTGTGGCGCCGCTAGGCCGGTGGCAGGAGCCGGCCGAGATTGCCGATATGGTGGCGTTTTTATCGTCGGCACGGTCGTCAGCCGTGACGGGGCAGACGATCAACGTGGATGGTGGTCAGGTGATGCACTGGTAGGCGCCCAGCGTTCGATGGCGGCGCTGAGGTTGGCGAGGTCAATGGGCTTGGTGAGATAGTCGGCCATGCCGGCGGCGAGGCAGATCTCGCGGTCGCCCTGCATCGCGTTGGCGGTGATGGCGATGATCGGCACTCGTTCTTTTTCCGTCCAGCGTTGCTGCAGGGCCTGGGCGGTGGCGATGCCATCCATGCCGGGCATCTGCCAGTCCATTAGGATGAGGTCGAAGGTTTCGGTGGAGGTGATGGCGAGCGCCTCTTCGCCGGACGTGGCCAAGGTGGATTGGCAGCCGAGCTTGTTGAGCATGAGTTGGAGGACGCGCCGGTTGACGGGGTTGTCTTCGACGACCAGGATGCGGGCGGACGGGCTGCCTGGCAGTGCAGCACTGGAGGCGGAGGTCTGGGGCGCGGCCGAGCGGAGAAACGGGATGGAGACCGTGAACGTGGACCCTTCGCCTTCGCGGGAGCGCAAGGAGACGGAACCGCCCATGAGCTCGGCGAGGCGCCGGGAGATGGCTAGGCCGAGCCCGGAGCCGCCACGCGTGCTGGCGACGGTGGCTTCCGCCTGGGTGAAGACCTCAAAGAGACGGGCCTGATCGGCCGCGGAGATGCCGATGCCGGTGTCGGTGACGCTGAAGTGGGCCGTGAGTTGGTGGGGGCCCTTGGTGGCCACTTCGAGGCTGATGGTGACCTCGCCGCGGTCCGTGAACTTGACGGCGTTACTGACGAGATTGACGAGGATCTGGCGGAGGCGGAGCTCGTCGGCCAGAACGAGGAGAGGGGCCGGGGGAAGATCGCGGACACGGAGCCGAAGGCCTTTTTCGAGGGCGCGGGCGCGGAAGAGCCGCTCCACTTCGTGGAGTTGGTCCGCCAGGGAGACCGGGGCAAGGCGGAGATCAAGTTTGCCGGCCTCCACCTTCGCCAGATCAAGGATCTCGTTGAGAAGTTCGAGCAGGGTTTCGCCGGACTCGCGGATGGTATTGGCCAGTTCCCGCTGCTCGGGGGAAAGAGGCGTTTGACGCAACAGATCAGCCATACCGAGGACGCCGTTCATGGGAGTGCGAATCTCATGGCTCATGTTGGCAAGGAAGGCGGACTTGGCGCGGTTGGCGCACTCGGCAGCCGTCCGGGCGCGACGGAGGCGAAGGGTTTGAAAGCCCAGGAGGACACACACGAGGGCGAGGGCGGACAACCCATACGAGAGTTCCCGGCTACGGCGGCCCGATTCGAGGTATTCGGAGATGGTGAAGAGTTGGCTCGAGGTGACGAGGCCCCAGTTGAAGGTGATGGAGGCGAAGCGGCCGCTGCGGGTCATCCGGTTGAGCTCTTCGCGGAGCCGGTCGGCGGCGCGGATGGCGCCCCGATCGGCGCGGTTCGCCGCGATGCCGAACAGGAGCAGCCAATCGGGATGGGTATGCAGGCCGATGCGACGGCCTCCGCAGGACTCGGGTTTAGCGGAGAGGACGCCATCGCTCATGCCTTCGGCGACCAGCGCGACATCGGCCTCGCCCCGGCAGAAGGCGGCGAAGGCGGCGAGTTGGTTCTGGGCTTCGACCTGGGTTGCTCCGGGGGCGATCCGCTGACTCCAGCCCTCGGCCTGGCCTCCGCGGGCTCGGGCGATACGGACTCCGTTCCAGTTGGAGGGCAGAGGCGCATTATCGCGAGTGATGACCCAGTAGGCGAGGCGAAGATACGGTGCGCTGAAGTGGATTTTCTCCGCCAAGGCTGGCGTTTGGGTCATCAGGGGCCAGAGGTCGATGCGATTGGCGGCAAACGCCTTGAAGGCACCTTCGTTGGCCGGGACCCATTCGAGCTTCATACCCAAATTGGCGGCTGCCTCCTGAATGCCTTCCGTGACAGGGCCAACGGGCTTGCCGTCCGGGGAGATGGTCATCGCGGGAGGCAGCACGCCGAAGCCGACGCGGAACACGCGGTTCTGGTTCCCCGGCAACCGATCTTCCAACAGCAGGAAGAGTCCATAGCTGAGCGCCGAGACGACGACAACACCGGCAAGGCGCGCGATCCAGGGACGAGCGAAAGGCATAATCAGACCGTCATCTTACCAAGTAGGGTTATCGGCAACGGGCGAGTTTTTGTGAGGACAAACGAAAAGAGGGCCTCCTGGTAGGGAGGCCCTCTTGCGATGGACGCAGCGTTTGGCGGTTGGCTAGAAGAGGAACTTCAAGCCGAACTGCTGTTGGCGCATGTTGGTGGCGGTGCCGGTGATGTTGCCGAAGTTGGTGGCGTTCGCAACGAAGGTGCTGTTGGGATTGCCGAAGTTCGGATGGTTGAGGGTGTTGAAGGTCTCCCAACGGAATTGGAGCTTCAAGCTTTCGGTGATGGTGAAGTTCTTGAAGAGGCTCCAATCGAAGTTGACGAGGCCAGGCCCGCTCATGAAGTTGCGGGGGGTGTTGCCGTAGGTGAACTGCGCCGGCAGGGCGAAGCCGCTGATGTTGACGCAGTTGATGAGCTTGCCACTGCCGCAGTTCACGGAGATAGGCGTGCCGGAGAAGTTGGCGCGCTGCGTGCCCTGGCCGACGTTGGCCTGGTCAACGCCGAGGATGGCGCCGAACGGGAGGCCGGACTGGACCGTGGTGATGCCGTTCATCTGCCAGCCGCCGAGCGTGTTCTTGAGGAGCTTGCTCGAGGAGTTGGCGAAGAGCGGAATCTCGTAGTTGTAGCTGCCGACTAGGCGGTGGGGGATGTCCCAGTTCGCACGGCCGTAGTCGAGACGCCAGTTGAAGGGGTCCATGACGTTGGAGCCGCTGTTGGAGTCGGTGGCGACGTCGAGGGTCTTCGAGAAGGTATAGCTGAAGAGGGTGGTGAGACCCTTAAAGCCGTTCTGGCGATAGACGAGGCTGAGGCCGTTGTACTTCGAGTTCAGGTCGTTGGTGATCTGACGAATGACGGCGTAGCGCGGGTTGGGCCGGCGGTCGTTGATGCTGCCGGGACCGGGGCGCGGGGTATTGAGGAAGAAGCTGCGATCGAGGTGGTAGGCGTAGTTGCCCAAGTACTCGATGGCAATGCCGGCGCTGCGCCAGAGACCGCGCTCCAGGCTGAGGCTCCACTGGTTCATCGAGCCGTTCGGGAGGTAGGGGCTGATGTGGAACGCATTGGGACGAGCCGAAAGCGAGCCGCCAGCGGCGGGAAGCGGATTCGACAGGGTCAAGGCATTCGACGGCAGGATCCCGTTCACGAGCGAGTTATTGAAGGTGAAGATGGTGGAGAACGGCGGGTTGGTGGTGGCCAGCGTGAAGCTGTTCATCTGGTTGGGGTTGTAGTAAATCCCGAAGCCGCCGCGGAGGACGAACTTCGACGGCATGCGGTAAGCGAAGCCGAAGCGCGGGGCGAAGTTGTTGCGGTCCGCCTGGTGATACGGAATCCGCTGGGGAACCGTACCGGGGATGAAGGCGGTCTGCTCGGGGTTGAGGATGGTGCCGTTGCCGGTGGTGGACTGGGGCACGATGGGGAGTTCATAGCGCAGGCCGAGGGTGAGGGTGAGGCGATTGGACACCTGCCACTTATCCTGGACGAAGAAGCCATGACGCCACTGTTCGCCGCCGCCGGGGACGAGCGGGCCGGGCGTCGTGATGTTCTGGGGCAGGCCGAGCATGTAGTCGGCCGGGGCGTAGCCGGCGAGCTGGCCGTTGAAGCCGAAGCCGCCGCGGGGGTCGTTGTTGGCAGAACGGTTGGTGACGACCTTGCGGCTATCGATGCCGAAGGCGATGTTGTGCGCCGACTTGAGGATGCTCGTGGTGTTCGAGAGCTGGTGGGTGGCGTCCTGCTGGAACCAGTTCGTTGAGCTCATGTTCTGGCCACCGATGGCCATATAGTTCAGGATGCTGAGCCGGGGCAGGCCGGGGTTGGTGTCCGACGTGGCGAAGCCGGCGATGCCGAGGTCGGTACCGGCGGTGGCCGGGAAGCGCTTACCGGGGGTGAAGAAGTTCAGAGCATCAATCGTGGTCCGTTGGTCGCCGTAGCGGAAGTCGTTCACGATCGAGGAGTTCAGGATCTTCGTGTAGCCGATGACGTAGTTCCGGTCGCCGACGGGCTGCTCGGAACCGTTAAAGGGGTTCGAGTTCTCGTTGAGGAGCGTGGTCGTATTGGTGACGTAGCGGAAGAAGAAGCGGTTGTTTTCGCCGATGGACTGATCGAGACGGCCGATGTACTGGCGCCCGGTGTTGTTGGCGGCGACGTTGGTGTTGTAGTTCTGCAACAGGCCGGGACCGTTGGGCAGCGGCATGTAGGCCAGGCCGCGGACGGCTTGGGGGGCAATGCGGTTGGTGGGCACGATGTTGCCCGGGAACGGGTTGCCGGTGAGGGGGTCGCGGACGACAGTGGCGGGACTTTCGCTGAAGTTACCCTGGCGCATCAGCGGCGTGAGGACGCTGTCGATGACGGGGGCTTGCGAGACGAGGCGAAGCTCTTCCCAGCCGAACATAAAGAAGGTCTTGTTCTTGCCGTTGTAGAGTTTCGGGATGACGACGGGGCCGTTGAACTGGACGCCGAACTGGTTCTGGCGGAAGGGCGGCTTGTTGCGGCCTTGCGCGAGGAAGAAGGGCTTGGCGTCGAGCTTCTCGTTGCGGAGGAACTCATAGGCGGCGCCGTGGAAGTTGTTGGTGCCGGACTTGGTGACCATGTTGACCTGGACACCGAGGTAGCCGCCGTACTGGGCGGGGTAGGTACCGGTCTGCACCTGCACTTCGGCGACGGCGTCGACCGAGGGGCGGAGCGTCGTGGTGGTGATGAGGTTGGACATGATGCTGACGCCGTCGAGGGAGACGCTGTTGGTGATCTCGCGGAGGCCGGCGCCGATGTAGGCTTCGCCGCCACCGGGGTTGCTGGTGCCACGGGCGCCGAAGATGACGCCGGGCGTCGTGATGGCGAGGCGCATCGGGTTACGGCCGTTGAGCGGCAGTTCGGCGGTGGCCTTGGTGGAGATGACTTCGTTCATCGACGCTTCGTCGGTTTTGATGGGCGGGTTGTCGGCGGTGACTTCGACGCGGGTGTCGACGGAGCCGACTTTGAGGGCGAAGTCCGAACGGACGGTTTGGTTAGCGGAGAGGTTGATGTCTTTGGTGGCCGCGGTTGAGAAGCCGGTTTTCTGAACGGAGACGGTGTAGACACCGGCCTTCATGGAGGGGATTTCGTAGTTGCCGGAGTCGTTGGAAGTGGCGGTGACGGTTTCACCGGTGTTTTGGTTGAGAGCCGTGACTTGGGCTCCGGCGATGGAAGCGCCAGTGGCGTCGGCGACATTGCCGACGATCGACGTATTGCTGGCGAGCTGGGCCAGGCCGGGGAGCGCGAGGGTGAGACACAATACTGCGAGCGAAGACCAGCGTTGCGCAGGTACCTTCATTGATAGACCTCCTAAGGAGTGGGGAGCCAAGGGGAGAACCCCTTGTGACTAAAGGGTAACACTTCGGGGAGGACCCGGTTTACGGGCTGCACCCTCGTTTTCCATATGAAACGTGGTGTGGGGAGGGACTTGGACGCCTTGGTTTGGCGCGATCGCGGCGCGCCTGAGTGAGGCCGCCGTTTGCGTTAAGTCATTATTTTGTAATGCTTTATTGGGTTTGGCAGAGGAAGCGGCGCCGGGTTCGATTTCGGTTGGGGCGGCGACCTCCGGCAGGGGCTCGGGAAGCGCGCACTTCTGATTCCTCGACTGGACGAAAAGTTTCATGAAATTCTGGAAAGCCGAAAGGTGGGCGCGCCGGTTCCGGTCGATCATGCGGAGGAGATCGCG
>LNFE01000166.1 GCA_001464575.1 Acidobacteria bacterium Ga0077553 | reverse complement strand
CGCATGGTCAATCTCAACGCCCCCCAGACCATCGACAACCGCAACACCTCCTCCCGCCTCGACCAGCGCCTCGGCCCCCGCGATCAACTCAGCTTCAGCTACAACTGGATCACCCAAAACGTCCAGGCCTTCCAACTCGTCCGCGGGCAGAACCCCGACACCACCACCCGCGCCCACAAGGCCGGCCTTGCCTGGAATCGAACCATCTCCCCCTCCACTGTCTTCTCCGCCGCCTACCGCTTCGACCGCGCCGGCACCGTCATCGGCCCCGAAGCCGCCGCCGTCCCCTACGCCGTCTATCCCTCCACCGCCCTCACCCCCATCAACGCCAACAGCACCATCCCCATCAACCGCGCGCAAAACGCCTTCAAAACCGCCCTCCATCAATCGCCATCAACTTAACGGGTCTGACTCGGACTCCCACATCGCCGCCCTTTCGTTCAACAACACCGCCACCGCCGACGCCATCACCAACGTCCGCCAAGGCACCCCCATCACGTTCTTCCAAGGCATCGGCTACCTCCATCGCGGCTTTCGCAACTGGGACAACTGGCTCTACTTCACTGACAACTGGCGCGCCTCCGCCAAACTCACCGTCAACTTCGGCATCGGTTACCGCCCCAACACCCGTCCGGTCGAAGTGAACAATCTCAACCAGCTCCCCTACGCGAACGACAACAACAACTTCGGCCCCTTCCTCGGTCTCGCTTACCGCCTAGCCCCCGGTTGGGGTGTCCTCCGCGCCGGATATGGCTTCCACTACGGCGAAATCTTCCCCGCGACCTTTCAGCAGATCCGTTTCAACCAGCCCCTGAACTCGAAGCTCGTCATCCAGCAGCCCAACCTCGCCGACCCCTTCCGCGGTCTCGACCTCACCCAACTCAGCACCACCCGCGCCGTCCAGTACGCGTACTCGCCGGATCTCGTCTCCCCCTACTCCCAGCTCTATAACTTCACCTGGGAGCTCCAGCCCCTCTCCCAACTCCGCTGGCAGATTGGCTATACCGGCAGCCGCAGCCAGAAGCTCCTCTACGATCACTATTCCAACCGCGACCACCCCCTCCCCGGCCTCCCCATCACTGTTGCCAACATCGATGAGCGCCGCGCCGACCCCACCAAAAGCGACATCCGCAGCGTCGAAAACATGTCCCGCGGCTTCTACGACGCCTTCAAAACCACCGGCACCATTCCCCGCTGGCGCGGCCTCCAACTCGAGGCCTCCTACTGGTTCAGCAAAGCCATCGACCTTGGCGCCGACTACACCAGTACCGCCCACGACCTCGACAGCTTCCGTGGCCGTTCCCAGTATGAATTCGAAGCCCATAGCGAACTCCGTGGCCGCTCCCGATTCGATCAGCCCCACGCCTTCCTCCTCCGCGGTGACTACTCCGCGCCCCGCTTCCGCCGTTCCTGGCTCGGGCGCTGGGGCCTGTTCGCCGTCGCCCTCTCTAAATCGGGCACCCCGTTCCAGGTCACGGCCGGCTCCGACGCGCCCGGTTACGGCAACGTCGACGGCGTCAGCATGGACCGTCCTAATGTCCTTGACCCCTCGGTCCTCGGCCGCGCCATCACGCACCCGGACCTCTCCCGCCAACTCCTCCCCCGCAGCGCCTTCGAGTTCATCACCCCCGGAACCATTCGTGGCAACCTGGGCCGCAACACCTTCCGCCGCGGCCCCGTCCGCAACATGAACGCCGGTGTCAGCGTCGACTGGCCCCTCGCGAAAGAACGCACGCTAGCCTTCCGCGTCGAGAGCAACAATCTATCCAACTCGCCCCAGTTCGCCGAACCCGGTTTCGCCCTCACCGACCCCAACTTCGGCGTCATCACCAACACCCTAAACGACGGGCGCAGCTTCCGCTTCTCCCTCCGCCTCAGCTACTAACCCAAACCGCCAATTCCCCCCCGCTGCGCCGCTACCCCTGACTGAGCTCTTCAACGGTGTCCCGCCCGCGCTCGCCCCAGCGTCCCACCCGCTCCCGACGCCACGCCTCTATCTGCACGCCCGCCCGTGACTGAGCCGACTCGCCGCGCGCAGAACCCCAACGACCGTCCCGCCCCCAACGCCGTCGCGCCCCGAGCAGCGCCGCGCTCGCCCTAGCGTCTCACCCCGTGCAGAGCACAACCCCCAGACCGCCAACACCGTCCCACCCACTCCCGACGCCGCACCTCTACCTACACGTCCGCCCGTGACTGTGCCGACTCGCCGCGCGCAGAACACCAACGACCGTCCCGCCCCCAACGCCGTCGCGCCCCGAGCAACGCCGCGTTCGCCCAATCGTCTCACCCCGCGCAGAGCACAACCCCCAAACCACCAACACCGTCCCACCCGCTCTCGACGCCACGCCCCAGCCGCGAGGTGCCGCGCTGCGCACCCCGACCTCGACAGTGCGCCTCGCCCCGCCCCAGCGCCCCAATCCCAAATCGCCAACCGCGTCGAGCCAGCCTCCCTCTTCCGCCCCGAGCCGCCCTTGGCTCCGAACCCGCCTCGCACGCTTCCGCTCCGTGCTTCACCCCAACCATCGCCCCGCCCCCAACGCCGTCCCGCCCCCGCCTAAACCAGGCGGCGTCGCACCGCACACCCCAACCTCGACAAAGCGCCTCGCCCCGCTCACCGCCGCAACCTCAAATCGCCAACCGCGTGGAGCCAGCCGCCCTTCGTTCCGAGCCCTCCTCGCACCGTTCCGCCCCGCGCTTCACCCCAACCACCGGCCCGCCCACGCCTAAACCAATCGGCGTCGCACAGCACACCCCGCCCGCGTCAAGCGCGGTACCGCACCCCTAGACCGCCAGCACCGCCGCACCAAACTCCACACCCCACCCAAACCGTGTCGCACGCCCTGTCTTCACCGCAGCGCCTCACTCCACGCTTTACCCAAGCCGCCGAACCGTTCCCCCTGAGCCCACCTCCGTGGCCACCCAACCCCCAAAACGGCGCCGCGCCCCAACCATCCCTAGTCAATCGCCAACGTCGTCTCGTTGCTCCCCCGTCCATTGCTGATCAGCCGCAGCCGCACCGCCGCCCCCCGCGGCGCATCCGCCGGCACCACAAAATTCACCTGGTCCAACCCCGCAAACCCCGGCGCGCGCCCCGCATACACCGGTGTCACCCGAACCCCGCCAATCTCCACCACGGTAGGCGTCGTCGCCCACGCCAACCCGTCCCGCTGCTCCGTCGCCCCCAACCCCGTCGCGAACACCGCCACCACGCTGCCGCTCCGCGCCGGGCTCTGCGCTGTATTCAACGTCCCGTTGACCGCATCAATTGCCGCCGCCGCGCCCAGCCCCGTCCCGCTCTGCGTGAAGATCGCTGGCGAAGCCGCCTCCACCAATACATTTATCTGGTGCGCCCCCTCTGCATTCCGGACCTCGAGCTTCAACAACCCCTGCGCCGTCTCCGGCAGAATCGCGTTGATCTGCGTCGGTCCCACAAACTGCAGACCCAGCGGAGTTCCATTAGCCAACACCCGCACCCCCGCCAATTCCGTCGGCAACGGCAGCGCCGCCGCCTGCGCCGAACTCGTCGCCAGCGCCGCCCCGTAAATCGACACGAACATGCCCGGCGCCCGGCTCAGGGTCGGCACCCGCCCCGCTGCCGGCAACACCGCCGCCAACCGTGGCCCGGTCTTGATCACCGCCACATTAAATCCAATCGGCGTAATGGTCACCGCCGAAGTCACCTCCGGCGTCGCCGTAATCCGGACGTCCTGACGCCCCGCCGGTACGAACTCCGTCGACCACGCATACGCGCCCTTCGCCAAATCCACCGTCCCCGCGGTCACCTTCGTCACCGCCTCCACCGCCGTGCCCTCCCGATCCTGATAGCTCAGCAGCAGCCCCCCATTCGTGTTCCATGAACTGGCCGGATCCGTCCCCAGCCGCCGCCACTCGTCCGTCCCATCGAGGAACGACCGGATAATCCGCCACGATAGATGATCGTCGGAGTCGACCTCCGCCAGGTACGGCGGCCGCGCGCACGCTGCCGCCGCCAGCCGCAGCAGCGGAGAGTTCGTATGGCAGTACGGCACAATCCGCAGCCGATCCTCGCCGGCCTGAAACCGCAAGGAGGCCGACGTGAAAAACACCAGTCCGTCCCCTGTCGCGTTGGCTGCCCCCGCCACCGCAATCGCATCCACCCCACGCAAGTCGTCCGCCCCCTGGTTCCAGGTCGCGAGGTCGAAAAGAAATCGGCTCCCCGGTAGCTGCGCCCGTACTTGCGGGTCCACCGCCGCCACGCTCCCAAACAACTGCGCAAAGCCAATGCCAAAGTGCGGCGAACCCAGAAACACGGCCTTCCGCACCCGCGGATTCGCCGGCGGCGCAAACGTACTGGCCGCATTCTGTTTCCCGGCCAAATAGCTGCGCAGGATCAGCCCGCCCATGCTGTGCACCACCACGTCCACCTGCGCCGCCCCGCTCTCCGCAATCTTGCGGCCCAGCGCCGCGCCCATCTCTTCAATTGTCGGCCGCGGTTCCCCCGCCGCCGGCACAGAACAGTTATTGAACCAGATCACTTCCCGGCCCCCGGCTCGAAGCTTCTCCTCTAATTGGCCGAACGTCTCCCGGCTCACTTTGTTTTCACAGGGCAGGTCCTGATAACCATTCACCAGGACAACGGGCGGCAACGCGGATTGAGCAAGTAAGAGCGACGGAAGCAGCAGAATCAGGAAACGCATATTTCCCTATTGTCGACCAAAAACACGAAAGGCCGTCCCGGATGGGGACGGCCTTTATGAAACAGAGTCGTGCGTGCAGACGTGGCTTAACCGCGCGTGACGTTCTCGGCCTGCAGACCCTTGGGGCCCGTCTTGACTTCGAACTCAACCTCCGATCCTTCATCCAGGGCTCTGTATCCGTTCATCTGAATCGCACTGAAATGAACGAAAACATCCTCACCGCTGGACCGCTGGATAAAGCCATAGCCCTTGGCGGCGTTAAACCATTTCACTACACCTTTTTCTCTCACTACTAAATCTCCTAATGCTGGATACTGCTTTCAAAACGCTACTGCGGGAAAGAGGCTAAAACGTCGAGGAATCAACAGTTTCGCCGCAGCGCTCTGAAAGTTTCTCACATTGGTTACGGACATGCAAATCGCGTGTCTACGCCAGCATCTTCTCAACGACGTGGCCATGCACGTCCGTCAGCCGGAATTCCCGCCCCATGAAGCGATAAGTCAGCTTCGTGTGGTCGAAGCCAAGCAGATGCAACATCGTCGCCTGCAGGTCGTTGATGTCGACTTTGTCCTCGAGAATGTTAAAGCTAAAGTCGTCGGTTTTTCCGATCACCTGCCCGGTCTTGATCCCGCCGCCCGTCATCCACATGGTGTATCCATTCGGGTTATGGTCTCGCCCGGGTGCGGCCGAACTCGCCGCCCCAAACCACCAGCGTATCCTCGAGCAAACCCCGCTGCTTCAGGTCGCGGATCAACGCCGCCGCCGGTTGATCGGTCGTCTTGCACTGCTTCGGCAGGCCGGTGTTGATCGACGAGTGATGGTCCCACGAACCGTGCATCAGCATCACGAAACGAACGCCCCGCTCAATCATCCGCCGGGCCAGCAGGCAGTTGGTGCCGTAGGCGTTCGTCGCCTCCTGGCCAATTCCGTACATGTCCTTGGTCGCCTGCGACTCGGTCGAAAAGTCGAGCAGCTCCGGCGACGAACTCTGCATCCGGAAAGCCAACTCGTAAGAATGGATGCGCGAGGAGATCTCCTCGTCGCCCGTCGCCGCCTGCCGCATCTCGTTCAGATCCCGCAGCGCATCCAAACGCGCCCGCTGCTTCGCCGCGTCGATCCCTTCCGGATTCTTCAGATACAGAATCGGATCACCGGTGCTGCGGAACGGGGTGCCCGCGTAGGTCGTTGGCAAAAAGCCGCTCGAAAAGTTGTCCGATCCGCCGCTCGTCCCCGAACCCGAACTCAACACCACAAACCCGGGCAGGTTCTGTGACTCCGATCCCAATCCGTACGTCACCCACGAACCCATCGCCGGCCGCCCCACCTGGTTATGCCCCGTAAACAGCTTCAACTGCCCCGGATGGTGGTTGAACTGGTCGGAATGCATCGACCGCACGAAACACAAATCCCCCGCGATCGAAGCCGTATGCGGCAGCAGGTCCGAAATGTCCATCCCCTGCGGGCCATACTTCTGGAACGTCCGCGGGCTGCCGAGAATCGTCGCCGTCGGCTTAATGAAGGCCAGCTTCAAGTCCTTCGTCAACGACGACGGCAGGCTCTTTCCGTGCCACTGCTGCAGCGCCGGCTTGGGGTCAAACAGGTCCATCTGGCTCGGCGCGCCTTCCATGAAAAGGAAGATCACCCGCTTGGCCTTGCCGGGGAACTGCGGCGCCTTCGGAGCCATTGGGTTGCCGATAGCGCCATAGCCATCCTGCGATAGCAGGTGCTGCAGGGCGACCATGCCAAAGCCGCTGCCTAAGCTCGCGAGAAACTTGCGCCGGTTCGTCATTGGTCACCTACTCCCGTGTAATGAATTCGTCGAGGTTCAACAACACGCTCGCCATCAGCGTCGTGTTGTTCTCGGCCACAAAGCGTTCGAGGCGAGCCCGCTCCGCCGCTGTCGGCTTCCGCAGCAGCGCCAGCTCAAAGGCTTCGTCAATCGTCTTCGCCCGTTTCCCCAAGTGCTCCGCCGCTTCCATGAACACCGGATCGTTCAATAGGTTCAGCGCCTGCAACGGAGTGTTCGAACGCGTCCTGCGGCAGGAGGTCACCGTCGACCGCGGCGCATCGAAGTTCGACAGCAGCGGATACGGCGTCGTCCGTTGATAGTGGATGTAGACGCCCCGGCGATAGCGCTCCGTCCCCGGGCTCACTTGCCACTTCGTACCCGACGAATAGCCGAGCGCCGTCACCCCATCCGGCTGCGGCGGCTTTACGCTTGGGCCACCCACCTTCGTATCGAGAAGCCCAGACACCCGCAGCGCCGCATCGCGGATCGCCTCGGCCGGCAGCCGCAGCCGCGATTGCCGGGCCAGCAGTCGGTTCTCCGGATCGAGTTCGTTCAACTCCGGCCGCGCGTTCGAGCTCTGCCGGTACGTGGCCGACAAAACGATCGTCCGGATGATCGCTTTGCGGCTCCAGCCCTTTTCCATGAACTCCGCCGCCAGCCAGTTCAACAGCTCCGGATGCGACGGCCGCGAACCCATCACCCCGAAGTCTTCGGAGGTTTTCACGAGGCCCGCGCCAAACAGCTCCTGCCAAATCCGGTTCACCGCCACGCGGCTAACCAGCGGGTTTTCGGCCGAGGTCAACCAACTGGCGAGATCGACCCGCGTCGCGCGTCCGGTCGCTCTCGCGATCGGCGGCAGGAAGCCCGGCGCGTCCGGCGCCACCGGAATCCCTAAAGTCTTGTAGTCGCCCCGGACGCGCAGATGGCTCTGCTTCGGTGTCGGCTCCTCGGCGATGGTATACGCCTGGCTCAACGGCGGATACTCTTCATCGAGCGCCCGCAACTTCTTATCGAGCTCATCGAACTTCAGCTTCTTGTACGCCGGTTGGCCGATGGCGAAATGATAGTTCCGCACGAAATGCGTCTCGAGCACCAGCTTGTCGCGTTGGGTTCGTTTCGTAATCGGCTTCCGCATGATGCGTTCGCCGTCGCCGCCCTCGGTCAGCTTCAACAAGCAGTCCCATGCCAGGTCCCAATCCGTCCGCTTGCCCGGTTCGGCCGAGGCCTGCAGCATATTCTTTTCCCAGTCCGGCTGCAAATCGCGAACCTTATACTCGGCGATCAAAGCCTCGCGCTTCGCCGTGTACTCCGCGCCGCGCACGTCCTTCTCCTGCGGCAGCGGCGCATCGATATCCTCCTCCTCCGCGTTGTCGAAGAAGGCGTACATCGAGTAGAAGTCTTTCTGCTGAATCGGGTCGTACTTGTGGTCGTGGCACTGCGCACAGCCCATCGTCAGCCCCAGCCACACCGAACCAACTGTCGACGCCCGGTCGGCAATATTCTCAAACCGGAACTGCTGGTTGTCGATACCGCCTTCCCGATTCGTCAGCGTGTTCCGATGGAAACCCGTCGCCACCCGCTGCTCGGTCGTCGCGTTGGGCAGCAGGTCTCCGGCGATCTGCTCCCGCGTGAACTGGTCAAACGGCATATCGCGATTGATCGCGTTGATCACCCACTCCCGCCACCGCCACGCCCACGGGCGGGCCCAATCTTTCTCATAGCCGTCCGAATCCGCGTAGCGAGCCTGATCGAGCCAATGCCGGGCCCACTTCTCGCCAAAGTGCGGCGAGGCCAGCAGCCGGTCCACCTGCTTGGCGTAGGCGTCCGGGCTCCGGTCGGAGACGAAAGCACGAACCTCTTCCGGAGTCGGTGGCAGGCCGATCAGATCGAACGATAGACGCCGCAACAACGTCGCCCGATCAGCCTCCGGCGACATCTGCAGCTTCTCCTTCGCCAGACGTGACGAAACGAACCCATCGATCGTCCCCACCGGCTTCATGAACGACTGATACGCCCAATGCTTAGGTTGCCTTCGTTTCGCACTGGCCTTCAACGAGGCCGGAAACTCCGCCCCGGCGTCAATCCACGCCGCTATTTTGGCCGCATCCTCGGCCGCCAGACCCTTGGAACCCATGGGCATCGCGGAATGGCTGCTCTTGCCCGACACGCGCAGCCACAGCTCGCTCTCCGCGCTCTTCCCCGGCACGATCGCCTTGCCGCCATAACCACCAGCCCGCGCCGCCTCGGCGTCATCGAGCCGAAAGCCGCTCGTCTGTTTCCCCGGCCCGTGGCAGGCGTAGCACTTGGCCTTAAAAATCGGCTCCACCTGGGAGTAGTCAGCTCCCCACAGAAGCCCGACGCTGACTACCACCAGAAAAAGTCTCACCACTCTATTTTACGCCGCGCCGCCCTCGGAGGTTGCCTCGCGATAGGTCCAGGCGCCCAAAGTAAAGTCCCGATTCATCCGTGCAATGTTTTCAAGCGAGATGCTCTTCGGGCAAACCGCTTCGCAAAGGCCGATATTCGTGCAGCCGCCAAAGCCCTCTTCCTTGGCTTGGTTCACCATCTTCACGGCACGGTCGAACCGCTCGGGCTGACCCTGCGGCAACAAACCCAGATGCGAAACCTTCGCCGAAGTGAACAACGATGCCGACGCGTTCGGACACGCCGCCACGCAAGCGCCGCAGCCGATGCAGGTCGCCGCGGACATCGCGCGGTCCGCGTCCTTCTTCGGCACCGGAATCGCGTTCCCGTCCGGCGCGCTGCCGGTCGGAATGCTGACGAAACCGCCCGCCTGAATAATCCGGTCAAACGCGCTCCGGTTCACCACCAGATCCTTAATCACCGGAAACGCCGCCGCGCGCCACGGTTCGAGAAACAGCTCATCGCCATTCTTGAACTCGCGCATGTGCAACTGACACACCGTGGTGCCGCGCCGCGGGCCATGCGGAACGCCGTTGATGACGAAACCGCAGGAACCGCAAATCCCTTCGCGGCAGTCGTGGTCGAAGGAGACCGGAACCTCGCCCTTCCCAATCAACTGCTCGTTCAACACGTCGAGCATTTCGAGAAACGACATGTGCTCGCTGACGTTATCGAGTTGGTACTTCACCATCTGGCCGGCGTCGGAAGGCGACTTCTGGCGCCAGATGTTGAGGGTAATCTTCATGCTGCTCATGGCTGTCTCTAATCCCTTACTTGTACGACCGCTGCGAGGGGTGCACGTACTCGAACGTCAGCTTCTCTTTATTCAGGATGGGTTCTTTGCCTTCGCCGGCATACTCCCACGCCGCCGCGTACGCGTAGTTCTCGTCGTCCCGCTGCGCCTCGCCTTCCGGCGTCTGGTACTCCTCGCGGAAGTGGCCGCCGCAGCTCTCCTTCCGGTCGAGCGCGTCGATGCACATCAATTCGCCCAGTTCGATGAAGTCCGCTACCCGCCCCGCCTTTTCAAGCGACTGGTTCAGTTCGCCGTCGCTGCCGAGCACGTTCACGTTCTCCCAGAACTCTTTCTTCAGCGCCCGCACCTTGGCGATCGCTTCTTTCAAGCCCTTCTCGTTCCGGGCCATGCCACAGTAGTCCCAAATAATCTTGCCCAGTTCCCGATGGAAGCTGTCCACGGTCCGCTTGCCCTTGATTGAGAGCAACTTCTTCACCCGTTCGTTCACGTCGGCCTTGGCGGCCTTCGCTTCGGGATGGTCGGCCGATACTTTTTCAAGCTTTGTTGAAGCCAGGTAGTTGCCGAGCGTGTACGGAATCACAAAGTATCCGTCGGCCAAGCCCTGCATCAGCGCACTCGCGCCCAGGCGGTTGGCGCCGTGGTCGGAGAAGTTCGCCTCGCCCAGCACGAACAGGCCGGGAATGGTCGATTGCAGTTGGTAATCCACCCACAGGCCGCCCATCGTGTAATGGATCGCCGGGTAGATCCGCATCGGCACTTCGTACGGGTTCTCGCCCGTAATCCGTTCATACATCTCAAACAGATTGCCGTAGCGCTCGGCCACCGCGTTCTTGCCGAGGCGTTGGATCGATTCGGCGAAGTCGAGATAAACGCCTAACCCCGTCGGACCCACGCCCCGTCCCGCATCGCACATCCGCTTGGCGGCTCGGCTGGCCACGTCGCGCGGCACCAAATTGCCGAAGCTCGGGTATTCGCGTTCCAGATAGTAGTCGCGCTCGTCTTCCGGAATCGCCTGCGGTGCGCGGTTATCGCCCGCCTTTTTCGGCACCCAAATGCGACCCTCACGGGGATACAGGTCGGGTGGATCTGCGTGAAGCAGGGGTTCGCAAAGAGAGCCCCCCGCTTGTGCGCGCGCCAAATCGCCGTCGTGTTCGAACCCTTAGCGTTGGTGGACAGATAGAAAACGTTCCCGTAGCCGCCGGTGCCGAGGATCACCGCGTCCGCTATATGGACGTCGGTCTCGCCGGTGATCAAATTCCGCGTGACGATGCCGCGCGCCTTGCCGTCGATGACGATCAGGTCCAGCATCTCCGTCCGGGGGTACATGTCCACTTTGCCCAAAGAGATTTGCCGTTCGAGCGCCTGATACGCCCCGAGCAGAAGCTGCTGCCCCGTCTGGCCCCGCGCATAGAAGGTTCGGGAAACCTGGGCGCCGCCAAAGGAGCGGTTCGCCAAGGTCCCGCCATACTCCCGGGCAAACGGGACGCCCTGCGCCACGGCCTGGTCAATAATGTTGACCGAGATCTCCGCCAGGCGGTAAACGTTCGATTCGCGGGCGCGGAAGTCGCCGCCTTTCACCGTGTCATAGAACAGCCGGAAGATGGAGTCGCCATCGTTCTGGTAATTTTTTGCCGCATTGATGCCGCCTTGCGCGGCAATCGAGTGCGCCCGGCGGGGCGAATCCTGAAAGCAAAAGCACTTCACGTTGTAGCCGAGCTCGGCCAGGGTAGCCGCGGCGGCGCCGCCGGCCAATCCCGTGCCCACGACGATCACGTGATACTTCCGTTTATTCGCTGGATTCACCAGCTTCATCTCAAACTTAGACTTCTCCCACCGGCCTTCAATCGGGCCGGAGGGTACCCGTGCGTCGAGTTCCATAATTTACTTCACCAATCCCGTGAGGACCGCCAGAGGAATCGAGATGTTCCCGGCGGCAATCAAAAATGCGAAGGCTTTCGCCCCGAACTGCAGGCGCGGAGTGTAGCGCGGGTGGCTGAACCCGAGCGATTGGAACATGCTCCACACCCCGTGATAGAGGTGCATGCACAGCAAAATCATCGCCACGATGTAAAACGCCGAGGCGTACCAGACCGAGAAGCCTTTGACGACGTTATCGTGCACGCTGAGGTATTTGTAGTCGGGATGCACCGTGCCGGTCGTAAAGTGCAGAAGATGGTAAATGATGAACAGTCCAACAATCGGGCCGCTCCAGTACATCGTCCGCGAGGCGTAGCTCGAATTCAGGTTGCTCTGCTTCACATACCGGACAGGCCGGGCGGCGTTGGCTGCTGAAGCCAGTTGAATCGCCGACCAGATGTGCAGGCCCACGCTGCCGAGCAGCACCAGGCGCACGGCCCAGAGCAACTCTTCGCTGGCATGGAGCAAAGCGCCGTATTTATCGATCGCATACACGCCGTCCTCCCCTACCGGCAGATAGATCTGCAGGTTGCCGGCCATGTGCCCAAGCACAAATCCGACCAAAATCAATCCCGTCACGGCCATGACTACTTTCTTGCCGATCGGGGCTTCATAGAAGCGCGAGACTCGCGCCAGACCACTTGCCGTAGCACTCATTGCGTTCTCATTATATGTGATTCGGGCTAAACGCACTTGTTGCAAGATTCCTCAGGTTTGCGCGTCTTTTCCCGATATGCCTAGTGAGGAGCTTCGATGTCCGCCGAAAACACGACCACTCTCCCCGAGTGGAGCAACGACTCGACACAAGTGCTGCTGGCGATTGACGCCGGTTGGCAGGATTGTGAGAGCGGGCTGGTGTCTCCGTTGGCGGAAGTCGAAGCCATGGTGCCGCTTTGGATTTCAAGATACTCTTCTCGGACAAAGCCATCGGGGACCTGAACCGCATCGTCGAGTACTTCGCCGCCGAATCGCCGGAGCTGGCTCGCCTCGTAGCGGATTCCCTGGTAGCTCACATCCGCTGCCTTTCCGCCATGCCCATCATCGGTACGCCCATGGCGAAACGCACCAACGTCTACAAGCTCTACCACTCGCCCTACGCCGTCTTCTACCGCGTTAACCGCTCCGGCGGCACCGTCGAAGTCCTCCACCTGTTCCACGGCGTCCGCCGCAAAAGTGTGCTCGCCGCGCCACAGGCGTCCTAGCCCGGCCCACATCCGGATACACGCACATTTATAGAATCAATAACTTAGCGAACGGCACGTTGTGTGCACAATTGACTTGCATGAGTGGCAACGCCTATCGCAGCCTGTTCGGTCTTGTCTTCCTCGCCGGTCTCACGTTCGGTATCTTCACCGCCAGCGCCTTCTCCTGGAACGTCCCCGACGACACCAACGTGAACTCCCGCTACACCGTCGAACGGATCGAACTGGCAGGTATCCCCGAATCGAAGCTCTCCCACAGCCTGCGCAAAGAGTTGCAGCAGCGCGTCGGCGAAAAGTTCTCCCCTGAAGCCTTCGCCAAGCTCGCCGGCCGCGTCCGCGACGAACTCCGGGCCCGTCTGGTCTCCCCGAAACTCCTCCGCGGGTCCTCCACCGAACAGATCCGGGTCGTGTTTGAAGTCTCCGGCCGCCGGCTCGATCTCACGGCCAGCCCTTCGCGCGTCATCTATCACGGCATGCAGGGCTGGTCCGGCGATGTCACCATGCGGCTGGGGGGCGCCTACTTCGGTGCCGTCTCCGACGGTGACCAACTCATTGAACGTTTCGCCGGGGTCAAGGCCGGTTATAGCCGCGGCCTCTGGCAGGATCGGATCCGCCCCGCCGTCCACTTTGAGTCCATGCGGTCGCAGTTCCACAACTCCACCCTCGACCGCACCCCCGAACCCTACCGCGGGTTCACTACGATTCAACCCGAACTGACTTTTACGCCTTGGCGAGGTGCCGATCGGGAGGAAGTTTCTATCTCCTCCGGCCTTCGCCTCCAACGGTTCACCATTCCGTCCCCTGGAGTGAACCGCGAAGCCTCGCACGCGCTAGTAAATACTCTGCGATACCGGCGCGTGTGGGGTGAGGAATCTACGGGTGAGTCCTCGACTCACGCCGAATACCGGCTCCGGGCTGGCTTGGCCGGCCTGGGGTCGGACTACCGTTTCACCCGTCACGAGGCTGAAGCCGGCCTCGATTGGCGGCGGGGCCGGAACCTGGTCCGGCTGAACCTCCAGGGCGGCAGCATCAGTGGCGATGCGCCGCTATACGACCGCTTCGCCTACGGCAACTCGCTCACCCTCCGCGGCTGGAATAAGTTCCAGCTCGCCCCGCTCGGCGCTACCAAAGCCATTGCCAGCACGGTCGAGGCGGGCACGCGGGTTTGGAAACAGACCATGTTGACCACCTTTTTCGATTCCGGAGCTGTGTGGAACCAAAACGGCGGCGGAGCCGTCCGAAACTCTACCGGTGTTGGCCTTCGCGCTAAAAACGGCTTTTTCCTATACCTCGCAGTTCCCTTACGCAGTAATCCGGTGGAGGTCGTCCTTATCACCGGCGCCTATTTCTGATGACCCGACGCCTGCTGTTCGCCCAGTCCGCAGTGCCGCTCGTCCGCGCCCTGGCGCCGGAGATGCTACAGCTGCGTTGGGACGATCAGACGCTCCGGGTCCAGGCGCCCTATCTGCATTTTCTCGATGGCAAGTCGCTCGAACGGCTTCATAGCGGAGCCGCTTTGGTGTTTTCGCTGCAGCTTTCGCTCTCCGCCGACAAGTTCACCACCGTCGTCCGTCGCAATGTTGACCGCTTTGTCGTCAGCTTCGACCTCTGGGAAGAAAAGTTCGCCATCACCCGGCTCGGCCCGGGCAAGCACCAAGCGTCGCATCTGAGCCGCGAAGCCGCCGAGCGCTGGCTGTTCGACCATACCAGCCTGAGCGTCGGCGGCCTGGCGGAAAACAAGCCGCTCTGGCTCCGCATGGACCTTCGCTCCGATGATAGCCGCGAATCGGCGGCCCTCCTGCTCGATCCCAGCGTCAACCTGGCCCGTCTCATCGAATGGTTCGGCCGCTCGCAGCGCAGCGCGGAAAATCGCTGGACCCTCGACAAGGGCCCCTTCCGCCTCGCCGAGCTCCGGCGCTAAGCTCAAAACCGTGAGTCTCCGCACCAAGCTCATCGCGGTCTTCCTCCTGGCGACTCTCGCGCCGCTGGGCGCCATGCTCTGGGTGACCATCAATCTTCTTGAAACCTCGCTCACCTACGCCTCCACCGACGAACTCGACAGCATCTCAAAGTCTCTCGAAGCCACCGGGCGCGAGTTCTATCAACGGGCCAAAGAGTCCATCAAGCAGGACGCCGCCAACGGCAAGCTGAGTCCCCAACGCTTCTCGGGCAACGACCGCGACCTCTGGCCCGCGCAGATCAGCACCTTCCATGCGAGCGGCGATCCCGAGCGCTATTTCCTCTCGGGCGACGCCGGCGACCGCCTCAACTATCTCGTCCGCCAGCCGAACGGCGACATTTGGGCCTACGCACGCAAGCCAGATCGCCAGCGCCCGGGACGTCGTCGACCGGGCGCGCGTCTTCAACCTCCGCCGAGGCTTTGTGTTGACGCTGCTCGCCGTGGCCGCCGCCGTGTTTCTGGCTTCGCTTGCCTTTCTCGTCTGGATGGCGTTCCAGATCACCCGCCCCATGCGGGAGTTGCAGCAGGGCTTGGCCGAACTCGCCGATGGCAACTTCACCGTTCGCTTGCCCCATCGTTCCGGCTGCGATGAATCGTCCCAAACTGTCGCGGCGTTCAATCGTACAGCCGCCCAACTCGAAGAGAATCGCGACAAGCTGGTGCACCTCACCCGCGTCGCCAGTTGGCAAATGCTCGCCCGCAAAATGGCACACGAGGTGCGCAATTCGCTCACCCCCATCCGCCTCATTATGGAAGAGCTCGGCTACCGTCACGACCCCGAGTTTCTCCAACAGGCGGCCCAAATCGTCAGCGACGAGGTGGCCACCCTCGAACGCCGCGTCCGCGCCTTCGGCGACTTCGCCACCGAGCCGAGCGCGCACCCGCAGCCCCTCGATCTCAACTCGCTCCTCGCCGAGCGGGTCGCCTTGCATCAACCTGCCCACCCCGAAATCACCTACGATCTCGCGCTCGCCCCCGGCCAATTGCGCGCGAGCGCCGATCCCGATCTGCTCAAAGGCGTTCTGACGAATCTGCTCGAAAACGCCGCCCAAGCGGCGGGGCAGGGAGGCCGGGTCCGCGGCCGGACTTACATTGAGAACGATCGCGCGGCGATCGCGATTGAAGATAACGGCCCGGGCTTATCGAAGCTCGCCCGCGAGAATCTCTTCGCCCCCACCATTAGCTTTAAGCGCGGCGGCATGGGCCTTGGGCTCAGCATCGCCCAGCGCGGCGCCATGAGGCGGCGCCGCGTTTCGCGTGCTGCTGCCGCTGGCTGCCGCCGACCATGGCTAAAATCTGGATTCTCGACGACGAACCCAACATCGGCCTGAGTCTCCGGCTGATCCTCGAACGCGAAGGCCACACCATTCGCGTCTTCCCCTCGCTCACCGACCTCCGCGCCGCGCTCTTTCAAGACGCCCCGGAGCTTTTTCTCCTCGACGTCCGCCTCCCCGACGGCTCCGGCATCGACCTCCTCCGTCAACTCAACGGCAAACCCGCCATCATGATCTCCGGCCACGGCACCATCGCCGATGCTGTCGAAGCCATCCACGCCGGCGCGTTTGATTTCCTCGAAAAGCCGCTCAGCCGCGACCGTGTTCTGGTGGCCATCAAGAACGCACTCGAGGCCGAACGATTGAAGGCCGAAAACCGCGACCTCCGCCAACGCCTCAGCGCGGAAACCCCGAAGATGATCGGCTCCAGCCCTGCCTGGCGCCAAGTGGTGGAGCAGGCCACCCTGGCCGCCCGCACCGATGCCCGCGTACTCTTCCTCGGCGAAAGCGGCACGGGTAAGGAGCTCCTCGCCGCGCACGTCCACGAGAATAGCGCCGTCCGCGAAGGCCCTTTCATTAAGGTGAACTGCGCGGCCATTCCCGCGGAGATCCTCGAAAGCGAGATCTTCGGCCACGAAAAGGGCGCCTTCACCGGGGCGGCCTCGCAACGCAAGGGCAAGTTCGAGTTGGCCCACCAGGGAACGTTGTTTCTGGACGAGGTCGGCGATCTCGCCCAGCCGGCGCAGGCGAAGCTGCTTCGCGTGCTGCAGGAAGGCGAGTTCCACCGGCTGGGGAGCGAAACCCCGATTCGCGTCTCCGTCCGTGTCGTCGCCGCCACTAATAAGGATCTGACGATGGAGGTTAAAGAGGGCCGTTTCCGCGAAGACCTCTATTACCGCCTGGCCGTCATGCCGTTGCGCGTGCCGGCGCTCCGGGAGCATCCGCAGGATGTGGCCCCGCTGGCCCGGCATTTCCTCGAAAGCTTCTGCTCCCGGAACAACCTCCGGCCGAAGACCCTGGCGGCGGAGACGCTCGACCTGCTCATCGCTTACGGCTGGCCCGGCAATGTCCGGGAACTGAAGAATCTGGTGGAGCGGATGGCGATCTTGACGGCCGGCGAGGAGATCACCGCCGAGGCCGCTCCGTTTGAACTCCGTCAGCCCAAGGCCAATGCCACGCCCAACTCGCTCGACCATGCGCGCCCAAGGAAACGTCTCGGCCGCGGCGCGGGCGCTCGGCCTCGAACGGACGAGCCTCCACAAACGCTTGCGCGCGCTCGGGATTCAGCGGTAATCAGCCGGCGAAATAGGCTTTGACGGCGTCCAACTCGGCCGCTTCGCCGAAACGGGCTGCTTTGTGGTTCGCGTCGATGTTCTTGAGCAAGCCCGAAAGCACGCCCCCCGCCCCGACCTCGACCCAGTGGGTGACCCCTTCGCCAATCAACAGCCGGATGGAATCGGTCCAACGCACGGTTCCTGGCACCTGTTCGACCAGTCCCGTGCGAGCCTCCTCGCCGCTGGTGGTGAGCCGGCCGGTGACGTTCTGAACGAGCGGTACGGACAAATCAGCGAACGCCGTCGCCGCCAGGTCCGCCGCCAGCCGCTCCTGGGCAGGCTTCATCAGAGCGCAATGGAACGGGGCGCTGACCGGCAGCGGCACCACGCGCTTGGCCCCGGCCTCTTTCGCCAGATTCATCGCCCGCTCCACCGCCCCGGCGTGCCCGGCGATCACGATCTGGTCCGGCGAGTTCAGGTTGGCCGCCGAAACCACCTCCCCTTCCGCCGCCTGGGCCAGGATGCCCTCAAGCGTCCCCTCCGGCAGTTTCAACAGCGCCGCCATCGCGCCGACCCCCTGCGGAACCGCCTCTTGCATGTACCGCCCGCGCTGGCGAACCAGCCGGACGGCGTCCGCGAACCGCAGCGCGCCAGCCGCCACCAGCGCGGAATACTCACCCAAACTATGCCCGGCCACGAAATCGGGTCGAATTCCCTCGCTGACCAGAACGGAATACGCCGCGATTGAAACCGTGAGTAACGCCGGCTGGGTATTTTCCGTCTTCTTCAGTTCTTCGTCCGGGCCCTCAAAGCAAAGTTTGCTCAGGGGAAATCCTAGAGAGTCGTCGGCTTCCGCGAAAACGGATTGTGCGACGGGGTGCTGTTCCGCCAAGCTCTTGCCCATGCCGGCAAACTGGGAGCCTTGACCAGGAAAAAGAAACGCTGTTTTTGCCATGAAATCATCAGTGTAGCGTGGCAGTCATGATAATTTGCTAATCTGCGGTGGGAGTGAGGAGTTTCCGTGAGTCTTTCTGAAATCTGCGTACGCCGTCCCGTATTCGCCTTCATGTTGATCATGTTCCTCGTGATCCTGGGCGTGTTCAGCTTCCTCGATCTGGGTGTCGATCTGTTCCCGAAGACCGACGCGGCCACCGTCAATGTCCGCGTTCAGCTTCCCGGCGCGAGCCCGGAAGAGGTGGTTTCGCAGGTCATCCTGCCGCTTGAAGAGACCGTCGCGGCCGTCAGCGGCATTGAAGAGATGCGCGCCATGGTTTCTGAAGGCAGCGCGAACCTCACCATCACCTTCGTTCTCGAGCGGGACATCGGCGAAGCGGTCGAAGACGTCCGCGAAAAGGTTTCGGCGGCGATGCGCAAGCTCCCCCCGAACGTCCTGCCCCCGACGGTGACCAAGTCCGACCCCGATAGCGATCCGATCGTGACGCTGGCGGTCAGCGGCAACCGCACCACTCGCGAACTCACCGAAATCGCTGACAAGCAGATTCGCCGTGCGTTTGAAACCATCGACGGCGTCGGCCAGATCGACCTTTCCGGCGGCCAGACTCGCCAGGTGAACGTGTTCCTGGACATCGACAAGATGAACGGGTACAACATCAGCGCCCAGGAAGTCGAACGGGCCCTCCGCAGCGAGAACGTCGAAACCCCCGGTGGCCGCATCGTCCGCGGCACGGCGGAAATGGGCGTCCGGACGCTGGGCCGCCTCGAAAACGTCTCAGAGTTCAGCGACATCATTATCAAGAACGTCAACGGCTCCCCCATCCGGATTCGCGACGTGGCCAAGGTGGAAGATTCGAACAGCGAACGCCGTTCCTTCGCATACTACAAAGGCAAACCGGCGGTCATCCTCGAAATCCGGCGGCAGATCGGCATGAACACGGTGAAGATCGTTGATGCCGTGATGGCCAAGATGAAGTTGATGAACCAGACGCTGCCGAGCGGCGTCGAGATGGGCCTTGTGAAAGAGCAGGCCACCTACATCCGGAATTCGGTGGAGGCTCTTGAAGAGCATCTGGTTCTGGGCAGCTTCCTTGCCGGGTTCATCGTGTTCCTGTTCATCCGCGACTGGCGGACGGTGTTGATCAGCTTCATCGCGATCCCCACCTCGATTCTTGCGACCTTCACGGTCATGAAGAGCCTGGACTTTACGCTCAACTCGATGACCCTGCTGGGGTTAACCCTCGCCGTGGGTATCGTGATCGACGACGCCATTATTGTCATCGAAAACATCCATCGACACCTTGAAGAGTACGATCTGCCGGTGATCGAGGCGACCATTCAGGCCACGCATGAAATCACCCTGGCCGTCGTGGCGACTACGATCTCGCTGGTCATCGTCTTCGTGCCCATCGCCTTCATCTCCGGCTACGCCAAAAAGTACCTCAACCAGTTTGGCTGGACGATGTCCATCGCGATTCTCGTCTCCATGCTCGTGGCCTTTACGGTCACCCCGGCTCTGGCCTCCCGCTTGCTAAAGCGGCACCCGAAGCCCGAGGGTAAGAGAAAGGCGGCGGTGGAGCACGAGTACTCCATGTTCGATAAGCCGTACACGGCCATGCTGAACTGGTCACTCCGCTTCCGTTGGCTGGTCGTGGCCTTCAGTCTGCTGGTGCTGGCCTCGACTTACCCCATTTATCAGGCGATCGGCCGCGACTGGATGCCGCAGGAAGACCAGAGCGAACTCGGCATGTTTATCGAAATGCCAGAGGGTTCGTCGCTACTGCTGACCGAACGGACGGCGCTGGCGATTGCGAAAAAGATCGAGAAGGTGCCCGGCGTGATCGCCGTGGTGCCGCAGAGTTCGTCGATGATGGCCCGCGTCACCATGGCGTTCATCACCGTGCTGCTGGACACGCCGGAGAAACGGGGGCCGATTCTCGAGATCGGGAACCAGGTGCGCGCCGCCGCGGCGGAGTTCGCCTCGGCCCGGCCGCGCATTACTTATCCGAATGCGCTCGGTGGCCGCGATACCTTCGCGCCCATCCGCGCCATGGTCCTGGGACCGGATATCCGGAAGCTGGTGTCGATCGGCAAAGAGGCGAATATCGCCCTACTCAAGGAGCCGGCGATCACCGACGTGAAGGTGAACCTCAATCTGAACAATCCGGAACTCCAGGTGAACATCGACCGGCAATTGGCGAGCGACCTAGGCGTTCGCGTGGCTGACGTGGCCGGCGCGGTGCGGCTGCTGATGTCGGGCGAAGACCAGATCTCGACCTTCAAGGAAGGCTCCGAACAGTATCCCGTCATGATGCGCCTGAACCCGGAGCAGCGGGATAACCCCGAAGCGTTGGGCCGGCTGCTGATCCCCAGTTCCCGCCAGGGCCTCATCCGTCTCGACTCCATCGCCAAGCTCGAACACGGCCTGGGACCGAGCCGTATCGACCGCTTTGCCCGCCAGTTCGGCGTCTCGATGTACGGCAACGTCGCCAAGGGCGTCTCGCTCGGCGACGCCGCCGCGGCTGCCCAGCGCGTCTTCAGCGAACTCGAACTGCCCATGGGCTACACCGTCAAGTTCTCGGGCCAGGTGAAGATTCTCGAAGAGACCACCACCAACATGCTGATGGCAATTGGCCTCGCGAGCATCTTCATGTACATGGTCCTGGCGGCGCAGTTTGAGAGTCTGATCCACCCGTTCATCATTCTCACCACCCTGCCGCTGTCCATCCCGTTCGCGCTGCTGTCGCTGATCGCCACCGGCCGCACCCTGAACCTGTTCAGCGCCCTCGGCGTCTTGCTCCTGCTCGGCATCGTGAAGAAGAACGGCATTCTGCAGATCGACTACATGAACCGGCTGCGGGACGAAGGCCATGCCCTGAAGCACGCGATTATTGAAGCCAATCGCGTCCGCTTGCGCCCGATTCTCATGACCACCTTCGCCATCGTGGCCGGCCTGCTGCCGACTGCGTTCGGCACCGGCTCCGGCGCCTCGCAGCGCTCGGCCATCGCCATCACCATCATCGGCGGCCAGACGTTGTGCTTGCTGCTCTCGCTGCTGGTCGTTCCGGTCGGCTATGACATGGTCGAATCGACGAAAGCCTGGATCGCGGGTCGCCGTTCGAAGGGCGTCAACGTCCCGGCGGGCGCGACCGGCGACTAAATTTTTCATCTCCCGAATCTTTTACCCTTGCCGATACGTCTGGTGAGGTGAAAGGAGGAAATGAAAATGAAATCGAATAATGCTCTCCCTGTTGAAGAGTTGCCCGGCCGGGTTCACTGCTACATGTGTACGCACAATGTGGAGGCGACGGTCCTCAAGCAGGGTACGGCCCGGAAGACGAAGCCGGGGCAGCGTTGCCCGCGGTGCAGTGCCAGCCTTGATTCCGGCTATGTTCTCGAAGTGTTCAGCGGTAGCTTGGTCACGGCGTAACCGCCTACTTGAGCTATCCTGAAAGGATAAACATGAAACGTAAGACCCCCGCCAAAGAAGCACCGGTCGTGGATCCTGAGATTCTGGCATCGGCTCATCGCAGCGTCGGACTCGAGAAGGCGAAGCCTGCCCGCAAATGTGAAGTTTGCGCCGGCGAAGTCGCCATCAGTTCCGGACCGAACGCTGGCGAGGATCTTTGTTGGGTGTGCCGGCGGCTGAAGATCAGCGCCTGGCGGGACTCGGATCTGCAGGCATCAACCGGCGGCGAATAGCGGAAGCTGCGTCAATTTTCCCTGTTCCAAAGCCTGTTCGTAAACCCAAGCGCCGACGGCGACATCTTCGAGCCCGATTCCAACGGACTTGAAGATCGTAATCGCCTCGGCGCTTTTCCTTTTCGGTTCGTGCGAAAGCGGTTCGACAGCGTCCCAGTCCGGCGGATCGAAGCTCAGGATCAGGTCTCCGGCTTCCGTCCGGGCCTGTTCGAGTGAATCGACGACGATCTGGTCGGCCCGGCGGAGGAGTTCCGCTGGTAGTTCGCGGCGGCGGGCGGAGTTGGAGCCGACCGCGTTGATGTGAGTTCCTGGGCGGATCAGCTCCGCCGGGAAGAGCGGGTCCTTGGCCATGGTGGCAGTGATGACAATGTCGGCATCCACCAGCGCGGCTTCCACCGTCGGCATGGCCGCTGCATTGGGGTAGTGGCGGGCGAAGGCCTGAGCCTTCTCTTGATTGCGGCTCCAGACACTGATGGCCCGGATGGGTCGCACCGCCAGCACCGCCTCCAATTGGCTCGCGGCCTGGAAGCCGCTGCCGAGCACGGCGACGCTCTGCGCCTCCGGCCGGGCCAGCCATCGCGTGGCCAGGCCGGAGGCGGCGCCCGTGCGGATCTGGCCGAGCCAGTTGGCGTCCATCAGAGCCAGCGGCATGGCGGTTTCGGCGTCGTACAGGAGAAAAACGAACCAGGCGCCGTGCTTGGGATGGGTGGAGTACACCTTGGTGCCGAAGTAGGCGCCGTGAGCGCCCGCCATCTGGTGCAGTACGGCGCCCGATGGCATCGTCAGGCGGCGGCGGGGCTGGGATTGGGCCTCGCCCGTCGCGAAATCGCGGAAGGCGTGGGCGAGCAGGTCAATCGCTTTGCTCATCGGCAGGAGTTGCCGGACGGTCGCTTCGTCGATGTGTACCATTTCCTTTCATTGTCGCCGGGATTTCGCCGAGAAGGGCAAGGTGGGGAAACTTTGCTTGTTAGTCGGGCTCTGGATGGCGGCGATGACGTCGCGGCAGGAGGATTGGCCGACCGAAACGAAGCTCGAGCGAACGGCGGCGTGTCCGACGGCGGTGCTGCTCATTGAACCCTCCCATGAAGACGCGGAGGCGGCGGTATTGGAGTTCGCGGCGACATTGACCGATGAGCCCGGTGCGCGGGGGCACGTCGTTGTCTTGGCGGGGCAGGGCCCCGTGGCGTCGCGCGTATGGAAGGCGCTGCGGACGTTGCCACGGACGGAGGTCCACTTCGTGCAGGATGACCAGGAGAGTGAGGCCTTTGGCGTCACCAACGGACTCGGGATGTACGTGTTCGACGCTTGGGGCCGGCTTAAGAAGCAAAGCGGCCGGAGCGAAGAAGCTCCGGCCGCTTTGGGTTCGTTTCGTCTTGTCTAGTTATTGCAGGATCTAGGCTTTCGACGGTTCCGGCCGCTCGGGGTTCAGTCCAAGCTCCTGGATCGCCGCCGCGGCCCGGCCCGCATCGAACTTGCCATCGCGCGCCAGACGAGTCAACGTGGCCACCACGATGTTCTCGGCATCCACTTCGAAGTGGCGGCGGAGCTGCTCGCGGTTGTCCGAACGGCCAAAGCCGTCCGTGCCCAGGCTGACCAATCGGCCTGGCAGCCAGGGGGCGAGCTGGTCGGGCACGATCTTCATGTAGTCGGAAGCCGCGATGATCGGCAGGTCGGATCCGCCCACGACCGAGTGCAGATAGCCAGCACGCGGAGTTTCCGTCGGGTGGAGACGGTTCCAACGCTCGGCTTCGAGGAGGTCGCGGCGCAGTTCGTTGTAGCTGGTGACGCTGTAGACGTCGGTCGCCACGCCGTACCGCTCGGCCAGAATCTGCGAGGCCTCAATCGCCTCGTTCAGAATGGGGCCTGAACCGAACAGAATTGCCTGCGGCCCTTCTCCCGCCTTCACGCGGTAGATGCCCTTCAACACCCCTTCCGAGATGTCTTCGGCCGGCAGCGGCGGGTGCGCGTAATCGTCGTTGCAGATGGTGAGGTAGTAGAAGCGGTCTTCATTCAGTTCGTACATCCGCTTGATGCCGTCCTGAATGATGATCGCCAGTTCGTAGGCGAACGCGGGGTCGTAGCTGTGACAGGTGGGAACGGTCGACGACAGCACTAGGCTGTGACCGTCCTGATGCTGCAGGCCCTCGCCCGAAAGCGTCGTGCGGCCGGCCGTGGCGCCCATCAGGAAGCCCTTGCCGCGGCTGTCGGCAAACGCCCAGATGAAGTCGCCCACCCGCTGGAACCCGAACATCGAGTAGTAGGTGAAGAACGGGATCATCGGCACGCCGTAGTTGGCGTAGGCCGTGCCGGCGGCGGTAAACGAACCCATCGATCCGGCTTCGGTAATGCCCTCTTCGAGGATCTGCCCGTTGACCATTTCCTTATAGAACAGGAAGATGTCGGCGTCATGCGGGGTGTACAGCTGGCCCATCGGGGCGTAGATGCCCACTTGGCGGAACAGCGATTCCATGCCGAAGGTGCGCGCCTCGTCCGGGACAATCGGGACGATGTACTTGCCAATCTCCGGGTCCTTGATCAGCGCGGTCAGAATACGAACGAACGCCATCGTCGTCGAAACGGCGCGGTCGCCAGAACCCTGGAGCGATTCCTTGAACAGGTCGAGCGAAGGGGCCGTGATGCCGGTGGGCACCGCGTTCCGGGCCGGTACGCTGCCACCGAGAGCGGCGCGGCGCTCCCGCATGTAGACCATCTCCGGGGCGTCCGCGGCCGGCTTGAGCAATTCGCAGGATTTGGCCTGCTCGTCGGTCAGCGGCAACTGGAAGCGGTCGCGGAAGTAGAGCAGCGACTGCTCTTCGAGCTTCTTGGCCTGGTGGGTGAAGTTGCGGCTCTCGCCGCCTTCGCCCATGCCGTAGCCCTTTACGGTCTTGGCGAGGATGACGGTGGGCTTGCCCTTGGTTTCGATGGCGCGGAGGTAGGCGTTGTAGACCTTCACCGGGTCGTGGCCGCCGCGGGAGAGTTTCCGCAACTGCTCGTCGCTCATATCCGCGACCATGGCAGCGGTTTCCGGATACTTGCCGAAGAAGTGCTCGCGCACGTAAGCGCCGCCCTTCGCCTTATAGGCCTGGAACTCGCCGTCGACGCACTCCGAGATCCGCTTCAGCAACATGCCGGATTCGTCGCGGGCGAAGAGTTCATCCCACGGGCCGCCCCAGAGGAGTTTCACGACGTTCCAGCCCGCGCCGGCGAAGATGCCTTCGAGCTCTTTGACGATGTTGCCGTTGCCGCGGACCGGGCCGTCGAGGCGTTGCAGATTGCAGTTGACGATGAAGATCAGATTGTCGAGCTTTTCCCGAACGGGGAGGCCGATGGCGCCGAGCGATTCTGGCTCGTCCATTTCGCCGTCGCCGAGGTAGGCGAAGACCTTGCGGTCGGTCTTTTCGATCAGACTGCGGTTTTCGAGGTAGCGCATGAAGCGCGCCTGGTAGATGGCATTGAGCGGGCCGAGGCCCATGGAGACGGTGGGGAACTGCCAGAAGTCTGGCATCAGCCAGGGGTGGGGGTAGGAGGAGAGGCCGGGGTAGTCGCGGAGTTCGTGCCGGAAGTTCGCCAGGTGCTTTTCATCCAGGCGCCCTTCCAGGAATGCTCGCGAGTACTGCCCGGGCGAGGCGTGGCCCTGGAAGTAAATCAGGTCGCCCGGCTGATTGCCAATCTTGGCCCGGTAGAAATGGTTCTGGGCCACTTCAATGAGTGTGGCCTGCGACTGAAAGGTCGCAATGTGTCCGCCGATGCCGGCGTCATATTTGTTCGCCTTCACCACCATGGCCAAGGCATTCCAGCGGACGAGACTTTCAATCCGGCGCTCGATATCGCGGTCGCCCGGATAGGGAACCTCCTCTTCCGTGCTGATCGTATTGACGTAAGGCGTCTTGTAGCGCGCTATCGGCGCCGCGCCACTGATGGCCGCCTTGTTAAGCAAACGCTCCAGGAGGAACTTCGCCCGGTCAGGCCCCTCCGCGTCAATAATCTGATCCAGCGCTTCCAGCCATTCGCTGGTTTCTACGGGGTTGAGGTCTTCGTGGGTTTCTGCCTTGGGTTTCAGCATGGTATGAAGGGTGCGGTAACCCTCCTATTCTATCTGAAATCAGAAAAGCCCACTCCCGCTTTTTGGCGAGAGTGGGCCTCTTTCGCTGGAGACCGCTTCGGAGGAGAGCGGTTTACAGGAGCCTGAAGTTGACCTCGACCGTAGCGGCCACCGGAACGGGCTTGCCGTCTTTGAATCCGGGGCGGA
>LNFE01000165.1 GCA_001464575.1 Acidobacteria bacterium Ga0077553 | reverse complement strand
GAGGAGCCGGGCGCCGGGAAGGAGATGGAGGAGGTCCGAGGAGATGACGGGCTGGCGGGGATCGCCGGCGAACTCGGTGAGATGGACGGGGATGCCGTGGACGGAGAGGATACCGAATTGAACGGTGCGGCCGACGGCGGGGTAGGCGGGAACGTAAAGGACAGGGGCCGGGAGGGCGAGGAGTTCGGCGGTGATGTTGCCGCGGAGGGTGGAGTCGGTCTTCTTGTAGAGAGGAGCGTGGGCGGCCCAGGATTCGATGAGGGCGTGGGCATCGAGGGGGGTGGCGTGGCGGGTGTTGGTGTCGACGACGAGGACGCCATCCGGGAGGGTTCTGGGGTTCGGATTGAGCGTGACGGTGGCGGCGAGGCCGAGGGTGGCGAGGAGGGAGCCGCATTCGAGGGCGCCGGTGGCGTCGTCGGCTAGAACGACGCCTTGCGCGAGGGGAGACATTCCGTTGATTGTTCCACGCGGCTAGAATTCGCGGGAGAAACGGAGGGCGAGTTGCGGAGCGTTGCGGCCTGGGGAGCGCAGCCAACCCAGGCCGAACTGGACGTTAATGCGGCTGGCACGGACGTGAGCTTGCGGCATTACGAGGAAGCTGCGGCCGGTGGCACCGGGGCTTTTGTAGTTGGTTTCGAGGCCGAAGGTGGTGTTCTTCGACTGGTGCCGGAAGAGGGAGTAGTTGCCGAGGAGGGCGTTGCCGTGGACGGTGCCGCGTTCGGCGCGCCAACCGGTCATGGAGAAGAGGCTCCACTTGGAACGGAAACGGAGGCCGGCGAGGTAGAGAGCGTCCGTTTGCCAGTAGGGCTGGCCGCGGGCGACCTCGCCGATGCCTTGCCAGCCGTGGATGAACTTCTTCTTCCAGGGGCCGGGGAGGGTGCCTTGGAGGGCGGCTTTGTAAGTCTGGATGCGCAGGTTTTCGATGGGCAGCTCGAATTCGAGGCCGTATCCTTTGGCAAAGGCGTATTCGACTTCGGGGGCCCACTGGACGGCTCCGTTGGGCTTGTAACGAACGAGGGTATTGACTTCGAGTTCGCCGCGTTCGGCGCCGAGGGGGCGGATGAGGTCGAAGACGAGAGGCTCCGGAATGCGGGGGCGGACGCTGGAGAGCGTTCCTTCATCGGGGTCCTGAGCGGAGAGCGCCGTGACGGCGAGGAGACACACTGCTAGTGATTTCAAGAGACACCTGTCCTAAGTTGCGGGTTTACGGGGCGAAGGACGGCTAGGTGTAGGCGGGGGGAGGGCCGCGAGCGGAGGCAGATTTGCGATGACGGGAGAGGGGGAAGCGATGGGCCGGAAGCGATAGCGGCGCCAGGCGGACTGAGTATTTTTCGAGAAGCGGGACGAGATCGGCCGAGGGCGGGACGTCGACTAGCGGGGAAGCGGGGCGAGGGGCCGATTGCCAGGAGGAACGGTTTTCCTGGGGAAGACGGCGGGGGGCGGCATCGGGGGTGAAGCGGCCGTGGCCGTCGTTGAGCCAGACGGCGACCGGACGATCGGTGATGGACTCGCGCAGGACGAGGTCGAGATCGGCGTCCTGATCGAGGTCGACGGGGAGCAGGACGGCGGGCTGCGTGACGGCGAGGCGGGCGATGTCGGGACGTTGATCGCCGTTGAAGTCGGCGGCGGTCCAGACGGACTGGGGCAGGTGAGCCAGGCTGGGGGAGGCGGCGAGGATGAGAAGGAGGAGCGGCTTCACCTGAATATATTTTAACAATTGCCTGCTACGCTGGGGGGAACTGCATGGACTTTCTGCTTCTGGCTGCTTCGTTGGCGCTGCTGCTGACGGCGGCGAATTACTTTGTCGAAGGGATCTCGGCGATTGCGGAATCGCTGGGGGTGCCCAAGCTGGTGATTGGGATGACGGTGGTGGCGTTTGGAACGAGCACGCCGGAGTTAGTCATCAACACGATGTCGGCGGCGCAGGGGTCGACGGACTTGGCGTTTGGCAACATTGTGGGGGCTTGTTTGGTGAATGTGGGGGTGGTGTTGGCGGTGACGGCGATGATGGCGCCGCTGCGGGTGGAAAGCTCGTTGATTACGCGGGAGCTACCGATGTTGACGGTGGCGGTGGTGGCGATTGTGGTGTTGGGGAGTGATCAGTTTCTGGACGGGGCGGCGGGGAGTTTGTGGACTCGGACGGACGGACTGATGCTGCTGTTGTTGTTCGGGATTTTCCTTTACTACACGACGATGGGGGCTATTGGAGCGCCGCGGTCGGATGCGTTTCTTACCGACGTGCGGGAAGAGGCGGCGCGGACGACTCCGAGACCGCTGTGGGTGCAGCTCGCATACACGTTGGGTGGTTTAGCTGGCGTATCGTTCGGAGCGGACTGGACCGTGGATTTCGCGGTGCAGATTGCGCGGGGGATGGGGGTTTCCGAGGCGGTGATCGGGCTGACGATCATCTCAGTGGGGACGACGCTGCCGGAGTTGGCCACGTGCATCCTGGCGGCCCGGCGGGGGGATGCGGATTTGGCGTTGGGGAACATTGTGGGTTCGAACCTGTTCAACCTGCTCTGCATTGGCGGGATGGTCAGCGTGATCCGGCCGATTCCGATTCCGGCCGCGGGACAGGTGGATCTGATCGTGATGGCTTTTCTGTCGATCGTTCTGCTGCCGCTAGCGTTGCGGGGACGGCACGTGATCAGCAGGATGGAAGGGGCGTTTCTGCTCGTGGTGTATCTGGGCTTTCTAGCTTGGCGGTTAGAGGAAGCAGCGCGGGCGCACTAGAGGCCGGCGTTGCCTTCGCCGGCCATGCGGGAGGCGGTGGGCGGAATCCAGCGGGTCCAGAGACGGGCGAGGCCGGTGGCGGGCTGGGGGATCCCTTCGATGAGCCAGAGATCCGAGTTCGGGCGGAGGACTTCAATGAGGAAGCGGGCGCCGTCGGGAGAGGGGCTGAAGCTGCGGGGGGTGGTTTTGGGGTCGAGTTGGGCGACGACGGAGCGGAGTTCGCGGCCGGTTTCGGCATCGAAGGTGGTGAGCATGCTGCGGTCTTCGTCGATGCGGCCGAGGGTGTAGAGGATGGCGCCGGGCCGCCCGAACTGAAGGGCCATCGCGGATTTCTTCGAAAGCAGTTTGTCGCCGGCGCCTTCGGGGGAGATCACGTGGAGGCCGTCCGCGCCGGGGTAGGCGAGCCACTTGCCGTCGCCGGACCAACTCACCATGGGGCGAGCGATGGCGGCCTTGATTTCGACGGGCTCGGCGCCCCCACTGGCCGAGACTTTGCGAAGTCGGGGCCGGCCGTTGAACCCTTCGACGAAGGCGATCCAATCGCCGGCGGGGGACCAGGCGACAGCCAGGACGGCGTGGTCGTAGTTTTTGGGGAGCAGACCAACGGGGCGACCGCCGGAGGCAGGGACGACCCAGATCTGGCGGGGTTCGGCGTAGGCGACGCGACGGCCATCGGGAGAGAACTGGGGTTGGGGATTGCCGCGGAGGCCGGAATCGAGAATCATCGACTGGTCCATGCCGGACTCGGTGAGGCGGATTTGCGAGCCTTCGCCGAGGGCGACGACATAAGCGAAGCGATCGCCGGCAGGGGACCAGGACGGGGCGGATTCGGGCAGGGAGGAGGAGAGGCGTTCGCGAATAAACTTGCCGTCGGAGCCGATTTCGACAATATCGCGGACGGCGCTGCCGACGGCGGCGATGGCGCGGGAGCCTTCGGCGGCGAGGTGGACGGAGCCGACGCCTTGGGTGCCTTGATCGAGCGACAGGAGTTCGCCGGAGTCGACATCGAGAGCGAGGAGGCGAGAGACGGTACCGCGCCAACTGCCGGTGACCAGGACGTGCTTGCTATCGGGGAACCAGCTGACGGAGCCGAGCTGATCGAGGTTGTCGACGCGGCGGGGTTCGCCGGAAGGAAAGGGGAGGGTCCAGAGTTCGGTGCGGGCGCGGAGGGCGATGCGCTGTTGATTGGGGGCGAAGGCGAGGAGTTGGATCTGGCTGGTGCCGAGGGTGGCGAGGTTGTAGTCGAGCGGCTTCGGCGGGGCGCCAGGGGGCGAGCTGACGGCGAGGCGGTAGCCTTCTTCAGTGCGGTTGGCGACGACAAGTTGGGCGCCATCGGGGGAGAGGATGGCGGTATCGACATCGTCGAGCACCAGCTGGGGAGTGCCTCCGGCGGCGCCGATAGCGTAGACGCCACGGCCGCCGGTGAAGAAGATGCGGGCGCTATCGGGGGACCAGAACGGCGGCGCGGTTTGGGGGCCGGCGAAGCGGCCGGTATCAAGCCAGAGTTCGACGGGCTCGGGGTTGCTGAGGGATTTCAGGTAGAGGGCGCGGCCAGCAGGACGCATGCGCCAATAGACAATGGAGCGGCCATCGGGGGCGAAGGCGGGGGCGACCTCTGCGTCGGGGTCGGCGAGGAAGGAGAGGAAGCGGAGCTGTTCGGTGGGGGAGGGGGCGGTGCGGGCGAAGTCCCAGAGAATGCAGAAGGCGACGGCGGCGAAGGTGGCGGCAAAGGTGAGCCACGGCCAGTAAGAATAGTTGCGGTTGGCCGAGACGGCGGCGGTGGCGCTGGAGGGCGAAGGCGAGGTCCTTGGCGGACTGGAAGCGGTTGCCGGGCTCTTTCTCGAGGCAGTGGAAGACGCAGTTGCGGACGGCGATGGGAATGGTGAGCGGAAGGTCAGCGGGGTCCTCTTTCAGGATGGCCGTGAGGGTTTCGGGGGCGGAGTCGGCGTGGAAGGCGCGATGGCCGGAGAGCATCTCGTAGAGTACGGCGCCGAAGGAGAAGATGTCGCTGCGATGATCGGCGGCGCGGCCGCGGGCCTGTTCGGGCGACATGTAGCCGACGGTGCCCATGACAGAGCCTTCGTTGGTGAGGGGGCCGGAATTGGTTTGGGTGTCGGCGGAGGCGGGTTCTGCCCGTTTGGCGAGGCCGAAATCGAGGATTTTGGCGCGGCCTTCGCGGGTGACCATGATGTTTTCGGGTTTGAGGTCGCGATGGACGATGCCGATCTGGTGGGCGGCGGCGAGGCCGTCGGCGATTTGGGCGGCGAGTTCGAGGGCGCGGCGGAGCGGGAGGTGATCGCGCTCGAGGAGGACGCGGAGGGATTCTCCTTCGACGAGTTCGGTGACGAGGTAGGAAACGCCGCCGTCGCGGCCGACGTCGTAGAGGGCGACGATGTTGGGGTGGTTGAGTGCGGCGACGGCGCGGGCTTCGCGTTCGAAGCGGTCGTCGAAGGCGGCCTTGGAGGCTTTGACGGCGACGATGCGATCGAGGCGGGTGTCGCGCGCTTTCCAGACCTCGCCCATGCCGCCGGCGCCAAGGGAAGAGAGGACTTTGTAGGGGCCGAAGCGTTCAGGGGTGGAGGGCGTCACTTAGTAGACCGCCTTCTTCCCGGCGACGGCGGTTTGGATGCGATAGAGGCCGGTGCGGGCGGTCATGAAGAGGGTTTTGCCGTCGGGTCCGCCGAAGGCGACGTTGGCGGGGACTTCGGCGGGTTTGAGGGTGCCGAGGTGTTTGCCATCGGGGGAGAAGACCCAGACGCCGCCCGGGCCGGTGGCCCAGACGTTGCCTTTCTCGTCGACCTTGAGGCCGTCGGGGAGGCCGTCGGCTTTTTCCGCGGTGACGTCGGCGAAGACGCGGCCGGAGGCGAGGGTGCCATCGGGCATGAGGGCGTAGCGCATCCAGAGTTTTCGCGTGGCGTCGGAGTTGGCGACGTAGAGGACCTTCTCGTCGGGGGAGAGGGCGATGCCGTTGGGGCGGGAGAGTTCTTTCGTGAGGAGTTGGAGCTTGCCTTGGGCTAAGCGGTAGACCCCGTTGAAGGCGAGTTCCTTGCCGGGGTCGTCGTCCTGCTTTTCGAGGCCGTAGGGGGGATCGGTGAAGTAGAGGGAGCCGTCGGAGTGGTAGACGGCGTCGTTGGGGCTGTTGAGTTTGCGGCCTTCGAACCGATCGACGACGGTGGTCAGGACGCCGCTCGGGGAGCGCATGGCGACGCGGCGGCCGGAGTGTTGACAGAGGATGAGGGAGTTGTTGGGCCCGGCGAGGAGGCCGTTCGAGTTTTCCGAGGGGCGGAGGAATTCGGTGACCTGGTTGCCTTCGGCGGACCACTGATGTACGACGTTGCCGGGGACGTCGGAGAACAGGAGGCGGTCGCCGGGCAGCCACAGGGGGCCTTCGATGAACTGGAAGCCGGAGGCGATTTTCTCGATCTGGGCGCCGGCGGGGAAGAGGGCTTGGAAGGCGGGGTCGACTTGCGGGGTGGCGGGAGCAGGCGGTGGGGCGGCCGGAGGGGTGGAGGTGCAGGCGGTGAGGGAGAGGAGGGCAAGAAAGGCGGCAGCCTTGATCATGCCTTAGATTCTAACGCTATGATGTTGGCATCGATGCTGCTAGAACCTTCTAAACTCGTCAATGTCGCCAAGCTGATTACGGCTTACTATGCGGAGCGCCCGGACCCGGCCGTGCCGGAGCAACGGGTTTCGTTCGGCACTTCGGGCCACCGGGGCTCGGCCTTTCAGCAGGCGTTCAACGAATGGCATATTTTGGCCATCACGCAGGCGATTTGCCGGTACCGGAAGGCGCAGGGGGTGGACGGGCCATTGTTTTTGGGCATCGACACGCACGCGTTGTCCGAGCCGGCGGCAGCGACGGCGTTGGAGGTGTTGGCGGCGAATGGCGTGGAGGCGATGATTCCGGAAGGGACGGACTATACGCCGACGCCGGCAGTGTCGCACGCGATTCTGACTTACAACGCAGGGCGGACGACGGGGTTGGCGGATGGCATTGTGGTTACTCCGTCGCATAACCCGCCGGTGGATGGCGGGTTCAAATACAACGGGACGAACGGCGGGCCGGCCGATAGCGGGGCGACGTCGTGGATACAGAACGAAGCCAACCGGATTCTCGAGGCGGGCCTTGAAGGCGTGCTGCGGATGCCGTATCGCGCGGCGCTGCAAGCGGCGACGACGCATCGGCATGATTACCTGACGCAGTATGTAAACGACCTCGAGAACGTGATTGATTTCTCGGTGATGGACGCGTCGTTGGGCGTGGATCCGTTGGGCGGGGCGGGGGTGCATTACTGGCCGAGGATTGCCGAGAAGTATAAGTTGAACCTGACGGTGGTGAACCCGCTCGTCGATCCGACGTTTCGGTTTATGAGTTTGGACTGGGACGGGAAGATTCGGATGGACCCGTCTTCGCCGCACGTGATGGAGCCGTTGATCGCGCTGCGGGAGAAGTTCGACATTGCGTTTGCGTGTGACACAGATCACGACCGGCACGGGATTGTGACGAAGAACGCCGGGCTGTTGCCGCCGAACCATTACCTGGCGCTGTGCATTGAGTACCTGTTTACGCATCGGCCGCAGTGGGGCGCGGAGATGGCGGTGGGCAAGACAGCGGTGAGCAGCAGCATGATTATGAGGTGCCGGTCGGCTTTAAGTGGTTCGTACCCGGGCTTATTGACGGGTCGTTGGGATTCGTGGGCGAGGAGAGCGCCGGGGCGTCGTTTTTGCGGCGGGACGGGCGCGTGTGGACGACGGACAAGGACGGCATCATTGCGTGTTTGTTGAGCGCGGAGATGACGGCGCGGTGGCAGCGGGACCTAGGCGATGTGTATGCGCTGATGGAGCAGGCGATGGGCCGTTCGACTTACGAGCGGATGGAAGCACCGGCGAATACGGCGCAGAAGGCGAAGCTGGCGAAGTTGTCGCCGGAGAACGTGAAGGCGTCGGAGCTGGGCGGCGAGCCGATTGTGCAGATTCTGACGAAGGCGCCGGGGGACGGGAACGCACTGGGCGGACTGAAGGTGGTGACTGAGAATGCGTGGTTTGCGGCGCGGCCTTCGGGGACGGAAGACATCTATAAGATCTACGCGGAAAGCTTCCACGGACACGCGCATTTGCGGCAGGTGCAGATGGAAGCGCAGGCCATGGTGACGGATGCGCTCAACGCTTAGCTGTGATAGATTTTGAACGGATATTTGGCTTCCTTAATCTGAGGTTTTATGCGTTACCCACTGCTCCTAGCCGTGGCCGCTTGCAGCTCCGTGCTTGCTGCAGACGAATCGGCCGCCGGTGCGCCCGGCACCTTTAAGCAATACTGTTTCTCTTGCCACGGCAAAGCGGCAACTGGCGGTATCAGCTTCGAGAAGTTAATGGCCTCGGGCTCGATGGGCGATCAGTTCCAGGCGTGGGAGAAGATTGCAGACGCGATCGAGACCAAGCAGATGCCGCCCGCGCGGATGCCGCAGCCGAGCGACGCGGACCGGCAGAAGTCGGCGCAGTGGGTACGGACGCGGTTGACTGAGATTGCGGCGCGTCATGCCGGGGAGCCGGGCCGGGTGTCGTTGCGGCGGCTGACGAGCGGCGAGTACGCCTACACGATCAAGGATCTGACCGGTATCGATATCGATACCTCGCGCGACTTCGTGCCGGATTCGGTGGGCGGTGAAGGATTCACCAACTACGGCGATGTGCAATTCATGGCCGATGCGAGTCTCGAGCGCTATCTGCAGGCCGCGAAGAAGATTTCAACCCACGCTGTGATCGGGGCGGGCCCGCTGCAGTTTTATGTCGACCCGGGCAAGAGCGGCCGGGAGCTTTCGGCGATCAACCGGATTCAGACCATCTATACGAAGTACGGCTTCCGGTCGGTCTCGGGCGAGGGCGGCAAGCCGTTCGGCTTGGACCTTTACGGCAAAGCGTTTTATGGCGCCTACCGGTTGAAGCACGAGAAAGGCGCGACGGTGGCGAAGATTGCCAAGGAAGAGGGCATTACCGAGCGCTTCCTGCAACACATTTCGGCCGTGGTGAACCAGAAGAACCCGGTGTATCCGACCTCGGCGATTGTCGAGATGTGGAAGAAGATGCCGGGTACGCGCGAGGGCGCCGCGGCAGTGCAGAAGGCCGTCATCGACTGGCCGCGAATGCTGTTTGGCGCCGGGGCGGATGCCGCCGGCGGACAGGGCGACGAACGGGCGCTGGTGATCAACGAAGAGACGCTGGCAGCCAAGCCGAAGCAGAAGCTCCGCTTTAATTTGTTCAACCGGAGCGAAAAGACCCCGGCCGTGAACTTTCTGACCGCGGCGGTGAACCCAAGTTCCGCTGATAAGCCGATCGTGATTTTCAAGAACGTGACGGTGCGCTTCCGCATGGCGGACCGGTCGGCGTCGCAGCCGCAGCCCTTGGTAGCGGTGTTGAATGACGCAATGAAAGAGAAGGTAGCGTTCGGCAAGCGGCCGGACGGCGGGGCCATCGACCCGATGGATTTTGCGGTGGAAGGCGATGCGGTGTTGACGCTCGACCTGGTGGCGCCAAAGGGCGCCCGCGGCGTGGACGTGCAGGCCGACGTGGAGTTGGTCACCGGCGAGGCGAAGGACGCGGTGGTGCGAGTGACGGTCTCCGACCAGCCGCGGCTGTTTACCGGTCGGCCATTCTCCGTGTTGCTGGGTTTCCCGAAGACGCCAGGCTTTGAGAAGTGGCAGGCTGGCGTCATGAGCTTTGCGAGCGACTTGCCGCAGAATTCGCAGGGCGAAGCCAACCCGGCGGATAAGGATCCGATTCCGGAGCCCTACAACAATGTCTACAACCAGCCGGAGCGCGACGAGTTTCATATCAAGGTGAAGTATTACCGGTCGGACAAGTTCCTGATGGAGAAGATGCTCGACGATGCGACGCGGAAGCAACTCGACCATGCGTGGGCCGACCTTAAAGCTTCGTTCGCTTATCACGATAACTATCTGACCTTCGTGAAGAACAAGTTCAAGAACGATCCGGCCAAGGGCGCGCCGTACATCAAGGAATGGACGGCGGATTACGAGGCGGTGCAGAAGGCGCAAGTGGCGGCGCAGCCGGGGCATTTGGAAGATGTGTTGAAGCTGGCGAGCCTGGCGTGGCGGCGGCCGTTGCTGCCTTCCGAAAAAGACAAATTGCGGGGCTTCTACACGAGTTCGCGCGAGATTGGGAAGCTGGACCATGAGCAGGCGACGCGGGCGTTGATTGCCCGGGTGCTGGTGGCGCCGGCGTTCCTCTACCGGATTGAACAGTCCAATGGTCCGTTGAGCGGCTTTGAGTTGGCGAGCCGGATGAGCTACTTCCTGTGGTCTTCGATGCCGGACGAGGAGCTGCGGCGGGCCGCGCAGGCGGGCGAGTTGCAGAACCCGGCCAAGCTGGCGGCGCAGGTGAAGCGGATGGTGCAGGACCCCAAGGCCAAACGGCTGTCGGAAGAGTTCTTCGGCCAGTGGCTGGGCTTCTACCGGTTTGACGAGTTCTCGGGCGTGGACACGAGCAGGTTCCCGGAGTTTACCGCGGACGTGAAGAACGGAATGTATGCCGAGTCAGTTGCCTTTTTCGACTACATCGTGCGGCAGAACCGTCCGGTGAAGGAGATCTTGACGGCGGATTATACGTTTCTGAATCAGCCCTTGGCCAAGCACTACGGGGTGACGGCGGAAGTGAAGTCGGCGCGAGACGTGGAGATGGTGAAGGGCGTGCCGGGACGTGGCGGGCTGTTGCGGATGGGATCTGTCCTGACGGCCACTTCGGCGCCGCTGCGGACTAGTCCCGTGAAGCGGGGCGAGTGGGTGCTGCGGCGCGTGCTGGGCACGCCGACGCCGCCTCCGCCGCCGAACGTGGGTACCCTGCCGGCGGACGATAAGACGTTCGCGGGCAAGTCGATTCGGGAGCGGCTCGCGGCCCACCAGCGCAACGCGACTTGCGCGGGTTGCCATTCGAGGATTGATCCTTTGGGATTCCCGTTTGAGAAATACGATCCGGTGGGCCGGATGCGGACCGCTTACGCTGACGGCGTGGCAATCGACGATTCGAGCAAGTCGGGCACAGGCGTCGAAGGGTTGGTTCAGTATCTGCGGACGCAAGAGAAGCAGGTGCAGAAGAACATGGCGCAGAAGCTGCTGGGCTATGCGCTGGGGCGGACGATGTTGGCCGGCGACCAGGTTCTGATCCAGAAGTTGGCGGCCGCCGGAGGCGAGGCGACGTTCGCGCAGTTGGCGACCGAAATCATCTCGAGCAAGCAATTCCGGTACCGGGTGGAACCGGAAACGAAACAGACCTCCGTAACCCCTATGGTGGCGCGGGCCGTCGTTAACAGAGAAGGGAGCACCAAGAAGTGATCATACGCACAGACAAGCCGGGAGCCTCGCGGCGGCATTTTCTGCGGGGAGCGGGAGTGGCGTTGGCGCTGCCGTGGATGGAATCGTTGGCCGGCGCGCAGACGAAGGCCGCCAAGCCGCCGGTGCGGTTTGCGACGGTGTACTTCTCGAACGGCGTGGAGCCGGAGCACTGGTGGGCGAAGGGCGAAGGCACGGCGATGAAGATCGGCCCGGCCTTGGCGCCGATGGAGCCGCACGCCGGCGACTATACGTTTATCAAGGGCTTGTATCACCATCAGGCGTTCATTTCGACGAGTCCGCACTTGGGCCGGTCGCCGAATCTGCTTTCGGGGGCCAAGGTGAGCCTGGACCCGGCGGAGATCCGCGTCGGCACGAGCTTCGACCAGATTCTGGCGCAGCGGATTGGCGGGCAGACGGCGGTGCCGAGTTTGGCGCTGGGGATTGAGCCGAACGAGCTGCGCCTGGAAGACGGCCTGTCGATGATCTATGGCTCCTGCATCTCGTGGGCGACTCCATCGCGGCCCGCGACGAAGGAGATCTATCCGGCGCGGACGTTCGACCTTCTCGTCGGCGACGGGACGGGGCGGAAGCTCGACCGCAGTATTCTCGACGCCGTCCGGCAAGAGACCCGGGACCTGCAACCGAAGATCAACGGCAGCGACCGGACCAAGCTGGGCGAGTATTTGGAATCGATCCGCGACATTGAGAAGCGGATTGAGCGGGCGGCGAAGGATGAGCGCATGGAGGGCTGGCGGCCGACGCTGGACAAGCCGAACATGGAGCGGCCGGCCGACGCGCTGCCGCAGGACGTGCCGCAGCACATGAAGATGATGCTGGACCTGATGGTGCTGGCGTTCCAGATGGATAAGACGCGCATCATCACGCTAATGCTGAACAACGACCTTTCCCAGATGAACTTCCGGTTCGTCGAAGGCGTGAAGGGTGCTCTGCACCTGGACCTGACGCATAACCAGAAGGCGCCGGCGGCCGAGGCGATGTATCTGAAGACGAACCAGTATCACGTGGCGCAGTTTGCCTATCTGGTGGACCGGCTGAAGAAGATTGACGAAGGCGGCCAGTCGATTCTCGATAGTTCGATGCTGATGCTGGCATCGAGCCTATTCGACGGCGATTCGCACGGGGCCGACCAGTTGCCGATTCTGCTGGCGGGCAAGGGCGGCGGTGCGCTGCGGCCGGGCCAGAACCTGGATTACCTCGAACGAGGCGACGATAAGCGGCGGGCCTGCAGCCTGTATCTCTCGTTGATGGACAAGATGGGCGTGCAGCTCGAGAAGTTCGGCGACGCATCAACGCGGTTGGCCGAAGTCTAGGCTTGCATCTTTGGGCCGGTCTGCGGCATCAGACCGGCTATGACAAAAATCGCGTTAGTAACCGGGGCGAGTAAAGGCATCGGCTTCGAGACGGTGCGGCAGTTAGCGCAGCAGGGTATCCACGTGCTGCTGGGCGCTCGGGACCTGAAGAAGTCGGAGACGGCGGCCGCTACGCTGCAGGCCGAGGGGTTGCCGGTGGAAGGCATCGCGCTCGACGTGACGAGTACGGCCGATATCTTCAATGCGGCGCAGACGATTGAGGCGAAGTACGGGCGGCTGGATATCCTGGTCAACAACGCCGGGGTGCTGCTGGACGATGGCGGCTTCGGCGTGAACACGACGACGACGGTGCCGCTGGTGAAAGTGCGGGAGACGTTCGATAGCAACTTCTTCGGGGTGATTGCGCTGACCCAGGCGCTATTGCCGCTGCTCCAGAAGAGTGAGGCGGGACGGATCGTGAACCTGTCGAGCATCCTGGCTTCGCTGACGCTGCATGCGACGCCGGGTTCGCCGATTTACGATTCGAAGGCGTTTGCCTACAACGTATCGAAGACGGCGCTGAACGGGTACACGGTCCACCTGGCGCATGCGTTGAAAGATACGCCGATCAAGGTAAACAGCGCGCATCCCGGCTGGGTGAAGACCGAGATGGGCGGCGAGTACGCGCCGATGGAGATTGCCGACGGGGCGAAGACGAGCGTGCAGTTGGCGACGTTGCCGGCGGACGGGCCGTCGGGCGGTTACTTCCATTTAGGCGAAACGCTCCCCTGGTAAGGGGGGCGTTCGCTAAAATAGCGAGAGCATGATTGAACATTTGCGCCCCGGCGTAACGGCTCACAGCGCCCGGGTGGTGCTCTTTGATTTTGATGGGACCTTGTCGACCATCCGCTCTGGTTGGGTAGAGATTATGGTGCCGATGATGGTGGAGATTCTCGCGGAGTTGAAGACCGGCGAGAGCGAAGCCGAGTTGACGGAGATCGTGAAGGAGTATGTCGGGCGGTTGACCGGCAAAGAGACGATCTACCAGATGATGGAGTTTGCGGACCAGATCAGCAAGCGCGGCGGGACGCCGGCCGAGCCGAAGGCGTACAAGAAGATGTACCTCGATGCGCTGATGGAGCGGATCAAGGACCGACTGGAGGGCCTCGAAAGCGGGCGGACCGCGCCGGAGGAGTGGCTAGTGCCGGGCAGCAAGGCGCTGCTCGAGAGCCTGAAGGCGCGGGGCTTGAAGCTGTATCTGGCCAGCGGGACCGACCATGCGGACGTGGTGCGGGAAGTGAAACTGCTGGGGCTGTACGAGTATTTCGACGGCGGCGTGTTTGGCGCGCTCGACGATTTGAAGGCGTTTTCGAAGGCGATTCTCGTGAAGAAGATCGTCGATTCGGCAGAGCACAAGGGCGAAGAGTTTTTGGCTTTCGGCGATGGGTACGTGGAAGTGCAGGTGGTGAAGGAAGTGGGCGGGGTGGCCGTGGGCGTGGCTTCCGATGAGCCGGCTTGCGAAAAGGTGGACGACTGGAAGCGGAACCGGCTGGTGGGCGTGGGCGCCGACTGGATTGTGCCGCACTATGCCAACACCGAGCTGTTGATGAGCACCCTGTTTCCGCAATGAAGACCGGGGAGATTCTCGAGAAGCTGCGGGCGCTGCGGGTGCTCGTGGTGGGCGATATCTGCCTGGACCGCTGGTGCACGTACGACCCGGCCGAGGCGCTGCCGTCGGCCGAGACGGGGATTCCGCGGGTGGCGGTGACCAGCGTGGAAGTGACGCCGGGCGCGGGCGGCACGATTGCCAACAACCTGGCGGCGCTGGGCGTGGGGCAGATCACCGTGGTCGGCGTCGTGGGCCGCGACGGCTTCGGCTGGGAGCTCCGGGAGGCGCTTGCGGCGCGGGGAATCGACGGGTCGCGGCTGGTGGAAGCGCCGGGCGTTCAGACCTTCACCTACACGAAGGTGATCAACGGTGAGACGGGCGAGGAGGACCGGCCGCGGCTGGACTTCATCGTCAACCGGCCGCTGGCGGCGGACGTGGAGCAGGCGTTGATTGCGCAGTTGGGCGGGGAGTGGGACGCGGTGATCGTCTCCGACCAGGCGGAGACGAACGCGGGGGGCGTGGTGACGCCGGCGGTGCGGGCTGCCATTCAAGGCAAGCTCGTGTGGGTGGATTCGCGGGCGCGGGCGGAGCATTTTCGCGGCGTGATTTTGAAGCCAAACGAGCGGGAGGCCGAGGAGGCTTGCCTGCGGGCGTTTGGCGACGTGGATTTCGCGCGGCTGCGGGAGTTGACTGCGGCGCCGCTGCTGTTGGTGACGCACGGTGGGCGCGGAGCGCGGCTGTTTACGGCCGAGGGCGATACGTGGGTAGCGACGCGGCCGGTGGAGAAGCCGGTGGACATCTGCGGGGCCGGGGATAGCTTCACGGCGGGCGCGGTGTGCGCGTTGGCGGTGACGGGGGACATGGTGCGGGCGGCTGAGTTCGGCAACCAGGTGGCGGCGATCACGATTATGAAGAAAGGGACCGGGACGGCGTCGCCGGAGGAGCTGCTGCGGGATGCACACGATCGCGATTGATATCGGCGGCACGAAGTTTTCAATGGCGGTGTTCGACGGGGACCGGATGGTGCAGCGGGAGAGCCGGGCGACCAACCGGGAGGGGGGCAGCGAATGGATGCTGGCCCAGATTGCGGAGATCGGCCGGGGGTGGTTGGGTGAGTTTCCGGTGGACCGGTGCGGGATTGGCTTCGGCGGCCCGGTGGACTGGCCGACGCAGAGGGTGACGTTGTCGACGCACGTGGGGGGTTGGGCCGGGGTGGATCTGCCGGGGTTTGTGCGGGCGGAGTTGGGGGTGCCGGTGGTGATGGATAACGATGCGAACGTGGGGGCGCTGGGAGAGGGCGTGTGGGGCGCGGGACGGGGCAAG
>LNFE01000164.1 GCA_001464575.1 Acidobacteria bacterium Ga0077553 | reverse complement strand
CGGAGCATGGGCTGTACCGGGGGGCGGATTCGTATGCGGGGGAGATTGGGCATTTGAACGTGCGGCCGGATGGGCCGGAGTGTTTATGCGGGTCGAACGGGTGCTTTGAGCGGATGTGTTGTGGGTTGTGGCTCGAGCGGGATTACGGGAAACCGGCGAAGGAGTTGATGGAAGATCCCGCGTTTGTGGAGCGGTATGTGGTGGATCTGGCGCGGGGGTTGAAGGCGGGGATTATGTTGTTGAACCCGGCACGGATCGTGATTGGCGGGGGGATTCCGAAGGCGGGGGAGAAGTTGTTTGGGCCGCTGCGGGCGGAGCTGGGGCGGCAGATTACGGCGTGGAGTAGAGCGCGCGTGGATGTGGTGCCGGCGGAGTTGGGGGATGACAGTGTGTTGTGGGGGGCGCTGGAGTTGGCTAAGGGCTGAGGGGGGTGGGCCCGGGGAGACGGATGATTTGGGGGGCGCAGCGGCTGGCCGGTAGCGTCAACAGGACTCCGGTCTCGTGGCTCTTTGCCCTAATGGGCGCTTCCGCGGAGCGGAGCTTCGAGAGACGAGGCGAGACGCTCGCGCGACAATCCTGGCGGAAGCTGGGGTGGTTGGAAGTCCATTCCGCCTGGAGGCGCACGGCGCGGCCCGCGAGGATCTGGGCGCGGAATCGACCGTCTGGATCGCTTCGCTCAGGGAGCAATTCCTGGCTGCTACCGTCGAGCAGGTACAAGGCCGCATCTGGCGCCGGCTCACCGTCGGTTAATTGGGCGCGGCCGGTGACGGTGATGGTGGGTTGCAACCGCGGAATGCGGAGCGTTATGTTCTCGAAGCGATCCCGCGCACCGACCCGGAAGACCCGCGCGTGATTGCGCTGGGTGGTCCCGGGTAGATAAACGGCGCCAAACGGCACCCGGCCACTGGCAATGCCGGGGCGGTTCGCGACGAGCCGATAAGCACCCGCGGGAACCATGGTGAGGCGAAAGACGCCGTCCTCGCGGGACTTGGTTTCGAGTTCACTGGAGGGGGTGGTAGCCCCCAGTGCCGGTTCCAGCGTGATCGGCACTCCGACGAGAGGCCGGCCGGCGGGTCCGACGACCCGGCCGGAGACCTGGTTCCCTTCGCGGAGCGCAAAGCTGACGCTGGCGCCGCCTCGCGCGGCGAGGGCGATGGGCGAGTCGGGTGGGGCGAACCGCATCGGCCCGCCGCCGGCGAACAGGGGGAAGTCAATGATCAGGCCCGGGGGCAATTCCGGCTCCACGCGGTAGGCGCCTTCCGGCAGGTCGTAGACCTCGTAGACGCCGTCGGCATTGGTGACCGTGTGGATGGTCTTTCCGGCGCCGCGGATCCGGACCGGCAGCTCGCGGAGCGCGGGGCGGCGGCGTAATGGGTTTGCGGCGGGGTGGGAGTACAGGAAGACTTCGCCGGAGAGCCGGCTACGGGTGGCGACGGTGGGCAGCGCGCGGAGAAAGAGCAGGTCGTCGGCGGCCGCCTCCAGGTCTCTGGTCCGATGGCATCCGGAGGTTTCCCAGGATCCGGGAGTCACTCCGGGATGGAGGTAGAACAGGACCTTCTCGCCGGTGCGGAACTTGGGGGCGCAGCTATGGCCAGGTTGCTCCAGCCGCAGTTCGGTGGCGGCTTGGACGCCTTTGAAGGGTTCGTCGACCCGCACCCATACGGTTTGGGGGCCGTCGAGCCGACCGCCTGCGGGGTTGAGATGGTTGAGGATGGACCCGAGGAGGCCCGTATTCGTTTCGATTCTCTCGACGTGGCCGAGGAACACGACGGGCGATGTCTCCCAGGCGCCCTTGGCGGAGGGCCATTCGCGACAGCTGCACGGCCAGACGGTTGACGCAAAGAGGGAGACGAGAATGAGCTTGGCCCACATAAACAACCTCTCGGACGACGGTATTGTTTTAGACGGTCTGGCTCGTGTTTTCGTTGGGGGTTTTGGCTATGGGGTCTTGCAGGCGGGCCCTGGGAGGGTGAGGATCAGCCCCGCCTGGTTGGTTTCCGCGGATACGGGCACGGGCTCCGATTTGATATCGGCGACGGCGTAGGCATTCCCTTTAGTCCAAGTCAACTGCGGGCAGTCTGCTCGTGGAGTCCGACTGACCATATGCCATTCGGCTTGGAGCCAGACAGGCTGACCGGTCAAAAGCGAGACCTGAAATGCGCCGTTGGATTCAGTGTTTACGAAGAGTGACTCCCTCTTGTCACCACTCACCAAGTACAGATTCGCCTCGGCGGCCGGCCGGCCGTCGCTGAACTGGACCTTGCCACTTAGGGTGACGGTAGGCTCTAGTTTGGGAACGGTAAGGACCACGCCTTCCATGTGCTTTCCGGCGCTGATGGGGAGAACTTGCGCCTTCTCGCGATCGACACTACCTGGGAAATATACCCTTCCGAAGGGCACTCGTCCGCTGATAGATCCTGAGTTGTTGGCTACCAGAAGGAAGTCTCCAGATGGGAACTCCTCGATAAGGAAGGTACCATCGTCTTTCGTGCGAGTGTTGGGTACGCGCGAGGACGGCGTGATCCCTTCCACCGGCTCCAAGGCGATTTCGATGCCAGCTATGGGCTTACCCGCCGGGTCAACGAGACGCCCGGACACCAAGTTGTCTTCCCTCAGGGAAAAACTAAGGCTGGCGCCGGCGCCGGAGGAAAGACTAATCCCGAACCTGTTCGCGGGTCCTGGCGCTTGGGCGCCGCCTGCATACATCGGAAAGCGGATCACCAACCCCTTTGGGACCTCCGGTTCTACGCTGTAGGAGCCCTCCGGCAGGTCGTAGACTTCGTATACGCCATCGGCGTTGGTGATCGTCTCGATCAGCTGGCCGGCCCCTCGGATGCGGACAGGAACGCCACCCAACTTCCGCACTCGGCGAAAGCCTTTTGCTAAAGAGTCCTCATCTAATTCCAGTTCCCCGGATAGACGGCTTCGTTTCGCCGCCCTCGGAAGCGCCCGTAGAAATAGGAGGTCGTCCGCAGCTTGCTCCACTTGCCGTGACCGATGGCATCCGCGCGCGACCCCAGTGCCCTTCTTCTGTCCTGGATCCAAATAGAAAAGATAGTGCTCACCCGCTCGGACACCGCTAGAGCAGCTATGCACGGGCTGCTCCAATAGGATTTCGGCGTCGACTTGTGTCCCTTTGAACGCCTCGTCGACCTTGATCCATGCCTTCTGGTCTCCCCCCTGCCACTCGTGACCCGGGAGCGGATCGCCAGACTCGTCAAACTCTACGTCGGTTCTTTCCACGTGGCCGAGGAACACCAGAGGAGACGTCTCCCACGCACCCTTGGCAGACGGCCAGCTGAAACAGGTACAGGCCCAGAGTGAAGGAGCCGTGAATGCGATGAGAACGAGCCAGGCCCACATGGATAAGTACTCAGACGGCCGTCAAATCGATCACCGCTTTTCCTACATTATCGCGATAGTGCTCCAGCATGGAGAACGCCCCTTCGATCTCTTCAAGCGGCCGCTGATGCGTCACCAGCGGGCCGAAGAGCGTCGGGCGTTCGCGGAGGAGGTCCAGCGCCAGCGGCGTCTCGTGGTTGCTGCGGCGCACGGGATACAGCGGCACCTCTTTCCGGCGCAGCTCATGAAAGTGAATCACCGGCATCGGGTCCGACGGAATCCCCGTCACCACCACCCGGCCGCCACGCGCTACCGCCAGGCAGCAGGCTTCGAGCGAACCGTCGCGGCTGACACAGTCGATCGCCACATCGACGCCACGGTCGCCAGTCGAACTCTTGATCTCGGCCAGCGCCTCGTCCGGAGCGAGCACGACGTCCGCTCCGTAAGCGGTCGCCATCGCGCGGCGATGCGGCACCGGGTCAATCGCATAGATGCGACGAGCGCCATGCATCTTGAGCACGGCAATCGTCAGCACCCCGATAGGCCCGCAACCCCAGACGGCCACCGTCTCGCCCGGCGTCAACTTCACGAACACCATGCTGTGCAGCGCAATCGCGAGCGGCTCAAACAGCGTCCCCTCCGCAAACCCCAGGCCATCCGGCAGCGGCAACACGTTATGCTCAGGCAGGTTCACGATGTCCCGGAAAAAGCCGGGGTCGGGCCCCGCGCTATAGAATCGGATGTTCACGCAGAGGTTGTGGCGGCCGGTGCGGCACATCTCGCAGTGGTAGCAGTAGACGGCCGGTTCGAGAATCACCCGCTCGGCGGTTCCCACGATCGTCCCCGTCGGCTCATGGCCAAGCACCATCGGAAAGACGCTGGGCGTATCGCCCACCGACCCTTCCGAGAAGTTGTGTAGGTCCGATCCACAGATACCGACGGCATGCACGCGGACTTGAACCTCGCCCGGGCCGGGGGCGGGCGGCGGCTCGGTCTCTGAAACGGTAAAACGGTGTTGGGAGATTAACTGGGCGAGGCGCACGAGAAGGCTATTCCGAAGTTTTTTTGAAGAGATTGTCGAAAGCGGTGCGAGCGTCCTGCACCTTTCGCGGCACGTTCGGCGCGGCGACCAACGGCAAGCCGGCGGGCTTGGGTGCCACCGGGGCGGCTGTATCGCGGGCTACCGTGATCCGAGGAGAAAAGTACGTACACTCATTGGCGCGATCTTTATACGGGATCCGCTCCGGAACCGGCTGCAGGCATTGGAAGCGGGCCGAGGAATCCATGTGGCCGCACTGACTGCAGCAGTGCAGGGCGACGGCGCACTTCGGGCACGGCTCCGTGAAGTCGAAGCCCGCCGGCAGCACGTTTGAACAGTTAAAGCAGCGGCTGGCAGCGACGCTACGGACGAGGCGGGGCGTCGGCGGACCGTCGACAGGGGTTCGGGGGGCATGGTGCTCCCCTTCCCTCTTGTCCTGGTACCCGGGTTGTTTGTACTTCCGGTCTCCGTCCATAGCGATGCTCTAGGATGTACCACGAATCCGTGGCCGAGGCTAGTCAGACCACTTGAGCAGGGCGTTGGTCGGCCGGGTCAAGGGGTCGCGATAGTGGTTCGAGCTGATCCGGAAGGAGAAGCCGAGGCGGCCGGTGCGGCGAGGCGCATACTCCTGACCGAAGAGGTGAACGCCGCCGCGCTGCTCAATGACGGGCAGCGGGATCACGGTCGTCTCCTCCAGATTGCCATCGGCATCCACGCGTCCGACAACGGCTTCGACGCGCACATCTTCCGGCTTAAGGCCGGCCAGTTCCACGGCCGCCCGAAGCGGGAGCGTGCCGCCGGTTTGAATCGTTGTGGCCGTTCCGCCGTCGATTTCGACGAAGCGGACCTGATTCCAGACCCGATGCACGTCTTTATCCCACACGGCCAGCTTCTTCGCCGCCGCGTAGTTGTCCGCCGCGGTTACGCCGATGTGGGCGTGGGCGGGATCGTAGAGCAGTTTCGAATACTCAAGGAGCATCCGCTTGGCGTCGTATTGCGGCGTCACATTCTTCAGGCTCAGCTTCATGCGCCGGACCCATTCGTGCGGCACCTCGTCGGAGCGGGAGGAGTAGTACAGCGGCACGATTTCGTTCTCGAGCAACGAGAGAAGAACCGCGGTGTGCATCTCGTCCTGGTCCTCGGAATACGGCTCGCGGTCGCCGATGGCCCAGCCGCCGGAGGTTTCGTAGGCCTCGTCGTACCAGCCGTCCAGCACGGAGAGGTTGGGGTTGCCGTTGAGGGCAGCCTTCATGCCGGAGGTGCCACAGGCCTCTTCGCCGCGGCGAGGATTATTGAGCCACAGATCCACCCCCTGCACGAGTTCGCGGGCCACCTGCATCGAGTAGTCCTCAATAAAGACGAGGCGCCGGGAGATCTCGGGGTCGCGCGAAAGCTGGACGATCTCGCGGATGAGCGTCTTGCCGGGGATGTCCTTGGGATGGGCCTTACCAGAGATGAGAATCTGGACGGGCATCCGGTTGTTGGTCAGCAGCCGCTTCAAGCGCGCCAGATCCTTGAAGATCAACGTGGCGCGCTTGTAGGTGGCGAAGCGGCGGGCGAAACCGATGGTGAAGGCTTCGGGGTCGAGGATATCCGACAGACGCCGGATCTCGGACGGTGAGGACTTGCGTGCGACGGCGGCCGCAGTGGCGCGGGCGCGGACGAAGGCGATCAACTGCCGCTTGCGCTTCTTGTGCGCCTCCCAGATCTCCTGATCAGGGATATCGTCAATCAGGTCCCACGTGGACTTGTTTTCGCTGTGTTCGCGCCAGTCCGGCTGCAGGAAATTGTCGTAAACGCTGGCGAGGTCGCCGTTGAGCCACGTGGAGACGTGGACACCGTTGGTGACCGACGTGATCGGCACTTCGGCGGGAGGCAGTTGCGGCCAAAGATCCTGCCACATTTCGCGGGAAACAACGCCGTGGAGCGCCGAGACCCCATTGCGCCAGCAGCTTGTCTTGATGGCAAGGATGGCCATGGAGAACGACTCGCCGCCATCGTAGGGATTCCGCCGGCCGAGGCCGGAGAAGGCATCGTAGGGAATGCCGGCGCGATCGCAATACTCGGCAAAGTAGTAGTGAACCAAGCCAGAGTCGAACAGATCGATACCGGCGGGAACGGGAGTATGGGTGGTGAAGACGTTATTGGCGCGGACGGCCTCCACGGCTTCGTCAAACGCCAAACCCTTTTCGGCCATCTTGAGGCGAATGCGTTCAATGGCCAGGAAGGCCGAGTGGCCCTCGTTCATATGGAACACGGTGGGGGCGAGACCAAGCGCGGAGAGCACGCGCATGCCGCCGATGCCGAGCACGATCTCCTGGCGGATGCGGGTATGCGAGTCGCCGCCATAGAGCTGGTCCGTGATGTTGCGGTTCTCCGGCGCCGGGTTCTGCGGGATGTTGGTATCGAGCAGGTAGAGTTTGACGCGGCCGACCTGGATAATCCAGGCCTTGACGAAAACCTCGCCGGTCGGCATTTTGACGGAGACAATGAGATCAGAGCCGTCGGCGAGGCGAACGGGCTGAATCGGCAGGGTGTAGAAGTCGTTTTCGGGTGACTTTTCAATCTGCCAACCGTCCTGATTGAGCGACTGGCGCAGGTAGCCTTTCTGGTAGAGCAAACCGACGCCCACCAACGGCAAATCAAGATCGGAGGAGGCTTTCAGGTGGTCGCCGGAGAGCACACCGAGGCCGCCGGAGTAGACGGGGAGGCATTCGGCGAGGCCATACTCCATCGAGAAATAGGCGATGAGCTTATCGGACTGGGCCGCCGTGGAGGCATCCATATAGGAGTCCAGACGCTCGCAGGCCTTTTTGTACAAACTGAGCAACCGCGGGTCCGACGCGGCCTTTTCCAAGCTGGCTTGGGGCACTTGGCCGAGCATCAGAATGGGGTTGTGGCCACTATTGCGCCACGCGGTGGGGTCGAGCCGGCGGAACATGCCGCGCAGGTTAGGCTCCCAGACCCAGAGCAGGTTATAGGCGAGTTCGGACAAGCGCGCGAGGGCCTTAGGCAGGGCCGGCTGAACGAGGAATTCCTTGTGCGGGCGAATCTGAAACGACATAGGTAGATGGGGGGTGGGGGAGAATCTAAAGATAGCAGAGGGGGGACGGTACTTGGGTTACACGGCGACCCGGAAGCCCAAACCCGTACGGCTGAACTTCTCGCTTAGCCAGTCGTGCTCGGTGGCGGAGACCCGGAACAGATGGAAGTCGTTTCGCTTGGGGTCGGAGTCGGCGACCCATTCGTCGACGTTGCCGATGATGTCGTAAAGGCCAAAGGGGTTGGCGTAGCCGGTGGAGGCGGGGGGCTTGGGGGCTTCGCTTTCCTTTGGGATCGCGATCAGTTGGGGATTGAAGCGATCGCCCCACCAGAACGCGGTCCGGGTGCCCCCGCGGCAGGCGTACTCCCATTCGCGATCGGTGGGCAGGCGATAGGCCCGGCCGGTGAGCCGCGAAACGCGGGCGCAGAACTCCATGCAGTCGCGAAACGAGACGGTTTCGACGGCTTGTTCGGGCTTCCAGCCGAATGGCGACTCCTTGCCCGTTTTGAACGGCGGCAGGGCGCGTTGGCGCTTCGGGAGCTTGGCGACGGCGTTCCACTGGGCGATGGTGACCTCCTGGCGGCCTATCGAGAACCCGGAGATGACCGTTTCCCGTCCATTGGGCAGGACGAGGGGGCCGGAAGAGAGGGTGAGTAGTTCGAGGGGCGGCCCGCCCGGCAGAGGGTCGGCGAAGCCTTCGGCGCTGCGGGTTTCCGATTGCGTGACGCGGCCCCGCTGATCAAAGGCCGTGGGGAAGGCGAAGGGGAACGCAAGAAAGGAACGCCGAGTGATCGCCATCTCTTTAGGCTATAGTGTTGCGGTATGAGAAAACTCTGCGTTGCGGGCTGGTTCGCGGCCGCGGTGCTGCTGGCGCAGACGGCGCAGTACCCGGCATCAATCCCGGCGACCTACGCCGGGGCGAAACTAGCGTTGACCGTCGTGCGCGCAGGCGAACGTGGCGGACCGGCGGATAAGTACCGGCTAGTGCTGCCCGAGGGCGAAGACCGGCGCAAAGCGGTGCGGACGTATGCGGCGGCGCTCGAAAAGGCCGGATTCGAAAACCCGCAGATGCGGCCGAGTAAGGCCGGCATGCTCCTGCTGTATCTGAAGAGCAAAAACGGCAAAATGGAAGGTGCGGTGCTCGAAACGGCCACCGGCTTAGAAGTGAACATCCGGCCCCTGGCCAAGAAGGATTGAAACGATGAATCGGAGGGAAGCGATGGCGGTGATGGCGGCAGGGCCGGTGGCGGCGCAGAGCGGGGGGACCTTCCGCGTGGCGCTGGGGTCGATCATGCACGAGTCGAACTCGTTCAACCCCGCGAAGACGGAGCTCGCCGATTTCGATTGGGTCGAGCCGTCCCTCGAGCGCTGGGCGGCAGGGAGCACGGAGGTGGCGGGCTTCGTCGAAGAGGGGCGGCGGCAGAAGTGGACCATGCTGCCGACGGTGTACTCCCACGCGACGCCGAAGGGCGCCGTGAGCAAGGCCGCTTTCGCGGAGTTGGCCAAACGGCTGGTGGAGGGGTTCGAGAAAGCTAAGCCCTTCGACGCGATCCTGATCGCGCTGCACGGGGCAATGTACGCCGAAGGGTATCCGCAGGGCGACGAGGAGTTGATCCGGCGCTTGCGCGCGAAGTTCCCGAAGCCGTTCCCGATTGTGTTGACCCACGACTTCCACGGGAACACCTCGCCGGCCATTGTCGAAATGACGAACGTGCTGGTCTCTTATAAGCAGAACCCGCACCTCGACACGAAAGAGCGCGGCGTGCAGGCAGCCAACATTCTGGCGCGGATGCTGCGCGGCGAGATCAAGCCGGTGCAGACCATCATTAAGCCGGACATGATCTACAACATCGTGTTCCAGAACACCTACGGCGACCCGATGAAGCCGTTGACGCAGGAAACGTTCCGCATGGAGCGGGACAACCCGAAGATTCTGGCCGCGAGCGTCATGGGCGGCTACCAGTACAACGATTCGCCCCATATGGGGCCGAGCATCATCGTCGTGGCGGACGACGACCGCAACCTGGCCGAGCGCGAAGCCAAGCGGCTCAGTGACATGATGTGGGCGCAGCGGGACCGATTGAAGCTGAACCTGCCGGACGCGGCGGCGGCCGTGAAGAATGCGATGGCGGCGAAGAAGTTCCCGGTGGCGCTGTTTGATATCGGCGACAACATTGGCGGCGGGTCAGCGGGCGATTCGACATTTCTGCTGGAGCAGTTGCTGGCGCAAAAGGCGGATGGCTGGGTGGTGGTGATGTACGATCCGGCCGCCTTCCAAGCCGCGCAGAAGGCGGGGCTGGACGGCGCCTTTGATCAACTGGTGGGCGGCAAGTCCGACAACGCGCATGGCAAACCGGTGCGCGTGAAGGGGAAAGTGCGCAGCCTGCACGCGGGCAAGTACATCGAGACCGCGGTGCGGCACGGCGGCGGGCGGTATTGGAACCTGGGCCACACGGCCGTGATTGAAGCGGAGGGTTCGACACGGGATCTGTCGAACTACCTCGTCGTAACCAGCGAACGTTCGAGCCCGAACTCAATTCATCAGATTGTCTCGTTGGGGATCTATCCCGACCGGCAGAAGATCCTGGTGGCGAAAGGGACGATTGCACCGCGCGCGGCCTACGAGCCGGTGGCGGCGGAGATCGTGATGGTGGATACGCCGGGCGCGACCAGCGTAAACCCAGGCCGCTATGAGTTCAAGCAGGCGCGGAAGGACCTGTGGGGGATTAAGTAGCGATTTTGCCGAAGACGCGAAGGAGATTGCCGCCGAGGAACTTCTCGATGCGGCTCTCCTTCCAGCCGCGGCGGAGCATGGCTTCGGTGAACATCGGGTAGTCGCGGCAGTCTCGCATGCCGCGGGGTAGCGTGGGGCCGCCATCGAAGTCCGTCCCGAGGATGACATGGTCTTCGCCGGCAATCTGCGAGGCGCGTTCGACGACGTCGAACCATTGGTCGATCGTGTACTTCAGCTCCTCCGGCGCTTTGATGCCGACCATGGGGAAGCCGGGCGCGACGAGCTTATCGATCTCGGCGATGGTCATCTCGGCTTTGTCCTTCTTGACGTCGCTGCGGTCCCAGAAGGGCTTGCCGGCCTGCTTGGTCCGGTAGTCGAACATGGCGCGATTGTGGAACTCGTTGCCGATGTGGAATCCGATCAGGCCGCCTTTCTTCGCGAGTTTCTCGAGCGTCGCTTCGGTCATTAGCCGGGGGATATTGTTGCGGGAGCGGAGGCCATCATGCGTCGAAACGACGGGATGCTCCGAGAGTGCAATGGTCTGCTCGGCGGTGTCCGTCGAGGCGTGCGCGATGTTGATGACGACGCCGAGGCGGTTGCACTCGCGGACAACGGCGCGGCCGTGTTCGGTGAGGCCGTTGAAGCGCGTGACGGCGCAGCAGGAGTCGGCGAAGTTGTTGGCGAAGTTATGGGCCGGGAGTTGAATGCTGCGGACCCCGAGTTGATGCAGGCTGCGAAGAACGCCGAGGTCGCCATCCATGTCGAAGCCGCCTTCGATATCGAGTACGGCGGCGATCTTGTTCTGCTTCCGCAGCGCCTGGATTTCGGCAGCGTTGCGGGCGATGCCGATGGTGCGGGAGTTCTTCTCGATTTGGCGGTAGGCGAGGTCGATCAGGCGCAGCGCCTGCTTCGTTTCGTAGTGGCCGGGGTAGTAGTCTTCGGTGATGAAGAGGTTGAAAAAGAGAGCGTCCAGCCCGCCCTCCTTGGCGCGTACGAGATCGAAGTGGCCGTCCTCCACGCGTTGGCCGATGTCTCCGCCGTGATAGAGCTGGCGGGTGATGACGTGGACATGCGCGTCAAAGACGAACATCTTGTCGTGCAGTTGGCGCGGCGTGAGCGCGAGGGCGGAAGAGAGGAATTGGCGGCGGTTCATGCGGTTTGCAGAAAGGGTTCGGCGGGCGATTTATAGGGGACAACTAAGTCGTTGGTACTGATGGATTGACCGGTACGTTTGGAAACAAAGGCGTGGGCGAGGATGCCGGTGGTGAGCAGCGTACGCTCCGGCGGGTAGGGTTCGCGGCCGGTGAGGATGAGATCTTCGATGCAGTGCACGAGGCCATCGAAGTGGGGCAGCGGACGGGTGACGGTAGGCGGGCCGAAAAGCGTAGCCTGAACGCCGGTGGGCGTTTGGAGGGCGACCGTTCGGTCGTTTCCGGAGGGCGTCAACATCAGCGCTACGGCTTGCAGGCCATCCCGGTATTGGATGTGGAACAGGACCGGCGTCTTGGCTTGGGATTCGAAAGAGCCTTTGCGGGAGGCGGGGTCGAGCGCCCAGGCGGCGTCGAGCAAAGGCCGGGCCCAGGGTTGCGTGGGGAGCCATTTCCAGATGGCCTCGTTGGTCAGCGTATGGACTGTGGCGACGCCGGATTCGCCGCCGGATCGGCGTTCGACAAGGCACTGGAGGCTTTCGAGGAGATGAAAGCCGTAGGCGTCAAGAGGGCCGTAGCCGATGGCGGCGGCATGAGAGATGCGGGTGCCGAGCTTGGGCTGCAGATGCGGGGCACGGCTGGTGACGGGGATCGACGAACCAGCCAGTAGCGGAACCTTAAGCTGGCGGGCGCGACGGAAGAGGGCTTCGGCCTTGGCCCAATCGTAGGAGAAATGCTTGTCGAAGAAGGTGGGGACGCTACGGCCGGATTGCTCATAGACGTCGAGGATCTGGTTGAAGAGTTCGAAGCGGGGGTAGAGTTTCTGTCCGTCGGCATTAGTGGGGTAGTCGCCGTGTTCGCCGATGAAGACGACGCCATCGACGGCGAGCTTGTCCGTGCCAAGGGTGAGCGCCTCGCTGATGGTGGGATGGATTTTGAAACCGTGGCGGGCGGCGAGGTCGCGCGACATGTCGTTCTGCGGAACCTGGGCGGTGTAGAGCGAGACGAGGTTCAGGCGGGGCGGGGTCCAGACATTGTTGGCGGAGTGGCCACCGAGGAGGCGTCCGCAGATGACGTCGGCATGCGAGTACCAGCGGTACTCGGTGACGATGGCGGCAATCTTTTTCCGGGGGTCCGGGGCGAGCAGAGAGAGAAACTGACGGCGTCGCATGTCGTTCCATGGTACGCATTTTTGTTTTTGCAATGAAACGCGGATGCGGGTAGAGTTTGGGGTATGAAATTTTCTCGCCGTCATCTGATGCAAACCGCCGGGGCGTTGCCTTTGGCGGGTGCGGCCGCCGCCGCGGAGACTACGCCGGACTATCTGGCGCAACTCGGCGTCGTGCCGATCATCAATGCGGCGGGCGTCTACACGATGATGACGGCCAGCCTGATGCGCCCAGAGTGCGTGCGCGCGATCGCGGCCATGTCGACCAAGTTTGTCCGGCTCGATGAGCTGCACGATGCCGTCGGCAAGAAGATCGCCAAGCTGCTCGGCGCGGAGGCAGCGATGGTGCCCTCCGGTGCCGCAGCGGCGTTGACGGTTGGGACGGCGGGAGTCCTGACCGGAACGGACCCCGACTTCATCCAGCGGATCCCGGACCTGACCGGGATGAAGACCGAGGTGATCATTCAGAAGTCGCACCGTTTTCCCTATGACCACATGGTGCGCAACTGCGGCGTGAAGCTGGTGGAAGTGGAGACGCGGGAGCAACTGACAAAGGCGATTGGCCCGCAGACCGCGATGATGCTCTTCCTCAATAAAGCCGACCACTTGGGCCAAGTGAAGATGAAAGAGTTCGTGGCCATCGGCAAGCAATACAAGATCCCCACCTTCAACGACGCCGCCGCGGACGTGCCGCCGGTCGAGAATCTGCTGAACCCCATCAAGCTGGGCTTCGACCTGGTCTGCTGCTCCGGCGGCAAGGGCATCCGCGGGCCGCAATCGGCGGGGTTGTTGGCGGGCCGGGCGGATCTGATCCGGGCCGCGCGGATGAACACCTCGCCGAACAGCGATACCATCGGCCGCTGCTGCAAGGTGAACAAGGAAGAGATGGTGGGGATGATGGTGGCGCTTGAGTCCTTCCTGAACGAGGACCACAAGGCGCTCTGGAAAGAGTGGGAGACGCGCGTCGAAACCATGCGGCGGAAGCTGAGCCGCGTACGCGGGCTAAAGGCTACTCCGTTCGTCCCGGAGATCGCCAACTCCGTGCCGCACCTGCGCGTGCAATGGGACGGGAAGAAACTAGGCCTCAGCGAACTCGACGTGATGAAGCAGCTTCGCGAAGGGCAGCCGTCCATCGAACTGGTGCCGACGAATCCGAAGCCGGGCGAGGGCGTCGAGATCGCCAGTTGGATGCTGCAGCCGGGCGAGGCCGAGATCGTCGCCGGACGGATGGAAGAGATCCTGGGGCCGAAGGCTTAACGGACGCCGCTGATTTCGGCCGCCGCCTTGCGGAGAGCCGCGATAATCTTCTTGTCCTTCTGCGGCCGGAAGCGATGGATGGGGCCGGAGAGACTGAGGGCGGCAACGGCCTCGCCATGCGTATTCAAAATCGGAGCACCGACGCAGACCGCTTGGAGGGACGTCTCTTCCACCTCGATGCTGTAGCCCTGACGGCGCACCGCGGCAAGCTCCTGCCGGAGCACGGCTTCCTCCGTGATGGTCTTCGCCGTGAGCGCCGGCAACGGCCGCCCGGCAATCAGCCCATCGACCACGGCGGGCGCCGAAAACGCCAGAATGGCCCGGCCAAGCGAAGAGGCGTGTACCGCGACCGTAGCGCCTGGACGTTCTGAAAACCGCAACGCGGATTCGCTCGGCACGACCTCCAGGTAAACAACCTTATCGTGTTGCAGTTTGCCCAAGTTCACCGTCTCCCCGAACAGGTCGCGGAGGCCGATCATCTGCGGCAGCGCGGCCCGGCGCAGCGTTTCGAGATCCTCGCCGGCCGTCAGCAGGCCGGGGACGCCATAGCCAAGGCGATACGTTTTTTCCGCCTCGTCGCGAATCAAGACCCCCAAATGCTGCAGCGTGCTGAAGACCCGAAACACCGTCGACTTCGGAATACCGGTGCGCAGAACAGCTTCGTTGAGAGACAAAGTTCCAGCGCGGGAAACTTCTTCAATCAGCCGAAAGGCGCTCTGGAGAACGGGAACCAGGTAGCGAGGCGGGGAGCTTTTCATGAGAACGATTTGAAGTATGTCACACTTCCTGGAAAGGATTGGGGTTCAATAGAGAAGCGTGCGTTCCTTAACCGTCATTCATGAAACAGAGGTTCGAGCCAAAACGGCGGGATCGCTGGCCCGGTACGAGCGCAGCCAGCGGTCGTTGGCTGGCGGTGTTTCGAGTGGGTTACGCCGGGCGGCCCGGCCGTATCCGTTGTTCTTTGAGCGCGGCGCGGGAAGCCGCATCTGGGATGTCGACGGCAACGAGTACGTCGACTTTGGCCTGGCTTGGGGACCGCTCATTCTGGGCCACTCCCACCCGAAGGTGGCCGCGGCGATCGCGATTCAGGCAGGCAGGGGGCTGACTTTTGGCGCCCAGCACGAACTGGAATATCTGGTGGCCGAACGGCTCACCGAGATCCTGCCCTGCGCCGATCTGGTGGCGTTTTCGAACGCCGGCACCGATGTCGTAAACGTCGCGTTGCGGCTGGCGCGCGCTGTCACCGGCCGGCCGAAGTACTTGAAGTTTGAGGGCCACTATCATGGCTGGGGCGACCAGGCGCTGGTGAGTTACCGGTTCGGCGCCGACCATCCGCTGGGCCGGCCGGAAGCGGTTGGCAAAGGGCAGTTGCCGCACGAGCACGTGCTGGTGGCGGAATGGAACGACCGCGCGGCGGTGGAGCAGTTGTTCGCCGAGCACGGTCCGGAAATTTCGATGGTGGCCTGCGAGCCACTGCTGGCGAACTCGGGTTGTATCCCGGCCGAACCGGGCTTCCTTAAATTCCTTCGCGAGATCACGACGCGGAACGGCGCCCTGCTGCTGTTCGACGAGGTGATCACCGGTTTCCGCGTAGCGCTCGACGGCGGGCAGGGCCGGTATGGCGTGACCCCGGACCTGGCGACATTTGCCAAGGCCGTCGGTGCCGGAACCCCGCTGAGCGTTTTGGCCGGCAAGCGCGAATACATGGACGCGATCAGCCGTGGCGAAGTGGTGCACGCGGGAACACTGAACGGCAATCCGCTGGCGCTGGCGGCGGCGGCGGCGGCGCTGGACGAATTGGCGGTGCCCGGGTTTTATGAGAGGCTGCATGCCCTGGGTAACCGGCTGCGTTCGGGTCTCGAAGCCTTACTGCGGACGCAAGGACACGCGGTGGTAACTACCGGCGATGGCCCTGTGTTCCAGGTTGCGTTTCAGGAGAACGTGCCGCGCAGCTATCGGGACACGATGGCCGCGGACAAAGCCAAGTACAGCGACTTCGCCGTAGGCCTGCTGAACCAGGGCGTGCTTGTCCTGCCGGACGGCCGCTGGTACATCAGCGGGGCGCACACGGAAGCCGATATCGAAGCCACCCTAGCCGCGGCGGCGAAGGCCCTGTAGAATAAAGAGTTGGTTTATAAGCTGGTTTATGAAAACCTGAAGCACCGCCCCGTCAGGACGCTGCTGAGCTCGCTGGCCATTGGCCTGGGCGTGACGATGATGCTTGCCCTGGTCGGCGTCGGCGAAGGCATGTTGGAGGATCAGGCGAACCGCGCTCGCGGCGTGGGCGCGGATCTGGTAGTCCGGGCGCCGGGCAGCTCCGTCGTCGGCATGGGTTCGCTGTCGATGAACCAGGGCATCCTTGAATACGTGCGCTCGCAGAAGCACGTAGCGCTGGCGACCCCGATCGGGGTGCATTCGACGGGCGGCGTAAGCTCCATCATGGGCATCAACTACGAGGAGTTTGCCGCCATGGGCGGCGGCTTCCGCTTCCGCGAAGGCGGAAAGTTTTCCGCCCAGAACGACGTGATCATCGATGATTTGTACGCTCGTGAGAAGAAGCTGAAGGTCGGTTCGTTCTTGAATACGATGAACCGCGATTGGCGCGTTTCCGGCATCTTTGCTTCGGGCAAGCTGGCGCGCGTGATGATTCCGTTGACGGTCTTGCAGGAGTTGGCGAGCGCCAAGGGAAAGATCACGATGATCTACGTCAAGCTGGACGACCCCGCGAATACCCAGGCCGTCATCGACGCCATGAAGAAGGATCTGCCCGAGTATCCCATCTACGCCATGGACGAGTTGATCAAACAATTCTCCGTGAACAACCTGCCCGAGTTGAAGGCGTTCATCGGGGTGGTGGTCTCGCTGGCGGTTCTCTTTGGCTTTCTGGTTGTCTTTCTCGCGATGTACACCGCCGTGCTCGAACGGACCCGCGAAATCGGCATCTTGAAAGCGCTTGGCGCGGGTCCCGGTTACGTGCTGGGCATTCTGCTGCGCGAAACGGTGCTGCTGGCCATTATCGGTTCCCTTTGTGGCATCCTGATGAGCTACGGCACTCGCTGGCTGATCTCCACGTTCATTCCGGCTTCGATGGTCCAGGCCATTGTCTACTCCTGGTGGCCCATCGCGTCCCTCATCACTCTGGCCGGCGCCGTGCTCGGCGTGCTCTACCCGGCGCTGAAGGCCGCCAAACAAGACGCGCTCGACTCCCTCTCCTACGACTAATGGCCATCATCGAGATTCAGAACTTACGCAAAACGTTCCGCAGCGGCGACGTGGATGTCCACGCGCTACGCGGCGTGAATCTGCTCGTCGAAAAGGGCGAGTTTCTGGCCGTAGTGGGTAAGTCCGGCAGCGGCAAATCGACCCTGTTTCACATTCTGGGCGGCCTGACACCGCCGACCTCCGGCGTTGTGAAGATCGACGGGCAAAGCCTGACGGACCTCGACGAAGCCGGGCGAACGAAGCTTCGCCGCAACAGCGTGGGCTTCGTCTTCCAAAAATACAACCTCCTGCCGACGCTGACGATTCGCGACAACATCGATATCGCCCGGGATATCTCCGGCAAGACGGCGCCGTGGGACGCGGCGTTCCTCGAAGTGGTGGAACTGCTCGGCATCGCGGAAAAGCTGGACCGCAAACCTCGGCAGCTTTCGGGCGGAGAGCAGCAGCGCGTGGCCATCGCGCGGGCCATCGTCAATCAGCCGGCGATCCTGCTGGCCGACGAGCCGACTGGAAACCTGGATACCGAGAACTCCGACATGGTGCTGGACCTGCTGCGCCACTTGAACAAGAGGACGGGGCAGACCGTGCTGATGATTACCCACGATCCGGAAGCGGCGGCCTTTGCCGACCGCACCGTGCAGATGCGCGACGGCGAACTATACAGCGCTTAAGCCCGGGCCCTTCAACAGGCTCGTGTTCACGCGGCCATTGCGGATATCAAACATGCCGGGGAACTTCTTGTCCCACCCGGCGTTGGCCGCGGGGACATACTGGCGGGAGTTGCCTTCAATGGCCGCGACTCCCGGCACGTGGGCGGCGATGCCGGCCGAATGGATGAAGGAAGCGCCGGGGCAGGTCAAATCCTGGACGCAGAGAAACATCTTGAACTTCTGCGCGGCGGCGGCCATCAACAGCGCCTGCGACTGCCCCTTGCAGGCCTTCAGCGCGGCGCCGGTATAGCCCATGTCGCGAGCCATCAGCAGCGATTCGAGGTCCGTGAGCGACTCGTCAATCACCACCGGGCGCAGCTTCGACGCCTCATGCATCACGTTGGCGCGGTCTGCCTTCAGGTCGCGTTTGGTGGGCTGCTCGATGTACTGAATGCGGACGAAGCCGCGCGGCGCTTTCTCCTTGATCTTGGCGAGCATTTCAATCAGATACTTCACGCTGGGGCACTTCTCGTTGAAGTCGAGCGAGTACACCCAATCGGAGACGCGGCGTTGAACCTGCACCTCGTTCGTCGTCCGGTCAACGGCGAGAACCCGCTCAGTATCCCAGGCCATATCTTCGCCATTGAGCTTGATCTTGATGTTGGTGAGACCAGAATGATTGATCCACTCGGGCAGCGTTTCGGGTAGGCCGTCGTTGATCCGCTTTTTGATGTCGGCGCTGGTGATGGGGTCGACGGCGCCGACCAGATGATAGAGCGGCATGCTGGGTTTGGGCTTGGTGAGCACGTACTTCTGCAGGTACTCGCCTTCGAAGCCCTTGCCGAGGTAGTGCGAAAGATCGTGCCGCATCACGTCCGGGCCATAGATGGCGTAGGAGCTGCGATTGAGCAGCTTACCGAAGCCGTCGGCGATGGCGGCTTCAAACGGGCTGCAGGTTGTCAGGGTGCACAGCTTGGGGATGGGCTGCGACAGTTTGATCTCATCGGCCGCCGCAAGCCACAGGGGCTCGAGCGAATGGTTCAGGTCCACCGGGTGGCCGTACTCCTTATGCCCGCGCGTGATCTTCTCCACCTTCGCGGCCAGGGTCTTCATCGCCGCCAGGGTCTCGTCGTAACGAAGCGTTTTTGACGGGAAGCTCCAGACGTTACCCAGCGGCATGGAGCCGAACCCCTGCGCCGTCTTCCCGGCCCGCGATTCGAGCGTCACCTTCACATTCAGCAGCGTGACGCGGTCTACCTCCGTGCCGCCGAACTTAATCGGAGTCCGGTAGAGGAAGTCCTCCATCGACGTCGAAAGCTCCTTGATGCGGACGTCCGTGGACATGGTCTGCGCGTGGATAGCCGGGGCGGCGGCGAGCAGGGAGCCGAGGAAGGCGCGGCGGGAGGTGAGAGCCATGCGCTTATTGTATGGGAACAAAGCAAGCGGATGCGGGGTCAGAAGGGACATGCAGATCCCATGGCGATACACAGGAATTCTGATCCAAAGCGGCATCGTCGGCACCGTACTCGTGGTGCCGATGTTCTACCCCGAAGTGATAGCAGTGGCGCTGCCGAAGATCGGCATCACACTGCAAGCCCCTGCCCGGCAGGTGGCCGTGGAACCGGCGGCGGCTTCTTCGGCCGCCTCCGCGGCCGCGAATACCATGATGCGGCCGACGCCAACGCGCTATATAGCACCATCCCACTGGGACCGCCCCGCGGCGGCGATCGTTGACGAACCCGGCGCGTTCCTGCCCTCGGTGAGCTCGGGCGAAGCGCACGCCAACACCAACGGCATCGGAGTCAGCACACTGGGCACGCTACCGCCGCCAATCGTCGAGACGAAGCCCCCAGCGCCGCCGCCGGCCGAACCCACGCCGAAGCGCATCTCCGTCGGCGGCACGGTGCAGGCGGCGCGACTGGTGCGGCAGGTGACGCCGGCGTACCCGCCGCTCGCTAAGAGCGCGCGAATCGCTGGCACGGTGCGGCTTGAGGCCGTCATCGGCCCCGATGGCAACGTGCAGCAGTTGCGCGCCGTCAGCGGGCATCCGCTTCTGACGAAGGCCGCGCTCGACGCCGTGCGGGAGTGGCGCTACCAGCCCACCCTGCTGAACGGCCGCGCCGTCGAAGTGGCGACGGTGATCGACGTCAATTTCGTACTGGGCGGACGCTAGCTGACGGCCGCCTGCGTGCGGCGCCGGTCCATCACTTTCACGCAACCAAACAGCACCACGAAGAGCAGCGCCAGCACACCACCGATCTGCCAGACATGACTCTTCAAGTAGGTTCCGGCCTCCGTGCCCAGTTGGCTGCCGAGATAGGCGAGCGCACCATAACGGGGGACCCGCGCAGCGAGGATAGTGAGGAAGAAGCTGCGCGGACTCACGCCCAACGCGCCCGCCGAAATCACGAAGAGCTTCATCGGCATCGGGATGGGAGAAATGGCGCTAATGAAAACGGTCAGCAGCCCGTAGTGTTGAAACCACTGCCGCAGCTTCTTGCCACGTTCGCCAATCGTGTGCTTCTCGAGGTATTTTTCGCCGCCCTTGCGCGCGACAAAGAACAGGAACATACTGCCGCATAGAGAGCCCGCCACCGCCATGGCGGCGGAAAAATACGCCGTGCCGGGCGCATTGGCAGCGAGCACCATCAGCAAGGCGTCAACGGCCGCTGGAATGGGAATGCCCGCCGAATCGAGAGCGGCAAGGATCAGAAGGCCGGGAGGGCCCCAGGCGACCAGAGTAGCAACGAATTCCTTCAAGCTTCCAGTTTACCGAGCATTGCCAACAACTCGCTCTCAGCCAGAACGCGAATCCCGAGCTCGTTCGCCTTCTCGAGCTTTGAACCCGCCTCTTCTCCGGCCACGACGTAGCTCGTCTTCTTGCTCACCGAGCCCGACACCTTCCCGCCGGCGGCTTCGATCATCTCCTTGGCCGTTTCCCGCGACAGCGTGGGCAGGGTGCCCGTGAGCACAAAGGTGAAGCCGGCGAGCGGGCCGCCCGAGCGGTCAATCTTCTGATGGGTAAACGTCAGGCCGGCGGCGCGCAACCGCTCCACCACTTCCCGATTCCGCTCCTCGGCGAACCACCGGCGAATGCTCTGGGCCACCTTCGGACCGACCTCGGTGGCCTGCTGCAGTTGCGCCTCGTCGGCGTCCCGCAGCGCGTCGAGCGAGCCAAAGTGTTCGGCGAGAAACTGCGCTGTGCGTTCGCCGACAAACGGAATGCCCAAGCCGTTCAGCACGCGAGGCAGGGGCAGCGTCTTCGAACGGGCGATGCCCGCGAGAACACGCTCCGCCGACTTAGTGCCCATCCGTTCCAGACCGGCCAGTTGTTCGAGCGTAAGGTCGTAGAGATCGGCCACCGAATGGACGAGGCCCGCGTTCACCAACTGCTCGACCAGGACGTCGCCCAGACCGGCGATGTCCAAAACCGGACGTGCCGCGAAGTGGGCCACTGACTCTTTCAACCGCGCCGGGCAACTGGAATTCAGGCAGCGCGAGACCACCTCACCCTCCGGCCGCGAGATGGAACTGCCGCAGACCGGACACGAGGCCGGCATTTGAAACGGCGTGCGCGGGTCGCCCGCGCGGACCACCTTCACCACTTTGGGAATCACGTCGCCAGAGCGTTCCACCAGCACCGTGTCGCCGGCCGCCACCCCGAGCCGCGCAATCTCATCCTCGTTGTGCAAGGTCGACCGGCTGACGATTACTCCGCTGACGGGCACCGGCTTCAGGTGCGCCACCGGCGTTAACGCGCCCGTCCGGCCCACCTGGATCTCGATCTTCTCGATGACGGTTTCCGCCTGCCGCGCCGCATACTTGTACGCGATCGCCCACCGCGGAAACTTAGCGGTCCAGCCAAGCTTCTGCTGTTGGATGACCGAATCCACCTTGGCCACCACCCCATCGATTTCAAACGGCAGCCGGTCGCGTTCGGCTTCGTAACGCTGACAGAAGGCGATGAGCTCATCGACGTCCCGGCAGATGGCGCGGGCGGGGTTTACCTTGAAACCCATGGCGGCCAGCTCTTCAAGCGTGTCCCAATGGGAGGAGCGGGCCGGTTGGCCGTCGGCGAGCAGAAAGTAGGCGTAGAAGTCGAGCTGCCGGCTGGCGGTGATGGTAGGATCGAGCACCCGAAGCGACCCGGCCGACGAGTTTCGCGGGTTGGCGTAGCGGGGTAGGCCTTCCTGTTCGCGATCCGCGTTGAGCTTCTGAAAGGCGGCATTGGGCATGACGACTTCCCCGCGCGCTTCGAGGTTGGCCCGCTCACCGTTTACTCGCAGCGGCAGGCTGCGGATGGTCCGGGCGTTGGGCGTCACGTCCTCGCCTTCGCTGCCGTCGCCGCGCGTGAGAGCGAGTTGCAGACAATGCTCGCGATACTGCACGGCCATCGAAAGTCCGTCCAGCTTCAATTCGGCCACGTACCGAAACGGTTCCGCGCCCAGCAGATCGCGGACGCGCTGATCGAACGCGCGCAGTTCCCCTTCGTTCAAAGCGTTGTCCAGGCTAAGCATCGGCGAGCTGTGGGGCAGCTTCACGAACCCTTCGCGCGGGGCGCCGCCCACACGCTGCGTGGGCGAGTCCGGGGTGACGGAAGAAGGGTCGGCCTGCTCTAAGGCCTGTAACTCGCGCATCAGCACGTCGTACTGAGCGTCCGTGATCTCGGGCTGGTCGAGAACGTAGTAGAGATACTCGTGGCGGCGAATCTCCTGGCGCAACTGATCTACTTTGCTCATGGGGCTCTATCAATAGGATACTGGGGGGTTGCCGGCTATCGCATTTATTTACAACCCCCGCGCAGGTAAGCTGCTGCGGAATCCTGGCTTAGTGGAGCGGACAATCGCCTCCGTGCGTTCGTTTGGCCCCGTCGAGGCCTGCCCCACCACGGGGCCTGGCACGGCAGGCGCCTTGGCGAAACAACAGTTGGCCAAAGGCGCGGAATGGATTGTCGTTCTGGGCGGCGACGGCACCATCAACGAAGTGGCCAACGGCATGATCGGCAGCCCGGCGGCGCTAGTCCCCCTGCCTGGCGGCACGGCGAACGTGTTGTGCGTCGAAACCAAAATCGGAACGAATCCGCTGAAAGCGGCGGCGGCCCTCGGCCTGCGGCAGGCCCGGCGCATAGCGGTCGGCCATATCAAGAGCGCCACCACGGACCGGCATTTCCTGGCCATGGCGGGCGCCGGGTTCGACGCCACCGTCGTCAACTCCGTAAACCCCACGATCAAGGACAAGCTTGGCAAGCTGGCCTATTGGGTAAGCGGGTTTGGCATGTTCGGCCGATCGCTGGCGCAGTTCCATTCCGACATTGATGGGTTCGTTTCGCAACGCAGCTTTCTGCTGGCGAGCCGGGTCCGCAACTACGGCGGCGACCTCGAAATCGCTCGCAACGTCACCCTGCTTGATGATTGCCTGGAGGCGGTCTCCTTCGCCGGTTCGAACTCGATCTGGTACGTACCCTATCTGGTTGGCGTGCTGGCGGGTAAGCCAGACCTCTGTCCCGGCGTCGACGTTCGGGCGGCGCGCGTGCTGGAGTGTACGGCGGTAAACGGTCGGCCCGTGCCCGTTCAGGTGGACGGCGAGGCTGCCGGATTCCTGCCGGCACGGATCGCCGTCGTCCCCGATGCCCTGACCATCCTGCTGCCGCGCACCTACATTGAAAAAGCGGAGCGTAGCCCTTGGATAACATCACCCACTCCTTAACCGGCGTCATGCTCTCGCGAGCCGGCCTGAACAAGTTGTGCCCCCGCGCCACCCTGCTGCAGGTGCTGTGCGCCAACATTCCGGACGGCGATTCCGTCACCCTCCTGCTCGGCTCCGTGGGCTACCTGGATTATCACCGGCACATCACCCATGCTCTGGTGGCTGCGCCGATCATGGCGTTGCTGCCGGTCCTCTTCGTGCGGTGGCTCGAGCGCGGCAAGCCGTTTGCCTGGGGAAGCGCGATGGCTGCCGGGACGCTCGGCGTGCTCATCCACCTGTTCATGGACTACTGGAACAATTACGGCATCCGGCTCCTGCTGCCGTTCTCGAACGAGTGGTTCGCTCTCGACGGAGTCTTCGTCGTGGACGCGTGGATCCTGGCCGTCCTGGGATTGGCGTTGGCGGCGCCGTGGCTATCGCGGCTGGTGGGTAGCGAGATCGGGTCGCAAAAGAAGTCGTCCGGCCAAGGCTGGGCGATTTTCGCCCTCCTGTTCCTGATGGTGTGGACTGGCGGCCGCGTCGTGTTGCATCAACGCGCCATCGAAACCCTCTCCGCCCGGCGCTTTGCCGGACAAGAACCGTTGCGAGTGGCAGCATGGCCAACGCCGTTCAATCCCTTCCGCTGGACCGGATACGTTTCGACGGAAACCTTCTGGCGTCTACAGGATGTGAACCTGGGCCAAACCTTTGATCCCGATGCCGGCCGAACCTATTACAAGCCCACCGACGCCACGCGCATCAACGCCGCCAAGCGGACGCCCGAGGCGCAAGGCTTTCTGCGCTTCAGCCAGTACCCGGTCTGGCGGATGATCCCGGTGACGGAGCCGGAAGGCGGGATTGCGGTCGAAGGCGTCGACGTCCGGTTCGGATCACCGGAAGAGGGCCGGTTCCAGGTGCGGGTCGTGTTGGACCAGAATGCGCAAGTGGTTTCGAGCAAGTTTACCTACGGGACCTTCAAACGATGAACCGTTACAGTTTGTGGATCAATGGAACCGAGGCCACGGGAGAGACAACGCGAACCGTGCATGTACCGTTCGACGGTCTTCCGTTCGCCGAAGTGGCCGAGGCTGGACCGGCGCAGGCGGCAGCCGCGGTGCGGGCGGCGACGGAAGCCGCCAAGGTCATGCGCGAGATGACCCGGGCACAGCGCAGCGCGATCCTGCGCCGCACCCGCGAACTGCTGCTGGCGGCGAAAGACGAGATGGCCGTCATCATAGCCAGCGAGAGCGGCAAACCCCTGCGCGAGGCCCGCGCGGAGGTCGACCGGGGGGCGGCCACCCTGCTGTTCTCCTCTGAAGAAGCCAACCGCCTGGCCGGCGAGGAGGTGCCGATGGATGCCGCCGTCAACGGCGCCGGAAAGATGGCGCTGATGATTCGCGAACCGCTTGGCGTCATCGCCGCCATTACGCCCTTCAACTTCCCGCTGAATCTGTCGCTGCACAAGATCGGCCCTGCGATCGCCGGCGGCAACGCCGTGGTGCACAAGCCGGCTTCGGCGACGCCCGTCTCGGCGCTTCGCCTCGCGCGATTGTTCACCGAGGCAGGACTGCCGCCGGGGGCGCTGAACGTCATCCCCGGGTCCGGCGCCAGCGTGGGGCCGATGTTGGTAGGCAACGAAGCCATTGCCATGGTGACCTTCACGGGCAGCGCGGAGGTGGGCGTGGCGATGCGGGCGAAGGCGGGCCTGCAGCGGATGACTCTCGAACTCGGCAGCAACTCGGCCGTGATCGTCGCGGCGGATGCGGACATCGACGAAGCCGCCCGTCGCTGTGCCGCCGCGGCGTTCGCCAACTCGGGGCAAGTTTGCATCTCGCTCCAGCGGATTTTTGTGGCGGATGACGTGGCCGTGGCGTTTCACGAAGCGTTGATGGCCGCCACCGCAAAGTTGACGATCGGCCATCCGCTCGACGAGGCGACAGAGGTCAGCTCGTTGGTTTCCGCCGCCGAGGCCGACCGCGTGGCGGCGTGGGTGAGCGAGGCGGGCGGCTCCGTGACACGGTCCGGCCGGGCGACCATTGCGCCCGTCGTACTACGGGAAGTGCCGGATACGGCCAAGGTCTTTGCGGACGAGGTATTCGGCCCGGTGGTGTCCGCCAACCGGTATCGAGATCTCGACGAGGCAATCGACCGGGTGAACGCGTCCGCCTACGGGCTGCAGGCAGGCATCTTCACAAAGGATTTGGCGGCGGCTTTTCGGGCGGCGCGAAGGGTGCATGTCGGAGGATTTCTGATCAACGACGTGCCCCAATTCAGGGCTGACCAGATGCCCTACGGCGGCGTAAAACGAAGCGGCACCGGACGCGAAGGGCCACGCTACGCCATTGAAGAGATGACCGAACGCAAGCTCATCTGTTGGAATGTAAGCTGAAACGGCCCCGGCCGCTCTGCAGGAATATCACAAAACTGACGATAGCCGCACTAGGAATCAGTGCGAATTGTCGCGATGCCCCCTCATCCTTTTCCTGTTGGCGGGTACGGTCTACGGACTGGATCCGGGGCGGCTCCCATCGCAGTATGTCAAGCGGGCATGGACCATCGACTCCGGATTGGTTTCGAGCGCCACTCTTCGCGTCCGGCAGGGTCGGGACGGATACATCTGGGTGGGGACGCGGGAAGGGATCAGCCGGTTCGACGGCGTCCGTTTTAAAAATTATCTGCCCGGCGTCACCCCGGGCTTCGGCGGGCGGCCGGTGCGCTGGTTGTTGCCAGCGCGAGACGGGAGCCTTTGGGCGGCCACCGACAGCGGCTTGATCGTCCAGCGCGGGGGTGAGTGGCAGACGTACACCGCAGCGGATGGGCTGGAGGGCAACCAGGCGAATGCCTTGGCGGAGGGCCGGAGTACGATCTGGGTGGGGACGCGTGATGGCGTGTTGGCGTGGCGGGATGGCCGGTTCAGCAAAGCGCCCTGGAATGCGCAGTTGCCGAGCCGGCACGTGAATCAACTTCTCGAGGCGCGGGACGGCAGCCTGTGGGTAGCGACCATGCAAGGTCTCGCCCACATTACCAACGGCAAGCCGCGGATCTTTGATACCCGGGACGGCCTCCCCAACCAGATAGTTTCCGCGGTGTTCGAGGACGGCAAGGGAACGATCTGGGCCGGGACCGCGGGCGGGGGTCTGGCCCGTTTCCGGAATGGCGCCTGGGAACGGCTTCCCCTGAGCCAATGGCTGCCGGTCAGCGACCTCTCCGCACCGCAGGCATTTTGCGAGGATCGGGACGGGAATCTATGGATCGCCGTGAATTTCGGCGGGCTCGTCCGATACCGGGACGGGCAAGTAGCCGTGATGGGAGTGGCCCAGGGATTGCCCAACACCGAAGTACATGACGTCTCGATGGACCACGAAGGCAGCCTGTGGGTAGCCGTCGCGAACGGCGGCGGACTGCTGCAACTGACCGATGGAAAGTTTCTAAACTACGGCGTGCCGGAAGGTCTTCCCGAAGACTCCATTTCGCAGATTACCCAGGACTCGAACGGCGTCTACTGGATGGCCACACGGACCAACGGTCTGGTGCAACTCGACCGCGGCCAAGTGCGCCGTATTGGCGCGGCGGCTGGGCTGCCTAGTAATCGGGTGAATGCAATCCTGGCCGGCCGCGACGGCTCGCTCTGGATCGGAGGCAATGGCTCGGAAGTGGTTCGCTGGCGGAATGGCGTCTTTCATCGCATGGCGTTGCCTGACTCGGGCGCGAACTTCGTCTATTCGCTCTTTGAAGATCAGGCGGGAACGATCTGGGTTGGTCTCAGCGGCGGGGGCATGGCCCGGGTGGAGGGCGACCGCTTGTCGCCAGTGTCGCTGATGGGACTGAGCGGACTTTCGGTGCGGAGGGTGATTGAGACGAGCCCCGGCACGTTGCTCGTCGCGACTACCGGCAACGGCCTGTTGCAGTACACGCAGGGTAACGCCACGCCCATCGCCGGATTCGAAAACGAGATGATCGACTGGGTGGAACGCGGGCCGGAAGGGGAGATCTGGCTGGCAAGCAGCGGGCGCGGCCTGGCGTGCCTGCGAGGGGGCACGGTGTACCGGTGGAATCGCGAAAACGGTCTGCCGGACAACACCATTCACAGTTTCGCCATTTTGCCGGATGGGGACATCTGGATGCAGTCCTATAGCGGCATCGCGCACGTACGGAAAGCCGATCTGTGGGATCAGGCCGAAGGCCGTCTCGATCAGGTGCCCTCGGAAGTCTTCGTGCATTCCGATGGGTTGCGTTCCCGCGAAACAATCACCGGCTCACTGTATCAGGACCGGAGTGGCCGTCTCTGGTTCCCGACCTTGAAAGGAGTCTCCGTATTGACGCCCGGCCGGTTACAGCGGAATAAGGTTGCGCCTTCCGTCGTCATTGAGGAGGTCGCCAGCGATGGGCAGGCTCTGAGCCTCACCGGGCCGGTTGAAGTGGGCCCGGGGGCGCAATCGCTTCGCGTCCGGTTCACCGCGCTGAGCTTCGCCGCTCCGGAGAAGAACCGATTCCGCTATCTGCTCGAAGGATTTGACCGCACCTGGATCGAAGTCCCGAATCATCGGGAAGCCACGTATACGAACCTGCCGCCCGGTCACTATCGCTTTCGGGTACAGGCAACGAACAACGATGGCATCTGGAGCGAGGCGCAAACGATGCCGAACTTGCGGGTTCTCCCCAGGTTCTACCAAACCTACTGGTTTGTCACCATGTGTCTCGGGTTCACCGTGTTGGGCGGACTGGCCCTGCACTGGCAGCGCACCATGGACCTGCACAACCAACGCGCCGCCCTGGCCCGCGTGGTGGCCGAGCGGACCGCGCAACTTCGCGAAGCCAAGGAAGCCGCTGAAAGCGCCGCTCGCGCCAAAAGCGAGTTTTTGGCCAACATGAGTCACGAGATCCGGACGCCGATGAACGCCGTGGTCGGCATGTCCCATCTGCTGCGCGACTTGCCGTTGCCCAAGGAGGCGCACGAGTACGTTTCCATCATCAACTCATCCGGCGCCGCGTTGCTGACCGTCCTGAACGACATCCTCGATTTTTCGAAAATTGAATCCGGCAAACTACAGATCGCCGACGAGCCATTTGACCTGCTGGCTTGCGTTGAAGAGTCGCTCGAACTGCTCGGCGCCATGGCCGCGAATAAGAACCTGACGCTGCTCTGCCAGTTCGATTCCTCCGCGCCGCGCATGATCCTGGGCGACGCGGCCCGGTTGCGCCAGGTGCTCGTCAATTTGGTCGGCAATGCCGTGAAGTTCACTAACGTCGGCGAAGTCGCCGTTCGCGTGGAGTCGGCCAATCGCGCGGATCGCCAGGTCATCCACATCGCGGTTCGCGACACCGGAATCGGCATCCCGCCAAACCAACAGCACCGGTTGTTTCAATCCTTCAGCCAAGTGGACGCCTCCACCACCCGGCAATTTGGCGGTACCGGCCTCGGGCTGGCCATTTCGCAGCGGCTGACGCGCCTCATGGGCGGCGAGATCCAGGTTGAGAGCCAGCTCGGAGTCGGGTCCCTCTTCTATTTCGATCTGCCGGATAGGCGGGTCGCCGAGACCATCACCGGCTTGCCAAGCGAAGTACATTGGCAGGGGAAGCGCGTTTGGATGAAGGTGACGCCGTTCGCGCTGGAGGAGTTGCTGGGGCGGTATCTGACTGCGTGGGGGCTGGTCGTAACTCGAGACCTGGACGGCGTGGATCTCGTCCTGGCGGAGGCAACCGCCGCGCTTCCAGTGGCTCTCGTCAGTAAGCCGGCGCTGCGCATTGGGGAAGGCCGGGCGATTAGCAAACCCGTTCGACCCACCCAACTGCATCTGGCCGTGTCCGAGGCCCTCGCCACCCGCCCCGTAGCCAAAACAGCTGCCGCCAACAGCGAGACGCCGCTAGCGAAAGCGGCGCCGCTACGCATTCTCGTGGCCGAAGACAACGCCGTGAACCAGCGTGTCATTCAAGGCCTGCTCCGCCGCCTCGGCTACGAACCGATGATTGTGGAAAATGGCCTGCTGGCCCTCGAAGCCGTCCGGCAGATGCCCTATGACCTTATGCTGCTCGACCTGCACATGCCCGAAATGGACGGGCTCGACGCCGCCCGCCAGGTGGTAGCGACGGTGCCCGTACGTCAGCGACCGCGCATGGTCGCCCTGACCGCGAGCGCCTTCCCCGAGGACCGTCTCGCCTGCCTCGAAGCCGGAATGCAAGACTTCCTCAGCAAACCGATCCAGCTTGAAGAGCTTCGGCGCACCCTCACCGACGCTGCCCGCGGCGCAACGGCGTAACTCCCAGCCGCCCCCGCGTATCATTAGGACATGTCGTTCCGCAAAGGGCTCATCGCAGCCGCCGTCTTGCTCCTTGGCGTTGTGTTGGCGCTGCCATTTCTCATCGATGCAAACCGGTTCCGCGGCCCGCTGCAAGCAAAGCTCGAAAAGAGTCTCAACCGGCCGGTCTCCCTCGGCGCCATGACCCTCAAGGTGTTTCCGCTCTCCCTCCGGGTTGCGGATGTCGTCCTCGGGCAGCCCAATGGGTTCGCTTCGAAAGCTCCCTTTCTGCAGGCGAAAGAGGTCTTCGTCCGGGTGGCCCTCTTCCCACTGCTTGGCGGCAAGGTCGACGTGCAAGCCGTCGAACTGCAGTCGCCGGCAGTCGAACTGATCCGCAGCCCCGCCGGGAAGTGGAATTACGAGACGACGGGCGGCGAGGAGAGCGACGTGATCCCCACCCTTGGGGTCACGGACGGCTCCCTGGCGATGACCGACCTCCAGGCGAAAGCCCCCCGCGAGGTCTACGAACACATCGACGCCCGTTGGAGCGACAACCGCAGCCTTACCGCGAAAGTACGCCTCGACACGATGCGCGCCCAGGCCTCCGTCGACGCGACTTATGAAAACGGGCTCGCCAAAGGCACGCTCACCCTGCAGGGAGACGACGCCAAACAACCGTTGACCCTCGCCTTCGACCTGTTGCAGTCCGGCCAAACCTGGAACATCAATCAATTCACGGCCAAGCTCGGCGCCATGGCTCTCGCCGTCACCGGGAAGCTCATCGGCCAACAGCTCCAACTCACCGTGAAGACAAACCAAGCGCCAGTTGGCGACCTGGTGCAAATCGCGGGAATCTTTGGCGGCAAGCTCCCGCCCGATCTCAAAGTGCAGGGCCTGCTCGCCGCGGATATCGCCGTCACCGGCACCACGACGCGCCCCCTCCTCAACGGCAAGCTCGAAGCCTCCCAAGCCGAGTTTTCGAGCAAGGATCTCGCCGCGCCGGTTCGCGCCTCGGCCCTCCGCGTGGCCATGACCCCGAACACCCTGACGACCGATCCCTTCACTCTCGAAACCGGCGGCACGAAACTCCAGGCTCGTGCGACGATTCGCGATTACAGCGAGGACGATCCCCGCGTCGAAGCCACCCTCCGCACGGAAGGCGCCAGCGTCGAAGAACTCCTCCGGATGGCCAGCGCGTACGGCATGCGACCCGAAGGACTCACCGGCTCCGGCACGGTCACGCTCGACCTGAAAATCAACGACAGCACCTATTCCGGCTCCGGCTCCCTCCGCGGCGTCAGCCTATCTACCCCGGCCCTCCCCAAACCGCTCCAGATCGCCCAAGCCAACGTGAAATTCGCCGCCGACTCCGTCCTGCTCGAAGACGCCCAATGGGCCCTCGGCTCCACACACGCCCGGGGCAGCCTGGCTATCAAGTCCTTCAAGAAGCCACAGATCACGTTCAACGCCGCGGTCGATCAGATCGAAGTCGCCGAATGGCAAGCCTGGAATCCTCCGCCCAGCAAAGGCAAGTCCGCCACTCCACTTACCGCCAACGGCACTCTCACGGCGGGCAAGATCCTCTTTGACGGGGTACCCCTCGAAGACGTCAAAGCCACCATCTCCTACGCCAACGAACAACTGCGCATGGACCCGTTCACGGCGCGCGTCTTCGGCGGCCAACAGTCCGGCGTTGCCACCGCCGACCTCCGCACCACTCCCGCCCAAATCACTCTGCAGTCCACGCTCACCAACATCGAAGCCGGTCAACTCCTGGCCGGGACCTCTCCCGTCAAAGGCTTCCTCTCCGGCCCGTTGTCCGGCAAGGTGAATTTGGCGTTTTCTTCCAAGGCCGGCGAGGAGATTGCGCGGACGCTGAACGGCACCATGGAACTCCAGATGGCCAACGGCAAGATGAACGGCGTCCAGATGCTGAACGAAATGGCCGGTATCGGCAAAATGCTCGGCATCATGAAGATCAAGGAGACCTTCACGGACATCGTCCAGTTCGGAGGCACCCTGCAGGTCGCTAATGGCGTCGCCACCACCAAGGACCTGGCCCTCGACTTCGGCGCCGGCAAGCTGACCGGCGAAGGCACGCTCGGCCTGGCCGACCAGAAAATCAATCTGCGCATCACGACCGTGATGGGCAAAGAGTTCGCCGCCAAGGCCGGCGAGGGTGGCCTCGGCGGCATCATGGGTTCAATCTTCGCGAGCCCGCAGGGCCAGATCATTATTCCGTCCATCGTCACCGGCACCTTCTCCCAACCGCGATTTGCGCCGGACGCCGAACGCGCCGCCCGGCTGAAAGTGGAAGGCATGGGTGGCGTCGGCGCCGCGGCGGGTAGCATTCTCGATCGCTTCCGGAAGAAAAAATAGCGGGAAGAAAAGCGCCCGTGAGCTCGTTTACCCAAACGAGTAAGCAAATATGGGAACCTTCGGGCTAGCATTACCAGCAGAGCCACTGCCCTTGCCACAGGCCAATTCGTTTCAAGACTTCTACCAGCGCCACTCGGCCACCGTGTATCGGGCGGCCCTGCGCGTCACGGGGAACAACGCCGACGCGGAAGACGCGATGCAGGTCGTGTTTATGCGGATTCTCAATCTGAACCCGCCTCCCGCCCTCGAGACGGTGTCGGAGAGCTACTTGCGGAGGGCCGCCACCAATGCCGCCATCGATATTCTTCGCCAAAAAGCGTCGCGCGGCGAACTGCCGATCGACACGGGCCCCGACCACGCCGGCCCGGCCAGCACCGCCTTGCTCAAAGAACAGCTCCGCCGGGCGCTCAGCCGCCTGGACCCGGAGGACGCTCAACTCTTCGTCCTCCGCAATCTCGAAGGATTCTCTTACGAAGAGCTCGCCGACCAGTTCGCCATTGAACGCGGCACGGTCGCCAGCCGCCTCCACCGCATCCGGCAGTCACTCCTCAAACTGATTACGCGCTAGGAAAGGATCAAAACCATGAACGAACAAAACTTAGATCAGATCCTCGACGAGATTCGCCAGGAAGACGTCTCCGGCGAAACGCTCACCGCGGCGCAGGAGAGAGTCTGGGCCAAACTGGCCGCCCCGGCGGTTTGCGCGGAGTACCGCGCCGACTACGGCCGGGGCGATCTCAGTGAGGCCCGGCAGTTGCTTTTGCAGGACCATTTATCCCGCTGCGTCGAATGCCGCCGGGTTCTGACGGCGGGGCCCAAGGTCATCGCCATGCCCGCGCGTCCGGCCCGGCGCTTCACCGTCCCGAAGTGGGCCATCGCCGCTGGCGTAGCCGCGGTCGCTCTGGTCGCCGGACGCCATCAGATTGATTCCCTGCTCGCTCCCTCGGGCCCCCGCGCCACCGTGGAAGCCATCTCCGGCGCTGCCTATACGATGACCGGCGAACCGCTCATCGCCGGCGCCGCCCTGGGCGAAGCGCAGGTCATCCGCACCGGCCGCGGCACCCGCTCCACGCTCCGCCTGGCCGACGGCTCCACCGTCGAAATCAACGAGAGCTCGGAACTTTCCATCCGCGCGGCCTGGTCCGGCCAATCCATCCACCTCGAACGCGGTGACGTAATCGTCCACGCGGCCAAGCAGCGCCGCGGCGGCCTCCACGTGATCACGCGGGATTCGGTCGCCACCGTTCGCGGCACCATCTTTACGGTCTCCACCGGCACGGCGGGCTCCCTGGTCGGCGTCATCGAAGGTTCGGTCGGCGTCACGCAGCCGAACAGCGAAAAGGTCCTGAAGCCAGGCGAACACTCCGCCACCACCGTTACCCTGCAAAACGTCAGCGTCAAGGACGCCGTCTCCTGGAGCCCCAACGCCGAACAGTACTTCACGCTGCTCAGCGAACTCTCCAGTATCGAAAAGCAGTTGACCCCAATTACGGAACGAACCCAAGCCCGGCTGCTGGCCGCGCTTCCCCTCGACCCGATCGTCTACGGCGCCCTGCCCAATCTGGGTCCCACCGTCAGCCAGGCCGTTTCGCTCATCGAACAGCGCTCGAACGAAAGCGCCGTTCTCAAGCAGTGGTGGCAGTCGGCGCAGGCGAGCGAGATCAAGCAGATCGTCGATCGGATCCGCACCCTTTCTCCGCTCCTCGGCGACGAGCTGGTCTTCGCCCTCACGAAACAGCAACTTCCCCTCGTGCTCGCCGAAGTGAAGCCGGGGCAACAGGCGGCCATCAAGGCGGCGCTCGATCCGCTCGGCCCCTTGCCCTACGCCTTCGCCGGCGGTCTGCTCGTTGTCTCGGACAACCCGGCCCACCTGGCCGCGGTTCTGGCTCAACTCGGCCAAGGCGCCCAGTCGCCCTTCGCCCTCGAGATCGCCAAGCATTATCAGCGCGGCGTCACCTCCCTACTCGGCGTCGACCTCCAGGCCATCCAGCGCCATGAACTCACCGGCGACATGCGCTACCTGTTCATCGATCAGCGTGCCGACGATAGCGAAATCTCGCTCGCCTTCGCCGGCCCGCGCACGGGCATCGCCTCCTGGCTCGCCACGCCGGCAGCGGCCAGCTCCGCCGAGTATGTGTCCTCCGATGCCGTCCTCGCCTTCTCGGCCACCACGCGCAATCCGCAGCAGATGTTCGACGAACTGACGACGCAACTCGCTCGCTGGAAGCCGGGCTTCACCGACGGCCTCCGCAAGATCGAAGCAGAGACCGGCGTTGCTTTCTCCACCGATCTGGCCGCCGCCCTCGGCACGGACTTCACCTTCGCCGTCGAAACGCCTACCCTGCCCATCCCCGGCTGGATCCTCGCCGTCGAAGCCTACCGGCCCGAAATCTATACGGCCACCATGCAGCGCTTCGTCGAGGCGGCCAATCGCCAGGGCCTGCCTTCGCCCCTAACGCTCAAGCAGGAGACGGTAAACGGCCTCACCTGGTACTCGCTCCAGATGGCCGGCCAGCCGATCCAACTGCACTGGACGTTTGACCGTGGCTACCTCGTTCAGGGCGGTGACCGCGCCACCGTCCAGCGCGCCTTGGCCACCCGCTCCGGCGGCTTCCCGCTCGTGCGATCCGCAAAGTTCCGTCAGCAGTTGCCCGCCGCCTCCGGCCTGCACTATTCGGGCTTCGTCTGGGCCAACGTCGGCGAGACGTTCGGCAACCTCTCCGCCCTGGTCCAGAACCCAGCGATGCAGAAGCTCATGGCCAATCGAGAGCCCGCGCTGCTGACATTCACCGGAGAAACGGAACGAATTCGCTCGGCATCTCGTACCCGTCTTTCGAGTCTGCTTTTCGACATGCTGCTCTCGCAAGGTCCCACCAAACTATGAACCCTGTTATCGCGGTCGACAATCTCCGGGTGCGCCTGGGCAAGCGGGAGATCCTCAAAGGCATCTCCTGCCGCCTGGGCGCTTCCGGCGTGGGGAAGGCCATTGGCCTGCTCGGCCCCAACGGCGCCGGCAAGTCCACCCTCATCCAAACACTGCTCGGCTTCCATAAACCGTCCGCGGGCTCCGCCCAGATTCTCGGCTTCGATTGCCACCGCCAGTCGCTGGACATGCCGGAAAACGATTCGCTCATCGCCGACATGACCGCCGTCGCCTTCCTCCGCCTGATGGGTGAACTCTCCGGCCTCCCCGCCGCGGCGGCCCTCGAAAAGGCCCACGAAACCCTCTTCCACGTCGGCCTCGGCGAAGCCCGCTATCGCAACGTCGGCACCTATTCCCTCGGCATGAAGCAGATGGCCAAGCTCGCCCAAGCCATCATCCATGGCCCCGAACTCGTCATTCTCGATGAACCCACCAACGGCCTCGACCCCGCCGCCCGCCAACGCATGCTGGTCCTCATCAAAGAGATGAAAGAGCAGCATGGCATGAACGTCCTCCTTTGCTCCCACCTGCTGCACGACGTCGAACAGGTCTGCGACGAAGTCGTGATTCTTAAGGACGGCCAGATCGTCCACCAGTGCGACCTCGCCGCCGAACGCCAAGCCAACAAGCGCTTCGTCCAGCTGCAGGTCTCCGGCGACGACCGCAACCTCGGCGCGGCCCTTCGCGAAATCGGCGCGGAAGGCGTTTCGGAGTCGCCCGGCACCTGGCGGATCGTCTTGCCTGTCGAGATCGAAGTCAACGCGCTCTGGCGTATCACCGCCCGCGAGAACCTGCGGATTACCAAGCTCGCCTACCGCCGCGACACCCTCGAAGAGATCTTCCTGAAAGCAGTCGGCCACTTGCAGCCGTCCCCCCAGCCGGAGGTGGTCCATGGCCGTATTTAAGCGCGGATATGAACGCTACAACGGGCCGCTCACCGGCTCGGCCACCCGGTTCCTGGCCGTCCCTCGCTTCGTCTGGCCGAAGCTCCTCGGCCAGCGCTTCGTCGTCATCCTCCTCGTCCTCTCCCTTTTCTGGCCGCTCCTGTGCGCCGGGTTCGTCTACGTCTCGAACCACGCCGACCTCCTCCCCAGTCTCGGCAGCGGCGGCGACGACGGCATTCGGAAGATGCTCTCTATCGACGGCAAGTTCTTCGCCATCTTCATGAATGTTCAGTCGACATTCGCCATCCTCCTCGCCGCTATCGCCGGCCCCGGACTCATCGCGCCGGACCTGGCCAACAACGCCCTGCCGCTCTATTTCGCCCGGCCGCTCTCTCGCTGGAGCTACATCGGCGCCCGCATGATGGTGCTCTTCGGGATCCTCTCCCTCGTCACACTCGTCCCCGGCCTCTTCGTTTTCATCATGCAGGCCAGTCTCGCCAGCACCGCCTGGCTCCAAGCCAACTGGTTCCTCGGCCAAGGCATGGTCCTCGGCTTCCTGCTCTACATCGTCATGGTGTCGCTGATCGCGCTCACCTGCTCGGCTTACGTCAAGTGGCGCGTGGTAGCCGGCGCGCTCGTCCTGGCCTTCTTCTTCGTCCTGGCCGGGGCCTCGCAGATCATCAATCAAGTGCTCCGCGTCGAATGGGGTTCGCTGCTCAACCCGGGCTACGCCATCTACGCCGTCTGGTGCGCCCTGCTCGGCGTCGAGGCGGCCGAAGACGCCCCCGGCGCCTGGGAGTCCTTCACGGTGCTTCTCCTGATGCTCGCCGCATTGCTCGCTGTTCTGCTGCGCAAACTCCGCCCTGTGGAGGTGGTCTCATGAGCGACGACCAGATTCTGTTCCACAACGTATCGAAATTCTACGGCGACGTCCTCGGCGTCAACAAGGTCGATCTCCGCATTCCCCCCGGCATCACGAGCCTCGTCGGCCCCAACGGCTCCGGCAAAACGACGCTGATGAATCTGATGACCGGCCTCGTCCACCCCGGCAGCGGCTCTATCTCCGTCCGGGGCGTCTCGCCGTTCGCGCCGGAAAAGCTGATGCGCATCGTCGGCTATGCCACGCAGTACGACGCCGCCCCGCGCGGGGTCACCGGCTTCGGCTTCGTTCTCGCTGGCCTCCTCCTGCACGGCTTCCCCCGCGCCGAAGCCGAGCGCCGCGCCGCTCTCGCTATCGAAACCGTCGCACTGACTCACGCCTCTTCCCGCAAGATCGCGGCCTATTCGAAAGGCATGCGCCAACGCATCCGCCTCGCCCAAGCCATCGCCCACGAGCCCGAAGTCCTCGTCCTTGACGAGCCGCTCAACGGTCTCGACCCCCTCGTCCGCGCCGAGACCATCGCCCTCTTCCGCGACTACGCCGCCCGCGGCCGCCACGTCATCCTCTCGAGCCACGTCCTGCAGGAAGTCGACGTCTTCTCGGATCAGGTCATCCTCATCGCCAACGGCATGATCGTCGCCGAAGGCGAAATCCGGAACGTCCGCGACGAGATCCATGAACACCCCAGCCAGTTCCTGCTCCACTGCCAGCAGCCGTCCCGCGTGGCCGCGCTGCTGTTCGAACAGGCCGAAGTCCTCGCCGTGAAGATCGACCCGGAAGGCCGCGGCGTCCTGGTGACCACGCGCCATCGCGACGCCTTCGCCGCCGCCGTCCAGCGCATCGCCCTCAGCGGCATTGAAATCGACGGCGTCCTGCCCATGGACGAGAACGTCGACGCCCTTTACGAATACCTGATTGGAGGCGGCAAGTGAACCAGATCTGGATCATCGCCAAGCTCGAAATGCGCCGGGCGTTTTTCTCCCGCCGGGCTCTCTGGGTCTATCTGCTGGCCCTCTTTCCCGCCGTTCTCTTCTTCGGCCACGGCATCAGCGTGCAGTACCGGCGCAGTGAGTATGCCGGCAAACCCGTCACGCCCGCCGCCGTCCTCGATCGCATCCCCGTAGGCACCCCGGATACAGAAGTCCTCGCCACCGCCGGCCAGCCGATCACAGACCGGAAGTGGCGGCGCCGCGACCTCGACCGCCGCTCTCTTCAGTATTTTGACGGGAGCAACCGCATCTGGCTGGAGTTTGAAAACGGCGCACTCAAGAGCAGGAACCGCCGCACCCTCAATTCATTCGACGAAGACAGCAAAGTCTACGCGGGCGTGTTCCAGTTCTTTTATCTCCGCCTCGCCGTCTTCTTCGGCTGCCTCGGCATCTTCATCAATCTCTTCCGGGGCGAAATGATCGACAAGTCGCTCCACTACTGGTTCCTCGCTCCCGTCCGCCGCGAGATCCTGCTGCTGGGCAAGTACTGCGCGGGGCTCATCGCCTCCGCCGTCATCTTCGGTGGTGGCGCCCTGCTCAGCTTTAGCGCGCTGCTTTCCTACCAATCAAGCGCCGACCTGCAGGGCTATCTCCAAACCGACGCGTTCTACCACGGCACCTGGTACATCCTCTCCGCGATGCTCGGTTGCGTCGGCTATGGCAGCGTCTTCCTCGCCGCCGGCCTATTGCTGCGCAACCCCATCATCCCGGCGCTGGTCATGCTGCTCTGGGAGTCGATCAACGGCTTCCTGCCGGAACTGCTGCAGAAGCTTAGCGTGCTGCACTACCTCCAATCCATCTGCCCCGTGGCGCCGCCGCTTGATCCGAACGTCCCGCCGCTGATGCGGATGATTCTCGCCCCGGCCGCTCCCACCTCGGCTTGGGCCGCCATCCTCGGCCTGCTCGCCGTCACGGCGCTGGTGCTCTACGCGGCGTCCCGCACGGTCCGCCGCCTCGAAATCAACTACGGCACGGAGTAGCGCCGTTAGAGCTTCTTCAGCTTCGTCACGCGGCCGACTTCCACCCACTCGGCAACATAAATGTCGCCATTGGGCGCGAAGCAGGCCGCGTGCGGCGCCACGAACTTACCCGGCGTAAAGGCCGAACGTTCCTGGTTCCGGATCCCCTCGTACGTCTTCCCGTCCGTCTGCCGCCCATCGCCGAGCTGAACCAGAGGCCGGTTCTGCTTATCGAACAGCGTCACCACAGCCTTCAAATCCGGCATCAGCAACGTGTCGCCGAGGAAGTCGAACGTACTCGGCCACCGCACGCCATCCTTCACCATCTGCAGCGGCCGGCCGTTCAAATCAAAATACTGAATCCGCGAGTTCGCCCCGCGCTCCCCCACCATCAGCAGCGGCGCGCCGCTCCGCGTATCAATTCCAATCGCGTGCGGCCAAATCGTCGTCCCCGGCCCGGTCTCTTTGTCCTTATTCGCGTCCATCAACTGCCGCGTCCCGCCAAACGTTCGAATGTAATTCGTCTTCGCGTCGTAGTGATGAATGTGGAATTTGCCATACCCATCCGCCACGTAGAAATCGCCGTTCGGCGCAATCGCCAAGTTCGACGGCTTATACTCGCTCGCCTTCGCGTACACGCCCGACATCACCGGCGCATGGATCGTCCACACCACCTCACCGTCCAGCGTCGTCTTCCGGACAAACCCCTTCACGTTGTCGCAGTGGTAGAGGAACTCTTCGCCCCCTTCCTGCCGCAGCGTCAACCCGTGCGCCCCGCCCCGCATCTCCGCGCCCCAACTCTTGATGAACTTCCCGTCCGGGTCAAACATCGCGATGGCGTCGCCCGATTGGCTGTCCTTATGCACGGTGTGCGCGATGATCACGCGCCCCTGCCGGTCCACCACAATCCCGTGCGTATTCCCAAACCGGTGCGTCCCCCGCAATTTCGGCCAGTCGTGGTAAGCCTCGTAGGCATGCGCCCCCGATCCCATCACGGGCACCCGCCCCTGACCCATCGCCGCGGCCGTCGAGGCCGCCACCAAAAAAGAACGCCGGGTAATCACTACAATCCAACGTACCGCAAGATCTTCCGCGCCTCACCTTCGGCGATCTGCAAGTTTTCCCGCGCCGAATCGAACTGCTTCTGTTCGAGATCGTTCTTGGCCAAGTCCAGCGAAAGGTTCATCCGCGTCGACGACTTCACCAGGTCCGGCGTCAACGCAAGCCCCCGGCCCTCGACGCTAGCCTGCACCGGCGCCACCGCATTCTTCGCCGAATACACTGTCCCGAGCACGTTGTAGTACCGCTCCCGCAACTCGCGCCACAGCACCCGTTCTTCCGCACTCAACGATCCTTCGTCCACCCGCGGATACTCCGCGCTCGTGGGCGCCGACGTCTTCACCGGCGCCTGTAGATACGCCTCCGGAATCCCGCGCTGCTCCTGCTGCCGCTGCCGGCCGCCGATCGGCACCGACATCCAAATCGGAATCGATCCACCCAGCGCATTCACCCGCCCGCCCACGAACGCCAGTTGCCCGCGCACATTCGGATCGTCCGGATTCTCATTCGCCAACTGGTTCAGGATGATCGCCGAATTGTTGTAGCTATGAATCGCCCCTTCGCGATCCAGATAGCGCTGGTCCGCCTCCTGCATGCGGCCCAACCGGTTGAACGCCCCCGAAAGCGCTAAGCCCAACGCCGGATCATTTCCCGCCAAGCCCCGGATCGCGCCCAGGTACGCCGACGCCCGGCCCACAAACGCCCGCCGCTGCGGCGTCCATCCCGGCTTGGCCTGAAACGCCGGCAGGTATTGCTGGTCGAACCAACTGTTGAACGCGTTCACGTCCCGCAACCGGTCCTGCCGGTATCCCTGCGGAACCGCCGCGTTTCCCCGCGGCGCGGTCTGCTCGAACTTGTTTTCCAGCCCCTGCAGGAAGCCCATCGGCTGTCCCCACACCGGCGAAACCAACAGAACAATCCATGCCGCGCGCATACTATTTCTTCTCCACTCGATCGCCCTCTTTGGGCGGCTGGCCACCGCTAAACGAACCGATGGCGATCTTTTCCCGCACCGACGTGATCTTCAAGCTGCCCACGGGCGCCGTCACCACGTCCAGCACTTCCTTCGTCACCGGATCCTTCACTTCCTTCACAATCCGCGACACTTCGAACGTATCGCCCACCTGCACGCCCGACGACGAGCCTACGTTGATGTAGACGCTGCCGCCTTCAACGGCCGCCACGCGTCCTTCAATATCAATCTGCCGCGTGCTCGAAACGCTTCCGGCCTGCCCGTTCACCTGCGCGGCCAACTTGTCGCAAGCATCCATCACGGCCTCGCCGATGATCGTCTCCGCGAAGTTCGCCGCCGTGAAGTCCACGCCGCCGCCCGCGCCCACGCCGCCCACAAATACGCCCGCAAAACCACCGCGCGAACTGCGTTTCGATTCGCCCCGCGCCTCGCCCGTCATCACAATTTCGGACGACTCGTTGTCCACCATCCGGAAATTCAGCACGACCACGGCCTTGGCTTCGTTGTTCTTAATGCCGCCCACGCCGCCCGCGCCGGGCACCACGACGCCCGCCGCCCCGCTCCGCCGCCGGTCGTCCCGGCCGAACACGACAACATCGCCCATAATCGTAAAGTCCGCCCCGCGAATCTGGCCGATCCGCGCCTGCGTCCCTTTCTTCACGCGGCCGCTGGCGCCAAAATCTTGCTCTTTCAGAACGGTGCCCACTTTGTTGCGCTCCACAACGGTGAACTTGCCGCCCTGCGCAATCCGCTTCACCATCAGCGCGCTCATGCCCTTGCCCAGGTCCACCTGCGTACCGAAGATCGCGGCGCTGGCGTCCCGCACCGTCGAGAAGTCAAAGTCCTCCACAGCCAAGCTGCGCTTGGTCTGCCCCAGCAGCGCCGGCGCACCGGCCAATACGGATAGAACAAAACGTCGGGTCATCATTGTTTCTGCACCTTCTTCGCCAGGTATCCCACCTCAGGCTTCGCCGAGCCGTTATAAGCCCCAATCGAAATCCGGTCTCTCACCTCGGTGGCCACGTAGTCGCCCACCTTCTCGGTGACCATATCGATCACGTCCTTCGTCACCGGGTCTTTCACTTCTTTCACAATCTTGTGGATCTCAAACCGGTCGCACTTGTTCACGCCGTCGAAGCTGCCCGCCGAAAGGTAGATCTGCTGCCCCACCACCTCGGCAATGCGGCTTTCAATATCCAGGTTCCGCATCTGAATCTTCCCTTCGTTGGCGTTCAAATCCGCGGCCAATTTATCCACGCTCTGCATCGTCGCTTCGCCGATGATCGTCTGCCCGAAGTTGGCCGACGTCATGTCCACCGACGCCGCGCCGCCGCCCCGGTTGACCAACGCGCCAAGATCGACCCCGTTCTGCTTCCGGCTCGATTCGCCGCGCGCCTCGCCCGTCGCGATCACTTCCGAACTCTCCGCATCCACCAGCCGGAACGAAATCACCACCACGGCTTTGTCTTCGCCGGTCTTGATCTTCAGCCCGCCCAACGCCCGCGGCCCAATGCCGAAACCGCCCACCGACTTCCGCTTATCATCGCGGCCGAACGTCACAATCGTTCCCATCAGAATCGCATCGGCGCCGGTGATGCGGCCCAGCCGCGCCTGCGTCCCCTGCTTCACGCGGTTCGACGCGCCAAAGTCCTGCTCGGCCATTACCTTCTTGATATTCTGCCGCTCCACAATCCGGAACTTGCCCTGCTCGGCAAGCCGCTTCGTAAACATCGCCAGAATCCCTTTCCCGATGTCCACCTGCGTCCCAAAGACCGCCGCCACTTGGCTCTGCACCGTACCGTAGTCAAACTCATCCACCGCCACCACCCGCTTCCGCTCGCCCGTCGGCGCATCGCAAACAACCGTCGAGAGGTTCGTATTCCATGTCGCGGCCACCGGCGCAACAGCCACCGGCGCACTTTTCGCCGCGGAGGGCGCGCTCGGCGCCGCAGCGGCCGCCGGGGTTCCGTTCATCGAGTTGCTCAGCGCCACAATCACGTTGTCCGACGCTCCCGCTTCCTTAAAGCGAATCAGGTCGTCCGTCGTCACTTTCAGCGACTTTCCGGCGGCATTGATCGACGAAACCACGCTCGCGTCCGGCAACTTTAACGTCACCATTTTGAAAATCTTATCGAGCGCCGAAGCCGCCGGCGCCGCGGCAGGCTTAGCCGGCGCTGCCGGCTTGGCGGCAGCAGGCTTCGCCGGCGCCGGTTTCGGCGCCTGGGCAAACACCAATGCGCCGCTCACGGCCATGGCAATGGTAGTGCGAAAGAACGGGTTCATAGAAAGGGACTCCTGCTGTCAAAAGCTAACGCGCAATTGGCGGTCGAAAGGTATCAGAAACTGTAGCGGAAGGCCACCGAAAGATGCGAGTTCCGCCGGAACTGTCCGAGAAAGTCCGTACTCTGCCCACGGATGAACGTCCCGCCGGTGCGTACTGACCAGTGATCGTTGAAGGAGTGGGTGAATTCACCACGGATCCAAACTCCCTCTCCATTCTGCCTGAGTGCCGCGTCCACTGCGACCGTGTCACGCGGATTCAATTGCAGACTCGCCCGGCCCAGAAAACTCCGCGTCAATCCCCGGTCCGGCGCGAAGTCAAACAGGTTCCGCCGCGCCGTCACGTACTCGCCCGCATACCCGCCCACAAACGTCCACTCCCCGCTCTGCCGCTCAGCCTGCACCACGTATTGAAAGTAGTTATCCGCCGCCGGCGTCGAGCTCGCAAAAAAGCCCCCCTCGGCCTTCAGCGTGAACCAGCGGTTCGGCGCCGCCACCGCCCCGCCCACCATCCGCAACTGGGCAAAGTAGTTGAATAACTCCAGCCGCAAGTCCGGAAAGGTCGAGATCCGCCCGTCAATCAACGGCAGATGGTTGTGCCCCTGATAAAACACCCCCGACGCCTCATACCCCCGGCCCACGTGGTTCCACCGCACGCCCCACTGCTGCCCTGCCGGCAGCGTCGCCCTCCCCTGCCGCAAAACCAACTGCACCGGAAAATCCACCGGCGCTTCCGGCCCCTGACCCAATACCCCCCCGGCGCCGCCCCAGCGCTGCAACAGCAGCGGACTCCGGCTCGGCGTAAACCGCGGTTGCCATACCAGGTCCACCGTATCGGCCCCACTCTCCCACGTCACCCGCCCCGCCATCACCGCCAGATACTCCGTATCGACGACGTTCAAAAAGTCGCGCGGCGCGAATCGATCGAGCGGGTTCAGAATATCCGCCTTGCCCCAACGGATAAACTGCTTGCCCGCCTCCGCCGTCCACTTGCCCCGGTTCGCCGTCAAGCTGAACCGCCGCAGCGATACCGCCGGCCGGAGCATTCCGCGGTCCTGCCAATCAATCCGCCACTGCCGCTCCGTCTGCCGGTGCGTGTCGGTTCGCCCGTCAACAGAGCCGTTGAACCGCAACCACGGCGTCAGCTTCCAGCCCATCTCGTAGCGCAGCAGAATGTCGCCAATCGCCCGGCCGCTATCGCTCGGCGCCGTCTGCGGGAAGAACGTCCCCCGGGCTTCGACGAACCCGCGCTGCGAAAAGCTCTGCGCCCACAGCGGGACGCAGCAGAGCCCGGCTAGAACCCAACGCGTCATTCGCCGCGGCGCAACGCCTGCAGCGTGAACTGCTCTTCGGGCAGCGTCACGTCGTACTTCAGCTTCTCGGTCTTCATCACGGTCCGGGTCTTCTTCCGCAGATCGCTCATCTCCAGTTCCAGCGTCGACCACACGTTCTGCACCTGCTCCACGCGCCGATGCACCATCCGCTTCACCAACTCCGTCTTCACGTACATTTCAAACTGCACCGGCAGCAGAATATCCTTCCGCACCCAGACGACGGTCTTCGAATACTGCGACGTCCGCGACTGCTTCGGCACCGATTCAATCTGGTAGCAGGCTTGCCCGTTTAGCGTCTGCTCCCCCAGCAGCTTGTAGTCGCTCTGCTCCACGTCCCGCTCTTCCAGATCCTCAAACGAAAAGTCGGTCCCGAAGAAGCGCGTCGACCGGTCCTGCAGAGCAATCCGCCGGTCCCGGTTCAGCTCCGGCGTCCACATCCAGATCAGCAAAGCCACGCCCTTCACAAGCGGCGGCGCCAAAAACCGCAGCACGGACTTCGATTGGCCATAAGAGCCGATCCGCGCAAACTGCCAACGCTTCTCATTCTTTCCGCCCTTGGCGTCGTAAACCTCCAGCACGCCCTCATACTGCTGGCTCCGCGAACGGTGCCGCTTCTGCGACTCCTCCACAATCTGCCGAGCGTCTTGAGCCAACAGCGAACCCGCCACGAACAGCAAAAGCCACTTACTCATACTCCAAAGCCTCCACTAACGAGCCGCGCACCGCGGTCTCCGCCGGACCCAGCGACGATAAGAATGCACTTCCCAGAATCACGGGAATCAACGTCAACGCCATCTTGAACGGATAGGTGTATTCGAGGCGCATCCCCGACAAGTCCCGCGCCGAAGTCTCGAGCGCATAGTACAGCGCCACCGCGCCAAACCCCCAACCCAACACCAACCCAATCGCCCCAATCGTCAACGCCTCCAGCCAGATTGTCCCGCGAATCTGCATCCGCAATCCGCCCACCGCCTGCAACACCCCCAACTCCCGCCGCCGGTCGGTAATCGACACGGTCAACGTATTCACAATCCCCAGAATCGAAACCAACACCGCCACCGCAATCTGAATATAGGTGAGCCCAAACCACTGGTCCGTGATCTTCAGAATGTAGCTCCGCAGATCCTCATTCGTGAAGACGAAATACCGGTACCGGTCGCCGACCTGCGCCGCCACGCGGTCTCGCATCTGCGCCACCGTCACCCCTTCATCCAGGTAAATACGCACCACGTTCACCGAGTCGTCTTTCCAAAACTTCTGGTACACGGCCCGGTCAATCAGAATCGATCCCTTCTGATCCGAGTAGTCGACCACGGTCCCCAGAATCGGCAAGTTCAGCGGCCCTTCCGGAGTATTCAGGGTCAGCATCTCGCCGGCCTTCCGGTGATGCTGCAGCGCGAAGTTATCCGAGACAATCACTCCCCGTCCCGCCGCCGCCTCCGAGTACATCTGGTCCCCATCGCCGCTCACCACCGGCAGCCGAACCTCTTTCCGGATGCTCGCCACTTCGAGCGAAACGAACATCACCGGCTCCCCATCCACCGGCAGCCGCACCGTCCGCACGAACTGCGTTCGCCGCACGCCCGGCAATTTCGCCACCTCTTCAGCGAACGCCACCGGGAAGCGGAAGCTCCGGTCCGTCAGATTCTGCGACGGGCTCAGGTACATGTCCGGGTTCAACGCAATCCGCAGCCACTCTTCAATCGACGCATAGGCCGCCTGCGTCATCCCGCCCAACGCCACAATCAACGACACCGAAAGCGCCAGCGCCGCTACCGCTCCGGAGGTCCGCCGCGGCGACTGAATCAGCGAGTCTGCCGCCAACGCCCCTTCCACCGGCCAAATGGCCTTCAACACCGGCCGCAGCCCCTTCGCTAACCACAAGCCCAGCGTCGGCACCATCAGCACCCCCGCGAAAATGCTCAGGAAATAGCCGCCGTAGAAGATCAGCCGCCCCTCGCCATACACGAGCGACAGCCCGACCAGCGCCAAACAAACAAAGGCCAGCAAGCGCCGCATCCGGTTCTCGCCCGCCGTCAACGTCCACGCGCGCCGCGTTCCGCGCCGGAATCCACGCCGCCACCAAGCTCGTAATCAACCCCAACACCATCGCCCCGGCCAGCAGCTTCGGATCGCTCGAAACCTCCTCGGCCTTCTGCGCCACGCCGTAAATCTCGCCGAGCAGGTTCCCCAGCGAACCCGCCATCCCCCGCGCAATCAACACCCCCAGCCCGGCTCCCAGCCCGGCCCCGATCAGCCCGCCCACCGCGCTCTCCATCAGAAACAGAACCTGAATCTGCCCCCGGGTCGCGCCCAAAGCCCGCAGAATGCCAATCTCGCTCCGCCGCTGCGTCACCGCGATCGCAAACGAGTTGTAGATGATGAACATCCCAATAAACAAAGCGAACAGGCTCGTAATGTTCGCGAGCATCCCATATACGCTCGACAAGGATTCAAACTGCTTCCCCCGAGACGACGGCGACTCCACCTGGTAGCCCGCCCCCAACACCTGCTCCAGCTTCTTCGCCACATCCTCCGGCCGCAGCCCCTCCTGCGCCGCCAGGTCGATCCGGTCAAATCGCCGCCCGCGGCCGAAAACCTTCTGCGCCGCGTAGACGTCCATAATCGCCAGGTTGCCGCCAAACGCCGAGGTCAACCCGCTCGATTTCATAATCCCGCGAACGACGAACTTCTTCGGCCCGTCCATCGAGTTCAGCGTCAAGGCGTCATTGCTCTTGATGCCGTTCTCCGCCGCAAACTCCTGCGTGATCATGATCGAATCCGGCTGGGCCAAAAATACGAGCGGATCTTCGATAAACGAGTCGTCGCCGTCCTCGAGCGCATACTCGCGCAGCGACCGGTCCCCCGTCATGTCCACCGCCAGGATCAGCAGGTTGCCCTTCGATCGCGTTTCCGGCGTCGCCACGGCCTCGATCACCGGCACGGCCACCCGTACCTCCGGGATGTTTTGAACGCGTTCAAGAACCTCTTCCTCGAACCCGGCCTCGCCCGCCGTAATCTGCAACTGCGTCGCCCCGGCAATGCGGTCCACGGTCTGGGTAAACGCGGTCAGCACGCTCTGGTTCGCCGTATGCATGCCGACGAATACCGCCACCCCCAGCACGATCCCGGCAATCGTCAGCAGGCTCCGCAGCAGATGCTTCCGCACGTACTGCCAACTGATCAGCTTGAGCAGAATCATACCCGCCGGTCCTGCACCACCACGCCGTCTTTCAAGGCAATCTGCCGCGGGCAGCTCTCGGCCACCGTCTTGTCGTGCGTCACGATCAACACGGTGGTCTGCAGCCTCTGATGGAGGTCCCGGATCAGCCCCAGAATTTCCACCCCCGTCGCGGAATCCAGATTCCCCGTCGGCTCATCCGCAAGCAGAATCGGCGGATACACGCTCAACGCCCGGGCAATCGCCACCCGCTGCCGCTCGCCGCCCGATAGCTCCTCCGGCAGATGGTCCAGCCGCTTGCCCAATCCCACCAGCGCCAGCAACTCATTCGCCCGCTCATCGATGTCAGCCTTCTTCCAGCCCCGCAAGTGCAGCGGTAGCGAGACGTTTTCGAGACAATTCAACGTCGGCAAGAGATTAAAAAACTGAAAAATGAAGCCAATCTTGTCCCGGCGCAACTTGGTCAACGCGTCGTCGCTGAGCCCGCTCAGCACCGCCCCGTCCAGCGCAATCTCTCCGGTCGACGGCTTATCCAAGCCCCCAATCAGGTTCAGCAAAGTCGATTTCCCCGAACCCGACGGCCCCACCAGAGAAACCATCTCACCCTTGCCAATCTGCAAATTGACTGTGTTCAGCGCGGTGACCTGCTTCTTGCCGTCGAACCGCTTCGTAACGCCTGTCAGTTCTATCATTTGCTGCTACTCATTCATGATGACACGCGGCCTTGCCCCGGCTCATAATGAGAGACGCGTGAACTGGAACTTCAAAGGGCTCGAAGCACTCGCGGTTTTTGGTAGTTCCATCCTGGTACTGCTCATCGTTCGTTGGTGGATTCTTCGCGGTCTCCGCCGCGCCGCCACGGGTCCGGACTCCTTTCCGCAGGTCGCCTGGGAGTATCTCAAGACACCCTCGTTTCTATGGGTCCTCGCCGGCTCTCTCGAACTCGGCCTGGACGTGTTCGATCTTGAAAACCGCTGGCGCACCCTCACCCAGAACTCCATCGTCGGCTTCGTGATCTTCAGCATGGCGCTCATGCTCAACGCCATGGTGCAACGCGGCATCTCGAAGCTCCCGTTTGCGATGGCCGGCCTGTCCCGAACCCTTACGCGCTTGTTCGTCTTTGGCATCGGCCTGCTGATTCTCCTCCGGTTCTGGGGCATCTCCATCACCCCTATCCTCACCGCCCTCGGCGTGGGCGGCCTCGCCGTCGCCCTCGCCCTGCAGGACACCCTCGGCAACCTCTTCGCCGGGGTCCATCTCCTTGTTGAAGCCCCCATCGCGGTCGGCCAGTTCATCCGCCTCTCGGCTGAAGAGGAAGGCACCGTGGTCGACATCGGCTGGCGCACCACGCGCGTCCTCACTTCGAACAACGCCACCATCATCATTCCGAACAAGACCATCACCAACGGCAACCTGCTCAACTACGATCTGCCCGCCTCTCGCATCGGCACCGGCATCCCCATCCTCATCGGTCACGGCGCCGATATCTCCCTCGTCGAACGCATTTGCATTGAAGCCGCCAAGGCCAACCCCGGCGTCCTCCCCGACGCCGATCCGCTCCTCATCGCCGACCCCGGCATGATGGCCACCCATCTCCAGTTCCGGCTGGTGTTCCAAGTCGAGAAGCAACTCGGCTCGGGCCTGATTCGTTCCGCCATCCTCAAAACCATCCTGCAGCGCTTCAATGAAGAGCAGGTCCCCTATCCCGAAATCCCGGGGCGCCGATGAGAATCGGCATCGACGCCGGCGGCACCTTCACCGACTTCGTCATCCAACACGACGACGGCCGCCTTGAAAGCTTCAAGCTTCCCTCAGACCCGCGCAACCCCGCCGCCGTCATCCTCGCCGGCCTCCCCACCGCCCGCAAGCTCGAAATCATCCACGGCTCCACCGTCGCCACCAACGCCCTGCTCGAACGCAAAGGCGCCCACACCGCCTTCGTCACCACCGCTGGCTTTGAAGACCTCCTCCTCATTGGCCGTCAAAACCGCCCCGAACTCTACAACCTCTCCCCTGCCCCTCGCCGCTTTCTCGTCGCCGACGCCGATTGCCATGGCGTCAAGGAGCGAACGCACGCCGACGGCGCCATCGCCCTCACCCCCTCCCCTGCCGAACTCGCCCGCCTTCGCCGCCGCTTGCAAAAATCTGGCGTCCGCAGTGTCGCCGTCTGCCTCCTCCACGGCTGGCAAACTCCCGCCAATGAGCAACTCATCGCCGCTGCCCTCGGCGACGAATTCTTCCTCTCCATCTCCCATCAAATCGCCCCCGAGTTCCGCGAATACGAGCGCGCCGCCACCACCGTCGTCAACGCCTACGTCGGCCCCCTCATGGACTCCTACCTCGGCGCCCTCGGCCGCCCCGTGCATATCATGCAGTCGAGCGGCGGCCTCCTCTCTGCCGAAGAGGCCCGCCGCCAACCCGTCCGCACCATCCTCTCCGGCCCCGCCGGCGGCATCATCGGCGCGGTAGGCGCCGCCCAAGCCTCCGGCCTCACTCACATTCTCGCCTTCGATATGGGCGGTACGTCCACTGACGTTTCGCTCTCTGAAGGCACACCCCGCATGACCGTCGAGGCCATGGTCGACGGCCTTCCCCTCCGCGTCCCCATGCTCGATATCCACACCGTCGGCGCTGGCGGCGGCTCCCTCGCCCGCATCGATGAAGGCGGCCTGCTCCGCGTCGGCCCCGAAAGCGCGGGCGCCGATCCCGGTCCCGCCTGCTATGGCCGCGGCGACCGCCCCACCGTCACCGACGCCCAGGTCGTTCTCGGGCGCATCGCTGCCGATCAGCTCGCCGGTGGCTCCCGGCCCATCTTTCCCGAACGCGCTGCCGCCGCGGTCGCCTCGCTCGGCCTCGGTCTTGAAGCCGGCGCCGCCGGCATCCTGCGGGTCGCCAACGCCAGCATGGAACGGGCCATCCGCGCCGTCAGCGTCGAACGCGGCTACGACCCCCGCGGCTTCACGCTGCTCGCCTTCGGCGGCGGCGGCGGCCTCCACGCCTGCGAAATCGCCGCCTCGCTGGGAATCCAGCAGGTGCTCGTGCCCCAGTTCGCCGGCGCCCTCTCGGCCCTCGGCATGCTGCTCGCCGACCACGTCCGCGACTTCGCCGTAGGCGTCCTCGGCCAAACGAACCACGCCGCCGCCTTCACCGCTCTCGCCTCCCGCGCCCCCCGCGGCGGCCGGCGCGAACGCTTCGCCGATGTCCGCTACGCCGGCCAAAGCTACGAACTCACCATCCCCTGGTCAAAAACCCTCGCTGCCGATTTCGCCGCCGCCCACGAAAAAATGTACGGCTACGCCATCCCCGGCCGGCCCATCGAAATCGTTACGCTCCGTCTCCGCGTCACCCACCCGGTAAACCCGCCGCAACTACGCCACCCCGGCCGCTCCGCGCAGCCTCCGGCTTCTCGCCGCGTTTGGGTGGATGGAAAATTCCGCCGCATCCCCGCCTTCGAGCGCTCCCAAGTACCCGCCGCATCCACGCCCGGCCCCGCCCTAGTCCTCGACTACGGCTCCACTACGTTCATCCCGCCGCATTGGAAATTCCATTGCGACGAAGCCGGCGGCCTGCTTATTGCAGCGGACCGTTAGTGCCCTGCTTCTGCTCCAGGTGAATCTCTCCGAAGGTGGCCTCGTACTGCCGGATATTGTCCTGCAGCAGATTCGCCAAAGCCTTCGCCTGTTGCGGGCTCAGGTACACGCCCTGAAAATTCTGAATATTCACCGCGTCGGGCGCGGTCTGCGTCGCAATCCCGAACATCAGAAGGAAGTCCCACAGGTTGGGACGGACTTGCACGCTATTCGCGTAACCTTCGCGGTAGTCTGGTCCATTTACAAGCGCAATCTTCGGACCAGACACAGGGTGCATAGAATTAAATGGCGGAGACGACGGGGCTCGAACCCGCGACCTCCGACGTGACAGGCCGGCGCTCTAACCAACTGAGCTACGTCTCCGCGAG